>NZ_JBGGNO010000015.1:0-302474 GCF_041287105.1 Mycobacterium sp. SA01 | reverse complement strand
CCACCGAAGATTGGCTACGACCCTCGATAACGACCGCGGTGATGACCAGGCGAGCCTTCGACATCCACTTAACGTCACGCCGTCAAGCTATTCCGATGTCTTGACACACCCCATTCCTATGTCCTGAAGCATCACACCGTCATCGGCTCTCACTTGAACTGCGGCACTAAGCAGCGCGACCTCAAGCCGCTCAGTGCAGTCGAGCGCTGCCGCCCAGCCCGATCTCGAGGACACTTCCGGTGACGACGCCGGCGTCGGTGACCAGATAGAGCAACGCGCGGCTGACATCTTCGGGCTCGATCCACGGCTGCGGAATCGGATTGGCCCGCATCATCCGCTGTACCAGTTCGTCGGGAACACCGTCGCTGTCCGCTGGCTGCACCATCGGGGTGTGCACGGTGGTCGGGCAGATGACGTTGACGGTGATGCCGTCCTTGGCGACCTCCAGCGCCACCGACTTGGCCAGCCCGATCACGCCCCACTTGGTGGCGTTGTACGCCCCGAGTTCTGGGATGCCCATGCGGCCGCCCATCGACGAGGTCACCACGATCCGGCCAAAACGCTGCTGGCGCATCACCGGTAAGGCAGCCCGCAGGATGTGGAACACGCCCGTCAGATTGGTGTCCATGAGTTGCGACCACGCCTCGTCGGTCACCTCGTCGAGCGCTCCGGTGCTCACTACGCCCGCGTTGGCCACCAGAATGTCGAGGCTGCCTAGGCCGCGGACGGTTTCCTCGATGGCGGCGTTCACCGCGTCGGCGTCGCGGACATCCGTCGCGATCGGAAGGCACAGCACGCCAAGCTCTTCGACGTCCTTGGCGGTCGCGCGCAGATCTTCCTCCGTGGCCAGTGGATAGGTCAGGTTCATCGGGCGGGGCGCGTCGGCGAGGGCGATGTTCGCGCCTTCCGCCGCCAGCGCCAGAGCGTGCGCGCGTCCTTGACCACGCGCGCCCCCGGTGATGAACGCGACGCGGCCGTCCAGGGCACCCATGGACAGTGAGCCTAACCGCCTGTGCGGCCCGGAGATCACCAGTCAGATGATCATGGGCTCACCGATCCGCCCGGGGAGCTTCCGGGAATTTGGCATAACCATTGCCGCCCCGTACCGCCGTTCAGTTCGCGATCTGCGCGCCGTCCGGAAAATCCGTCGAGCGCGACAAATCGGCCCACGCCGCAATCTCCTGGTCAACCGCGGCGCGCCCATTCGCCACCAGCCGTAGGGCGTCGGAGCCGAGGATGAGGTGGGCGGGCGGATTTGGGGAGTCGATGACGGTCAAGAGGGCACGACCGGCCTTCACGGGATCACCAAGCTGATTGCCGCTGGCCGCGATTCGGTTCGCCCGCACGGGATCCATCAGCGCGTCGTAGTCGCTGATGCTGCGCTGGGTCCGCACCATCGACCGGCCCGCCCAATCGGTGCGGAAGGAGCCGGGCTCGACGGCGGTGACGTGGATCCCGAGCGCCTTGACCTCTTTGCCGACAGTTTCGAGGATGCCTTCGAGGGCGTACTTACTTCCGTGGTAGTAGGCCAAGCCGGGAACGGTCATCAACCCACCCATTGAGGTGACGCCGAAGATGTGCCCCGCGCGACGTCGACGCATGTGCGGAAGCACCGCTTTGATGGTCGCCACCGCACCAAACACGTTGGCGTCGAACTGCGCTCGCAGTTCAGCCATGGAGGACTCTTCGAAGACCCCTTCGTGCCCGTAGCCGGCATTGGCGATCGCGACATCGATGGGGCCGACGGTGGACTCGACATCGTCGACGACGGCGAATACGGCGTCGTCGTCGGTCACGTCGAGCTCGCGAGCGATCGCCCGTCCCGGCGCCATAGCGCTGAAGGCCTCCGCGTCTGCCGACTTACGGACCGTGCCGATGACGGAGTGGCCGTCGTCGAGCGCGGCTTGGGCAAAGGCGCGTCCCAGTCCCGAGCTGACGCCGGTGATGAAGAAGGTCCGTCGGTGTTGAGGTGACATATGGCGAATCTACATCACGTCGATAAAAATCGACACTGCGCAGAAATTTGTCAGCACCCTGTAGAGTCCGGTCATGCCTGGACCGAAGGGACGCTCAACCAGGCGCCGGGCCTCACCGTCGAAGGGAGACCAGCGCGAGCTCGCGATTCTCGATGCGGCGGAACGTCAACTCGCCGAGGACGGCCTGGACCGTATGACCGTCGAGACCATCGCGACCGCGGCCGGAATCACACGCGGAGCCCTCTACTTCTATTTCGCCTCGAAGAACGCCGTCCTGGCCGCGTTGGTGAGCAGGACAGCCACCAGCGTGGTGGAGGCTGTTGACCGCGCCGAGACTCAGGCGCCTGAGGATCCGCGAGAAGCACTGCGCGAAGCCGTAACTCAGACTGCGCGGATGTGGACGGAGCACGGCGCCGTCATGAAGGTGGCCGTGGAGTTGGCACCTGCCGTGCCCGAGATCGAGGCATCGTGGCAGGCAGCGGTCTCGGCCACGGGCCGTGCAACGCGACGGTTGTTGGTCAATGCCGGCGTACCGGATGACGACAGTCCGCTGGGCGCGGCCGCTATCAGTGCTGCCCTGGTGTCCATGACCGAGCGGCACTTCTACGCCGCCGCCAAGCGAAGGGTCGCATTGGACGCTGCAGCCGAGACGTTGACCCACGTGTGGCTCGCCGTTCTTCCTCGCTGAACCCGACGTCACCCACGCTGCAAGGCCAGGTGAAATTCGAAACCGGCGTCAGTCGTCGGCCGCCAAGCTCCGCTCGAGACCTTCGACGGCCACCGATGCCAGATCCGCCGCCGACACGTCACTCGCCGTTGAGAACGCCATCAGAGCGCTGCCGCGCAAGAGCCCGATGATTGCGACGGCGGCGGTCTGAGGGTCGATATCGGGTCGGACGGAGCCGTCGTTGATCCCGTCGACGATGTACTGCGCGAGGACTTCTCGGAACTGCGCGTCGCGCTCGGCGAAAAGCTCGGCCAGCGACGGTTCGGCACCCGCGGATTCGGTCCAGAGTTTGAGGAACGCTTCCGAGCGCGGTGACCGCTCGTGCAGTCCGCTCAGGTAGGCCGCCACGAAATCGGTCAGCCGGCCGAGCCCGGTCGCCGAGTCAGCCGGGACGTCGAACGTCTGGGTGAACTTGATGAGCTCCTCGAGCAACTGCGCCTTGCTGCCGAAATGGTGGTGGACGATGCCGCGGCTGTACCCGGCGGCCTCGCCGACGGCAGCCAGCGACACCGCGCGCGACCCGTGCACGGCAACCAACGCCGTGGCGGCTAGCAGCACGCGTTGTCGAGCGTCTTCTCGACGTTCGGCCTGAGTCCGGCGAGCCGATCGCAACTCCTCCATGCCTGGTCATCCTGCCTGAGGCCGAACTTGTCAGTGCCGTCGACTAACTTGCGTGTTATTCAGCAAGTAACTTACCAAGGGAGAACACCATGTCTGCTCTCGACACGTCCGCACTCGAGCAGTTCGTCGCCGCCGATCCGAGCGCACCGGTGGTGATGCTCAACCTCGTGCGGTTCGCACCCGGCGGTGCGGACAAGTACCGGGAGTACATCGAGCACTTCAGCAGCTCCGGGATCCAGGAACGCTACGGGGTGACGATTATGTACGGCGGCGCCGGCCATCCATCCCTGCTTGCCGATGCTGGCGGCGACTGGGACCTGGTGGCATTGTTCCGCTATCCCAGCCGGCAACACTTCGTCGACATGGTCAACGATCCGGACTACCAAGCCTTCGAGCACCTGCGGGCGGAGGCTGTTGCCACCGCGGTTCTGCAGCCCACCACTCCGGCGCTGTAGCCGCACTCAGTGGGTGAAGAATTCGATGATCTGCACCTGAAGCTCACCGACCACGCCGCCGAGCACCGCGCCGACCGCGATCATCAACGGCTCGTCATCCTTGAACACCGGCCGCAGGATCGACTCGTACTCCTCCTCGGTCAGTTGACTCATCTTGTCGATGACGACCTGCTCGAGGTTCAACGCGTTCGCCGCGTACTCCTGGGCCTCCAGCAAGGTATCCGGGAGACGCTCCAACACCAGCGCGACGACGCGGTCCTTCAGCGCCCGGTATCGCTTGGTGCCGACCGCCAGTGTGACCATCGGTCGCGCGACGCCGGTCTGGGCGTCAATGGCGGCGTCGATTTCCTTGGCGGCCAACGCGAACAGCTTGTCCGAGCCGGGGCCTTTGATGATCGCGTCGAACATGAGCTCGGGTGAGAACAGATCGTCGGCCAGGATCTTGGCGTAGTCGCGGGTGATCTTGTCCCGCTCGGCATGCAGCAAGCCTTGAAAGGGGATGAAACCGAGGAACTTTCGCGGGTGCATCGGCCGGAAGAGCATGTTCAACGCGATGTAGTCGCTGATGAAGCCGACTGCGAACCCGAAGGCCGGCATGATCCACGGGTTCTTGAACAGCGCCCACGCCACCATCTGAACCAGACCGATCACCAGACCGAAGTAGATGCCGCTGCGCCGCACGAACGCCATGGCATCGGTGGTGACGCTGCGCATCAGCTTGACGAGCTTCTCCTTGTTGCGCACCAGCGTCGTCACCGCCATGAAGTGCAGATCGAGGTAGCGCGGCAGGTCGGCCTTCATCTCGGTGAGCATGTTCTCGACGATGTGGGGCGCCTGCCTGTGCATCCGGTCCTGGATCCCCCGTCTGGCGGATTCCGGTAGCGCATCCCACAGGCCGGGGCGAATCTCGTCGGCAAGGTCGCGGGAGATGTCGTCGATCGCTGCGGCGAGCGGACCGCGCAGCGCGTCGACGGCTTCGTTGGCGTCGATGCGGTCCAGCAGCTCTTCGGGTTTCAGCAGATTGGACGTCAGCAGATCGATGGTCTTCGAGCCGACCTTGCCCGCCCGCCGCGGCACGATGCCCTGCCATCCGAACGGGCCCCACCCCCTGAATTCGATCGGGCGATAAAGCATTTCGAGCGCCACGATTTTCGTGCTCCACCCGACGAACGCCGCGACGAACGGCATCGACAGGTACACCATCCAATAGGCGCTGAAGTCGGCCTTGATCTCAGTCCAGCTGGAGATAGCCAGCACGGATACTGAGCTCACTGACCGAGTTCCCCAGTGGCGGCCGCCCACAGCGACGTGCCGAGCGGCGACAGCGTCAATGTCGACTTTTCGACTTTGGCGGTCAGAGGACCGCGCGACGCGCTCTTGATGGCCGCAAGCACCGACGTCTCGGCCATCAGTACCTCGTACTCAGTGGCCAGGGCGGGGTCTTCGGGGCCGGCTTCGACCAGGCCTAGTGACAGCAGGTGACTGACGTATTGCGGAACCATCTGCGGCAGAGCCACGTTCGCCGTCCGCCCGATCAACGAGGCATTCTCCAGCGCCGCCCGCCCCGGAACACGTGGACTGAGCCAGGTGTAGATGTTCACCATCGGCGACGACGACCCGTCGGACAGTGCGCCCAGGATGCGCGCCTCGTCGGCGACGAGCTGATCAAGCAGGTGGTGGTAGAGCTCGACCTGACTCCCCTTGGTGTTCTGGTCGAGCGCGCGGTCCAGCAGCCGGCCCATCTTCCCGGACAGCGAATCGGGGTCCGGCACTGATGCCTCCGACACTGCCTCGGGGGCGGCATCCTCGCGAGCCTCGGCAGGGTCCAGCGAATCGAGTCCCTGCCGAATCGCACCGACGACTTGTTCCTCGGCCCAGCTGTAGACGTCGAGCCCCACTCGCGCGGCGTCCACCGCGCGCCCGATCAGTCCTCGGGGGTCATATGAGAAAGCCACCCGCAGAAAATAGCCCGACGCACGTCCCTGCAGATGGCGGAGGCATCGATTACTCCGTATTGCAATCTCCACGGACGACCTGAGATCGGCGTCGCAGCCGCGACCGATCGGCGCATAATCCGTCGATGACGACGATTTCGCGCCTGCCTCGAACCGACAAGCTGCTCTGCGGCATCTACCTTGTCCTGGCAATCGCCGCGCTGGTGTTCGCGTTCGGGAACACCGTCGCCTACATGCTCAGCGAGGGCAATGGCGGCCTGACGGGCTTCTTCGCGGCCGGGTACGTCAACTACGCGACGTCGTCATTGACCAACGATCTGTTGATCGTCGCGCTGGCGGCAACCGTGCTGATGATCGCCGAGGGCCGTCGACTCGGAGTCCGTTATCTGTGGGCCTACGTCGCGGCCGGCTTCGTGATCGCGATCAGCGTCTCGTTCCCGCTCTTTCTGATCGCCAGGCAGCTCAAGCTGGCCGATCGAAACAGGTTGTCAACCAATTAACCTCGACTCAATCGGTTAGCTGCTGCTCGTCGAACCGCGCCTCGGGCAAGCCTTGAGCGCCGACGTCGACGAGAAACACCGCGCCGGCGAGTGGTTCCGCCTCCGGCACGTCAGGCAGCGCCGACGTGATGGCCAGCGTGCGCAGATCGCTGCCCACGAACATGCAGCTGGTCGGCCGCGACACCGGCACCTCCACTTCGCGATCGATCCGGCCGTCCGGCGTATACCGGACGACCCTGCCCCCATCCCATTTCGCCGACCAGACACACCCATCCGCATCGACGGTGAGGCCGTCCGGATCAGATGGTTTTACGTCCATCGCGAAGATTCGTCCGTTGTGGATCTCACCGGCTGCCGCGTCGTAGTCGAAGACCCGAATGATCTGGGTAGGCGAATCCGCGTAGTACATCAGCGTGCCGTCCGGCGACCAGCCGAGACCGTTTGACACGGTGACGCCGTCGAGCCGCACCTGCGGCCGTCCGTCTCGGACGCGATAGAGATGCGCGACGGGCTCGGTCTCGGGGTCGTGCAACGTGCCGAACCACAGACGCCCGTTGCGGTCGGTTTTTCCGTCGTTGCACCGCACGCTCGAGGTGTCCCAACTACCCGTCCACCTCGACTCCCAGTTATCACCGTTGTAGGCATAGAGGCCGTCACGGCAGCCGGCGAGAAGGAGCCCGGACCGGGTTTTGACGACGAAGCCCACTTCGCCGGGCGTGGAGATCGTGGTGACGTCACCGCCGTCCAGGCAAACCCAGTGCACCGAACACCCCGTGCTGTCCACCCAGTAGAAAGTGCCGTCCTCGGCGTCCCACCATGGCCCTTCACCCAGTTCGTCGCGATGGTCTGACAGGACGTCTAGCGTCGGCGGCACTTGGTCTCCCTGCTGGCGGTTGCTGCCTCCATGCTCCCAGTTCCTCGGCAGTGCTTCTCCGCGAGAGTTGATCTAACACCCCCACCACCGGCGTAAATCTGCGACCGTGTCAATAACCAGTGGCGTTGACGGAGGTCGGGAAGATGAGCGCTCGGATTCTGCCGGTGTTGGCAGTTGGGTTGTTGCTGACCGGGTGCGGTGGCGGCGGCAGCGAGGAGAAGGCCGAATCCTCGGCCGGGTCAGCAGTGTCGGAGACCCCAAAAGCCAAAGGCCCCGAGGACACCGCGACAGCAGACGCCGGCGGAAAGATGATCGTCACCTACGACGATGCCACCAGTCCTGAAGCGCAGAACGGCAAAAAACTGTTGCAGGACAACATGGTTCTGGAAGATCTCGCCGACGACATCAACCAGTCACTGAAGCTGCCCCAGGACATCCCCCTGCACGGCTCGCAGTGCGACCAGGCCAACGCCTTCTGGAGCCCGAGCCAGAAGACCATCACCATCTGCTACGAGGACGCCGACCTCGGGGAGAAGATCTTCACCAAGGCGGGAGACAAGGATCCGACCGCATCGGCCATCGGCTCCGAGGACGCCACGTTCTATCACGAGACCGGCCACATGGCGATCACCCTCTACGACCTGCCGATCACCGGCAAAGAAGAGGACGCCGCCGACCAACTGGCGGCCTACATCCTGCTGACCCCCGGCGACAACGGCAAAGTGGACACCGAATCGCTGAAAGCGATCACGAATTTCGCCCGCGCGTTCCAAGCCTCCGCCTCCGCACGCACTGAACTCGGCGCGGCGGATATGGCCGACGTCCACTCACTGGACCAACAGCGCGTCTACAACCTGCAGTGCTGGATCTACGGCTCCAACCCCGATGCGAACGCCGACATGATCAGCGACGGCGGGCTCCCCCAAGAACGTGCGCAGGGCTGCCCGGACGAGTGGAAGCAACTGAGCCACGCCTGGTCGACATTGCTCGACGAGCATTGGAAGTAGCGAGCGGGCATTAAGTAGTCGTCTACTTCAATTTCGCTGATCAGACGATGTCGCTTGACGAGGCCGCCGAAACGGGCGCACTGTGTGATTCAAGTCATAAGACCGGGGCGAAAGGCGACAACTCGTGACCACTAAAGACAAGTACACCCAGGTGCCCGACCCCTACTCATGGGAGGTCCCCAGCGCCGGCGACGCCCGCTTCACCTGGGAATACGACGAGGGACGGGCCCGACTTCTGTCGCTGTATCAGAAGGGCAAGGACAAACAGTGGGACGCGCAGTCGCGCATCGACTGGAGCCTGGACGTCGACCCGATGAACCCGGTCGGAATGCCCGACGAGTTCCACCCGCTGTTCGGCAGCCCGGCGTGGGAGTCAGCGGACGAGAAGCGCCGCGCCGAGATGCGCCAGCACAACCAGGCCTGGAACTTCTCGCAGTTCCTGCATGGGGAGCAGGGGGCGATGGTGTGTGCGGCCAAGATCGTCGAGGTGGTCCCCGATTTGGACGCCAAGTTCTACGCCGCCACTCAAACCATGGACGAGGCCAGGCACGTCGAAGCCTTCTCACGATTCCTGCAGGAGAAGATCGGTCTGGTCTACCCGATCAACTCCAACCTTTCCGCTCTGCTGGCAGACACCCTCAGCGACTCACGGTGGGACATGCCGTATCTGGGCATGCAGGTCCTCATCGAAGGACTGGCACTCGCAGCGTTCGGGGTGCAGCGGGATCTGGCGCCGGAGGGCTCGCTGGCCAAGCAGCTGCTCGCCTACGTCATGCAGGATGAGGCACGACATGTGGCCTTCGGTCGAATCTCGTTGAAGGACTACTACTCCGAGCTGACCACGGCCGAGCGCGACGACCGTGAGGAATTCGTCGTGGATGCCTGCTACCTGATGCGCGACCGGTTCCGCGGCGAGGAGGTCATGGAGAGGCTGGGTCTCGACGTCAAGGAGTGCGCCGAGTGGGTTGACCATTCGCCGCTGATGATCCAGTTCCGTTCGCACCTGTTCAGCCGCATCGTACCGATCGTCAAGGACATCGGGCTGTGGGGCGACAAGGTGCAAAAAGCCTTCCGGGACATGGGTGTTCACGACATGGCCGACCTCAACATCGAGGCGTTGATGAAAGCCGACGAAGATCAGGCCGAGTCGCTGGACAAGGCACACGCCGAAATGGCGGCCCGAGCCACCGAGGTCGACGAGGTGATCGCGGCCGGCATGAACTAGGCCAACCCCGAGCAGAGAAGTGATGTCCGCGGTGTCGCCGGGACGTCACACAGGCCTCGCCGCGTCTGCTACCAGACCCGCACGTAGTCGACGAGCATGTCGGCAGGGTAGGTGCCGGGCCGCGGATCGCCACCGCCCGAGCCGCTGACGGCCAGGTTCAGCACCGGGAACATCCGGTAGTCGGGGAAATTGAACGGCCAGTCGTCGATGGAATTGGCCGGAACCGTGAAGTACGGCTCGGCGCCGTCGACGTAGTCCTTCCAGAAGTACATCCCGGAGTCGTTCCATGTGACTCGCCAGGTGTGCCAGTCGCCGTCGATCGGAATCGGTTGGGTGGCAAAGGACGTCCCATCCAGACGCGCGTGAACGGTTGTGCCCGAGGGCCATTCACCATTGCCGTACCACTCCGCGAGGTCCACCTCGCCACCGACTTCGGGGTGGTCGTTCATCAGCCACCAGGCCGGCCAGCAGCCCGCGGTCAGGCAATTGAACTTGATCCGGGCTTCCCAGGTGGTCCCGATCCCGCCCCACCAGTTCCCCATGACCTTGCCGCTGACGTACTTGTTGTTGTTGCGGGTCGCACGGATCACCAAGTTGGAGTTGCCGTCCAGGAAGACATGCTGACGATCGTCGCGGTACTGGCCCATATTCTCGGGCCGGTCCCAGAACACCGGGTTCTTGATGGTCTCGCGCGCCTTGGCGATGCGCCACTTGGCGGGATCCGGGGCTGAGCCGGCCGGTCCGTCGAACTCGTCATGGAAGAGATACGCGGGCGCCGCAGCATTGGGCGCCGGCGCTTGCGGGCGCGTGGGCGTGGCACCTGCCACGGGCATCGGCAGGGCGGCGGCGACCGCGCCGAACCCCGCCATGAGCATCAGGCTTCGACGATCAATTTCTGGCACGGCTAAACCATAGAATGGAATCCTGGCCGGGCGCGTAACCGGGGCCATCTCTTCTACTCCGCCTCGCCGAACTCCCGGTGAACAGCCGATTGACCTGCATAAACGATCTGACCAATAACGGCCGGCTTCCCCGTGGGTGTCGCGATACAACCCGGCGCGAGCGCGTGCCGCCACGCCGACCACATCCTTACGCCGCCGCTAATTCTCGGCAGTTGAGTTCGGTACGACCGCCACCGAGCTGCGCCGGTCGCGCAAACATGCGATGACCTCGGATTCTGTTCCGGTGGCCCGCTTACGGCGGCTTGGCGACACCCGGCCGGGCAACCCTGGCGTCGCCATAGGGCAAGCATGCGGAACCGTGCCGTTCACCGTTTGGGGTGGCCCTGACCTGCCCGCTCCTCTACGATGCCCTAGAGCTAACGAAGGGTCAGCAAATGGGGTCAAACAAATACGTCGGGTACGTTGGCGGACTCGCGGTTGCGGTCGGGGTGGGCGCGGCTGTTGCCGCAGCAAGCCAAGGCGTAGCAAGCGCTGATACCGGCAAATCGGATTCATCATCGAGCGCGTCAAATTCGGCCAAGCCCAACGCCGGGCCGAAGAAGTCCGCGACCGGCACCACGAAGCGCACCAAGGCGGTGTCGAAGCCCGCCGACAAGGTCAGCAGCGCAGCATCTTCCGATTCCAAGCCCGCCGCGTCGGCACTGAAATCGGTCACCACCACCGCAGCCGAGTTCGAGGCCGCTCAGGTCACGAAGCTCGAGGGCCTGTTCAAGGGCACCGGACATGCCGCGCCTCGACCGGCCGCTGCCTCGGTGACCACCGAAACGTCCACGGCGGATGCTGCCGTGACGCCGACCGCTGCCGCAACGCCGACCGCCGCCGCCACACCTGCGACGGCTTTCTGGAACCCGTTCCGGTGGATGCCGCCCGAGCCGGCGCCGCAGGACATGCCAGGTCCCATCTGGACTCTTGAGCAGTCCTTCATGGCCGTGTTCCCCAACCCCGTAAAAGCAGTCGCCCGTGAAGGATTCGAACTGGGTTACCGCCTCACCCAGATGATCCCGTGGGTCAACGTGGTCGTCCCCTTGACGAATATCGTGACCGACCTGCCCTCAGCATTTGAAGGCGACAAGGCGGCCGCCCAGCGCGTCATCAACAACCTGATCGTCACGATCAACCCGATCGCGGTGCTGTACTACGGCTACAACGAAGTCGCCGACGTGCTTAACCTGGAAGCGCCTGCCCTGCAGCTGCAGACCTGGTTCATCTCCTCGTTGTGGAACCTCTTCGACCCGTTTGCCTTGCTGCACAACCGTGGTGAGGCCGGGTTGCCGCTGGCGACGACCACCCCGCCGCCCGACCAGGTCACCCCGGAAGCGACGGCGACGCTCGCCGCCGCGGTGACCCCGTCGGCCAGCGACGTCACCTTGCCGGACATTCAGCTGCCGGATGTCATCAACCCGTTCCCCGCCGACGACCCGAAGCCGTACGGGATGCCGACCGCGGTGTACAACGCCGAAAAGAGTTTGGTGGCAGCGTTTCCCGTCGAGGCTCGGCCCGTGGTGCGTGAGCTCTACGAAGCCAGCTGGCGCGTCTCGCAGATGGTGCCGGGCTTGAGCGCCGCGTTGCCGATCGGAAATGTGTTGCCGGCGCTCTACCAGGCCGCGCTCGGCAACCGGGCTGCCGCACAGGTCGCCATCAACAACGTGCTCCTGGCCACCACCGCGCTGTCGATCCTGTACTACGGCTACGACGAGTTGGCCGACGTGCTCAACGTCGAAGCAGCGGCGCAGGCGCTCAAGATGCAGATCTACGCCGCGGTGTGGGACGAGGTCGACCCCAACGGCCACCTGCACGTGCCCGGCCAGTCCGGACTGGTGACCGTCTAACCCGTCCAGTAGGCCCCCGCACGAGCACCCGACCCATACGGAACTGACACGTGTCGGTGTCGATCGCTGCGCTCATGGCGGATTCCCACATGCGTGACCGAGTTGCTCCGTGGTGGTTTCGACCGGCCGCCAGGCGGGGATATTAAGCCAGCACAACTCGACACCTGGGAGCGATCATGAACGATCAGGATGGCGGCACCGGAGAGGTTCTCCGCACGCTGGGCCTGATGCTCAATCTGTCGGCAATCGTGGCGTTCGCGCTGTTCCTGAGCACCCTGGGTCCGGGTGGCCCGGGTCCGTCAGCGCTGGCGGCGGCGATTACCGTGGTCGCGTTCCTGGCCAGCCTGGCCTGCTTCGCGATCGACCGCCGCCGCACCGAGGAAGAGCCTTTCGGACCTGCCGCCAGCCCGGTCACCGTCGCCGCTGAGGTCTAGACTTCTGCTGTGCCAACCGTCGCCCAGCACCTCATCGCGGCCCTGAAATCCAGTGGTATCAATCGTGTCTACGGACTGCCGGGTGACAGTCTCAACGGATTCACCGATGCGATCCGACGTTCCGAGGACATGGCGTGGGAGCACGTACGCCACGAGGAAACGGCCGCGTTCGCCGCGACTGCCGATGCAGCGCTGACCGGTCAACTGGCGGTATGTGCCGGTAGCTGCGGTCCCGGCAACACCCACCTCATCAACGGCCTCTACGACGCCCAGCGCACTCGGGTGCCGGTGCTGGCGATCGCTGCGCACATTCCGCTCAGCGAGGTCGGCACCGGCTACTTCCAGGAAACGCATCCCCAAGAATTGTTCCGGGAGTGCAGCGTCTACTGCGAGCTGGTCAGCACTCCGGAGATGGCCCCACGCCTGGTCGAGATCGCGATGCGCACCGCGATCGAGGAAAACGGTGTCGCAGTCCTGGTGATCCCGGGTGAGGTGTTCCTGGCCAAGCTCCCCGACCGTGACTGGAACACCAAACCGGTGCTGCCGACCCGATCGGTGGTGCGCCCCGACGACGAGTCGCTGCGGCGCGCGGCGGGCATCCTCAACGCGGGGTCGCGCGTGACGATCCTCGGTGGCGCCGGCACCGCGGGTGCACACAGCGAGCTGCTCCGGCTTGCCGAAATCCTGAATTCGCCTATCGTGCATGCCTTCCGCGGCAAAGAGCACATCGAGTACGACAACCCGTTCGACGTCGGGATGACCGGGCTGCTCGGTTTCGCATCTGGCTACAAAGCCATCAAGGAAGCCGAGGTGCTGCTGATGCTGGGCACCGACTTCCCGTACTCGCAGTTCTATCCGGACAACGTTCAGGTCATCCAGGTCGACATCCGCGGCAGCCACCTCGGCCGGCGTACGCCGGTGGATCTCGGTTTGGTCGGTTCGGTGAAGGACACCATCGACGCGCTGCTGCCGCTGCTGACCCGCAAGGCCGACCGGACGCACCTGGACCGGTCGCTGAACCACTATCAGCGCACCCGCAAGTCGCTGGACTCGCTGGCCGTCAACGACCGCGAACGCACCCCGATCCGTCCGGAATACGTTGCGGGCGTGGTCAATCAGCTATCCCACGACGACACCGTGTTCACCTTCGACGTCGGCTCACCCACCATCTGGGCGGCGCGGTACCTGACCATGAATGGCAGGCGACGGCTCACCGGATCGTTCACCCACGGCACCATGGCGTGCGCGCTGCCGCATGCGATCGGCGCGCAGACCGCGTACCCGGGACGTCAGGTGGTCGCCCTTGCCGGTGACGGCGGGCTGGCCATGGGGTTCGGCGAGCTACTCACCTTGGTGCAGAACAACCTGCCGGTGAAGGTGATCGTCTTCAACAACTCCTCGCTGAATTTCGTCGAGCTGGAGATGAAGGCCGCCGGGGTGGTGAACTTCGGCACCGAGCTGAAGAACCCCGATTTCGGTGCCGTCGCCCAGGCGATCGGCATGTTCGGCCGCCGAGTCGAGCAGCCCGCCGATCTGGAACAGGCCGTCGCCGATGCGCTGGCGCACGACGGGCCGGCCTTGGTCGATGTGGTGGTGTCCCGGCAGGAATTGTCCATTCCCCCAGCGATTTCCGCGGAGCAAGCCAAGGGTTTCACCCTCTACGCGATCCGTACGATCCTGGCCGGCCGGGCAGATGAGTTGCTCGACCTGGTGAGCACCAACGTCGCGCGGCGCATCCTCGACTAGCTCGTCTGTCGGTCCGCAACCGTTCTCAAACAGGACCCGGCGAGGCAGAATCAGGATTACCACCGCTATGCTGAGTAAAGTCCAGTGAACTCAGCAGTGCCACGACTCAAGGGAGTGCCATGGCGACGCACCGCGCCGTACACGTGAAATCAGCCAATGCTCCGCTGGAGCTGACGGAGGTCGAAACCACGTCACCTCCGCCAGACCATGTGCGCATCGCCGTCAACGCCTGCGGGGTCTGCGGCACCGACCATGCGTTCGTCACCGGGTCGTTCCCGAATCTCACCTGGCCGATCACCCCGGGCCACGAGATCGCCGGCACCATCGCCGAATTGGGCTCTGGCGTCGACGGTTTCGCGGTCGGTGACCGGGTGGCGGTGGGCTGGTTCGGCGGCAACTGCAACACCTGCCTGCCCTGTCGCAAAGGCCAGTTCATGCAGTGCGTGAACCTAGAAATTCCGAGCTGGAACTATCCGGGCGGCTATGCCGAATCCGTCATCGTGCCCCGCACCGCGCTGGCGCGCATTCCCGACGGACTGTCGTTCGCCGAAGCCGCCCCGATGGGATGTGCCGGGGTGACGACCTACAACGCCCTGCGCACCACGCGCGCCGTGGCCGGCGACCGGGTCGCCGTCCTGGGCATCGGCGGGCTCGGGCACCTCGGTGTGCAGTGGGCCCGCGCCATGGGGTTCGAGACCATCGCGATCGCGCGCGGGGCGGGCAAGGCCGACGACGCCAAGGAGCTCGGCGCCCACCACTACGTCGACTCCACGGCCAGTGACGTCGGCGAGGCGCTGCAGAAGCTCGGCGGTGTACAGGTGGTGCTGGCCACCGCGGCCAACTCGGCGGCCATGGCGGCCACGGTCCCCGGACTGGCGCCGCAAGGCGAGCTGGTGATCGTCGGGGCCACGTTCGATCCGTTGCCCATCGCTCCGGGCGATCTGATCTTCGGCAACTTCAGCGTGGTCGGGCATCCGTCGGGCACCTCCGCCGACGTCGAAGACACGCTGCACTTCGCGCTGCAATCCGGGGTGCGGGCCCGCATCGAGGAGCGACCGCTGGCCGAGGCCGCCGAAGCGTACGCAGCCATGGACGAGGGCCGTGCGCGCTACCGCATGGTTCTGACGATGTAGCTACTCGGGCTGGTCCTCGGTCGGGGCGGCGTTCTCGGACGCGTCGAGGACGCTGACGTCGATGCCGTAGGGCAGGAACCGGACGTTCCGGGTGGGGTCGGTGTTGTGCTTGTTCGCGCGCAGTGCGTCGAGCTCGCTTCGGTACACCTGTTCGACGTGGGCTTTACCGTCGGCGTCGGTGGTGTAGACCGTCCACACCCCGTCGCCGGCCTCCCCCGCGGTCTCTGGTTCTGAGCGTGGCCGAGTGCGGCGGTTGAATTCGTCGAACAGCACGCCGAACCCGGCTCCCTGCCCTGAGCTGGTGAGGAACTGCCCGAAGGCGTCGCGAAGGCCCTCACTGGCCTGGCGCACCACGCGATCGATGTCGTCGGGATCGAACCCGAACGGTCCGTTGTTATCCATAACTGCCAGTGTGCGCGCAGTTGGCAGCCCCGTCGACAAGTTGACCTTCGCGCACGGCGAAACCGGTTCAGCGACCGCCTCGGTACAGACTCAGCGGCAGATCCGCCATCGTGACGAAACCAGCGGCGGCGTCGCACACAGCACCGACAGCGTTCACCGCCTGCATCGCGGTGGCCACACTGGCTGACCGCACATGTTCGTCTAGTGGAACGTCGCGACGAAAACTGGCCAGCGTCATCAGGTGCGCCTGCATCGACGGGGTTCCTTCGATGGTGATGGTCCACCCGTGCCGGGGCGACGGCCAGTGCTTCGGCTGCGGTTCACCTACGGTCCAGAGCGTTTCCACCTCGACGGCCGGAACCCCTTGGCGCAGGCCGGTCCACCGCCAGTGCTGACCGGCGACGGTGCCGGCACGCAGGGTCCGCCCGCACACGTCGCGGTCGGCGCTGGCGCCAATCACCTCCAGTTCGGTGGTGACCTCGTCGACATCCAGATTCAGCGCATCACCCAGCAGCCAAACTTGTTCCTGGAAAAGCTGACTGGTGAAGCTCAACCCGTCGGTATGGGCGTCCACCTCGTCGATCGGACTGCCGAACTTCATCTGGTCGAACGTGATCTCGGTGCTGTCGTACACCGACCAGTCGGCGCGTTCCTGCACCATGACGTGCTCGACGCTCCGCGACATACCGGTCAGCGCCAACGGCACAACCACTCCGAGGTTGCCGGGGTTCAGGCCGGTGCCGTGCAGCGAGCTGCCGCCGTCTACGCAGGCCTGCCGGAGCCGGTCGCAATCGGCCGGTTCCATCCGCGCGGGGTGGAACGCGAAGGCGGTGGTGATCAGGTTGGCCCCGGACGCCAGGATCGCAACCGCGTCGTCAACCGAGGGGTGCCGAGGCGCATACACAACGGCGTCGGCCGCTGAAGTGTCGACGTCGATCGCCGCGGTGACGCCGACCGGGTCCCGCCCGGCCAGCAGGCCGGCGTCAGCGCCTGCCTTGGCCTCCGAATAGACCTTGACGCCAACCAATTCCAGATCGGGATGGTCCAGGATACCGCGGATGGCTTCGACCCCCACCGCCCCGGTGCCCCATTGCACGACGCGGTAGGCCATCGACTACACCACCGTCAGCGGCAGGGAGAGGCGTTCTTCGAACTCGAAAGTGACGCCCTGACTGAACTTGGTGACCTCCACCTCGGGGGAATCCTTGGTTGCGGTCTCGGTCTTCTCGAACTCGGCGGTCCAGTCGTCAGCGGTGCCGGTGATGCGCACCGCGATGTACGGATCGACGGCTGTGGCGATGGCCTGCAACGGTCCCGGGGACGTCGGGGAACACAGCGGCACCCACGAGCCGTCGTCGTGCGCCGGCGAGGGGTGCACATGCAACCGGCCGCCTTCGACCTCGGCGACGACGTAACCGGCCGGGTTGAACAGCGGGTGCAGTTCGATGACCTTCGCCAGACCATCAAAGTCGTTGGGCAGCTTGAGGGCTCGCTTGATCCGCTCGGCGGCCACACCGGCGATGCCGACGAGTTGTTTGGTGCAGATGTCGGTCGCCAGCTGTTCGTTGTCACCGGCACGGGCGCGTACCGCGATACCGAACGACAGATTCAGCAGATGCATCTGCAGCACCACCTCGTCGGCGATGCGCACCAGCGCGGAGTGCGAGAACGCCCCGAAGTCGACGTCGGACACCAGCACACCCGAATAGTCTGCTTGGCCTTCGTCATTCGGATCGATCGGGCCGAGCTCCCAGTTGGCGGCCTTGGTTTTGGCCACGACGTCCAGTGCGGGGATGCCGGTCACCTCGGGGTAGGACTCGTCGATGATGACGGTCCATGCGCAGTGCGGCTGGCGGTCAGCGGGCGTGCGCGGTGGGCGGTGAATCGGACGCACCTGCGCCTTGGCATTGGTGGCGACGGCGGTCGCGTCGAACGTCGGGTCCTCGATGTCGTGGCACATGCCCTTGACGTAGTCGGGGCCCATCGGTTCGACGTCGAGCAGGGCTCCGCAGTGGTCGAGGTGGAATTCGCCGTGCCAGCGGTCGTGGACGGTGTAGCGGAAGTCCATGAATTGCGGCGGTGCGCCGATGTCGAGTTGCAGGCCTTTGAAGATTGTGAAGATGTCGACGCCCTCATATTTGAGGGCCTTCTGCATGCGCTTGGTGTAGATCGGGCTGGCGCCCGCCCATTCCTCGATGGCGATCTGCAGCATCTCGGGCCGGCCGAACGACTGAATGCACCACGCCATACCGGAGCGGTCGATCATCTGGCCGATCAACAGCAGTTCGGGGACCAGGGTGGCGAGTTCGGCCCGGGACAACTGGGCATAACGGCTGAGGGGCTGGCTCATACCGCGAAACATAGTCGGCTCAATGTTATAAAGTCAACGATGTGAAAGCGCTGGGCACTCCCCCGACGCGGCAGACTCAGGCGCCGCGCAAGCGGGGCGACGACACCCGGGCGTTGATCATCGACGAGACCGTGCGCTGTGTGGTCGAAGAAGGTTTCCAGGCGGCCACCGCCAAGCACGTCGCCGAGCGGGCCGGGGTCACCTGGGGCGTCATCCAGTACCACTTCGGCGACCGCAACGGGTTGCTGATGGCCGTCGTCGACGAGGGCGTGGCCGGCTTGCTCAAAAGCCTCGGCGAAGCCGATGTCGCCGATCTGGAATTGCGGGAGCGCATCGAGGTCGTCGTCGACACCGCGTTCCGCTGCTACAGCAGTCCGACGTCGTTGGCGGCATTCGAGATTCTGCGAGCCACTCGCGGCACCCACGGCGACAGCGCCACACGCCACCTGTTGGAGATCAATACCGCGATCAACCAACTGGGCCGGCTGATCTCCGACGATCCCGGCGTGGCCGAAGTGATCTGGTCGTCGCTGCGCGGCATGGTGCTGGTCGAGATGATCGTGAACTCACACCTGGAATGGCAGCGCGAGCGTCAGCTGTTGGTGGACATGGTCACCCGGTATCTACAGGACTGAGCCCGTAATACAGCGAACGCCGTCACCCGTCGTCGTTCATCGTGTGCGCCGTCACATGACGCAGGCCACAAGCACACGCATTCGCGTGCGCCTGTCGCGAATCTCACAGGGCCAAAGTTGATTTACCTGAAATTAACAAGGAGCATCGAGGTGTTCCTTCAGACAGGCGATCCCTGATTGATGGACGTCTACAGCAAAAAACAAATCCCCTGCTGAACCGGGGGACATCAAGGAGTTGAGAAAATGTCGTCGATTGCGCAGTTCCGCAAAGACATGAAGCGGGCCATGACGCGTCGCCGTCTGTACGCACGTATCGAGGCGATGCCGCCGTCAACGGTCCGCGAAGAACTCGTGGCCATCGCGCAGCGCTACGAAAACGAGCTTGGCTGAGGCTTTCACCACCCTCAGACCTGTGACACCGGGAGCGCGATCGTAAAGCCCAGATCCTTGAGCACGCCGATCTCGTAGGCGCTGAGGATTCTGACTTCCTTACCGTCGTCAGTTGCCGAATTCATCAGCTGCAGAGCATTTTTGGCGGTTGGGTCGGTGCTCACGCTGCGCTGGCGTGGGGGCTCAGCGAAGTCCGCCGACCCATACGAAGCCTCATCCGGGATCGGCCTGACCGAGCCGCGCGGCGATGGTGACTACACGTCGCGCCAAGTGCTCGAGTGCGGCGGCCGTCTCGTCGGCAATCGGATTTTGGTTGTTCGGGCCGGTGATGTGGCTGGCCCCGTACGGGTTGCCGTCGGCGAACTTGACCGGATCGGTGTAGCCGGGCGGGACGAGGATGCCGCCGAAATGCATGAGCGTGATGTAGAGAGCAAGCAGCGTGGTTTCCTGTCCGCCGTGGGCGGTCTGGGAGGACGTGAACGCGGCATACACCTTGTCGGCGAGTTTGCCCTGGGCCCACAAACCGCCCAGCGAGTCGATGAAGGTTCGGAATTGTGCTGCAGGAGAGCCGAATCGGGTGGGTGTGCCGAAGATGACCGCGTCGGCCCAGACGATGTCCTCACCTGTGGCGGCGGGCAGGTCTTTGGTGGCCTCGTAGTTGGCGGTCCACGCCGGGTTCTGCGCGAATGATTCGGGGTCGCGGGTCTCGGCGATGTGCCGCACGCGCACCTGGGCTCCCGCTTCTTCGGCGGCTGCGGCAACCATTTTCGCCATAGCAGTGCCGTGCCCAGTTGCCGAGTAGTAGATGACCGCAAGCTTTGTCATGTCGTTTCCTCTTTCTCGTCGTGTTCCGGGAACATTTTTCGCATGACCACCCCCGCGACGATCCCGACCACGATCAACGCGATACCCACTCCGGCGGGAAGCGCGCCGCTGACCCAGCCGGCGATGCCGATACCGATCACGAATCCGGGCAACCAGTCCAGGAGCTTCCCGAATGATGGTGGGGGTTCGGTGGATTCGCCGCTGGCAGCCAGGGATTTCGCCCGCGCGTAGTCGGGGTAGAACTCGGTGATGGCGACGGCGATCAGCGTGACGGCAAGCTGGACGATCCAGCCGGTCCAAAAGTTGTCGCCGTCGTGCAGCACCGCGTCGCCGAACGTGCCGACCGCCGTGTTGAGGACGAACGCGCCGGCCCACACTGCGCTCAGTGTGTAGTTAACCCGGATGAACAGGGGGCTGTCCCAGTGTTCGGGGTCGACGGTGTCACGGGCGTAGGCGATCGTGAACGGGCGGCGGATCGCCAGTGTCGCCAGCGCGTAGGCGGCCAGTAGGCCGTTGGTGATCTCGCCGGCCCACAACTCGAGCCAGTTGACCAGCGCCGCCGAGCCGAAGATGCCCAAAGCGACGAACGCGGCGAAGACCACGGCGCCGAACACTTCAAGGGAATGCACCTTGATGCCGCGACGGCTGCCCGCCCACATGACGATGAGGGTGAGGGCCAGCGCGGCGGCCGCGGCCTGACCGAAGCGGCCCGGCCCCGACATGATGGCCATGACGATCCACGGTGCGATGCCGGAGAACGGCGACCGCAGGAAGCCGTCGAGGAAGGTGGTTCGCGGGACCGCGGCATCAGCCTTGTCCGGGTCAGCCATGGGCACAATTGTCACCGGGACAACCGCCCCCGTCGACACATTCGGTGTGCTGCAATGACCGGCATGGCTGATGCGGAAGCAATCGAAGCGATCAAACAGGTCAAGTACCGCTACCTGCGGGCGCTGGACACCAAGCATTGGGACGATTTCGCCGACACTTTGACCGAGGACATCGTCGGTGACTATGGCTCGTCCCTCGGTGAGGAGCACAGCTTCACCAACCGCAAGGATCTGGTGGAGTTCATGCGCAAGTCGATGCCCGCCGGCGTGCTGACCGAGCACCGCGTCACCCATCCGGAGATCAGCGTCGACGGCGACGAGGCCGAGGCCATCTGGTACCTGCAGGACCGGGTGATCGTGCCGGAATTCAACTTCGTGCTGGAGGGCGCGGCGTTCTACCGGGACCGCTACCGCAAGACGCCCGACGGCTGGAAGATCAGCAAGACCGGCTACGACCGGACCTACGAGTTCACGATGTCGACCGAGGCGCTGAACTTCAAGGCGACGCCCGGCGCCGCGATCAACCCGAACCCCTAGCTCGCGCTCGTCGAGCGTGGGGCTTCTCGGCGACGATCGTCGCTAGTTTCAACGACAAACCGCACGCTCGATGCGCGCTATTTGGCGACGGCGATCAGCGCGCCGGGCTGAAGCCAGCGCATGATCTTGACGAGGGTGTCGTCGTCGAGGGAGACGCATCCCGCGGTGGGGCCGCCGTCGGTCGTGTGGACGAAGAATGCGCCACCGTTCCCGGGGATACGAGCCTTGTTGACGCCCATCACGATCGCGTGGGCGTACTGCGGGATGTAGAGGTTCTCGGTGCCGCTGGCCGGGTTGGTGTCGAACGGGCAGTCGGCTTTCTTGCAGACCTGCATGGTGTTGTAGGTCGGGCTCTTCATATCGCCGTCCCACCAGTGGTCTTTCGTGACCTGGACGTATTGCAGGCCACCGCCGGGGTTGGGCTGGGTGCCGAAGGCGAAGTCGAGGGTGAAGATGCCCATCGGCGTCTTCATTTCGCCGTCGTGAGACTGCGGGACCATGCCGTTGGCGCCGACGTGGGTGGGGACACCGACGAGGACGGGCTGCCAACCGTTGGCGCCGCGCTGCCAGACATCCATTTTCGCGGTGGCTCCGCCGGTGCTGACGACGGAAAGGACCTGGGTGGCGTTGCCGACGTTGGACTGGAACCAGGGGGTTTCGGCGTGGCTGGGCGGTGCCGAGGACAGCGCGACCAGCGCCGCACTGAAGGCAGCACAGATCGAAACGACGGCTCGGCGCATCGGTTCATGGTCCCTGTGGGGTTCCTGGCGGGTCAAGTCAAGGTTCGGTGACGGTTGCGTCTGGGCCAGCTAACGATCAGTGGTCAGCGTGGGCGAATTGGCATTGGCTGTAGAAGCGGTTGAACTGCGTGTACACGCTGGTCGGAGCGGGTATTGCACCTTTTGGTGAATAGCGGACCGGCAAACGCAAGGGATACCATTTCGACATGTCGCAAGTGCCGTACGGACCCGGGCCTGCAGGACCAGCGCCGTGGCAGGGACCTCCCCCATCGGGAGGCCAGTCGCGGTTGCCATCGACCATCGCCATCGTCATCGCGGTGATAGCTGTCGCTGTTGCCATCGGAGCCTGGTTCAGACCGGTGCCGAAGCCTGAGACTCCGGCCGCGAAGACGTACAGCCAGCAAGAAGTCGCTGATTCGAAGAATGCTGTTTGCGATGCGTTCCAAGACGCAAACAAGGGTGTTCAAGCGGCGGGGAGACGAAACGAGGGGTCGGACCCCGTAGCCGTGTTGGCCGTAGCCGCAAATGTCCGCCTTGCATTGACTGCGGGAAGTGCCTACTTGTCGCAAAGTCTTGTCAGCAACCCAGCGGCGCCGGACGATCTCAAGTCTGCCGTCGAGAATTTGGCTGGAACCTACCAAAAAGTTGCGATCGCGCAGTTGGGCGAAGCGTCTCAAGACGAACTGGATCCGCTTTATAAGTCTGGCGACGAAACAACCAACCGAATCAAACAGGCCTGCGGATGACATCTGCGGAGTTAGACGGTTGGAGCTACCTGTTGGTTGGTCACCAATGGCCATCTTCCGCATCGCTTAACTCCCTCTCGGTTGCAGCGGCCAATCGAGGCACAATCGGAACAACGTACGAGAACTACGCAGAAATATTGCAATCAATTTGTTCAGGACCGCTTGCGGACCAACGAGGCGTGACGGCGGACGACACAATCGCGGCCTTTCAGCGCGGCAAGGACAATGCACTAGAGGTATCAGAGAAGAACGGCGCGAAACGGACGGCCTACGACGGCGCCATTCGCGCTACTAATGCACTACGCGACGATTTGAGTGCCATTGCGCAACGCGGCAAGTCTCAGATTGAGAGCATCGAATCATCCAAAGAACCTTTGCCCATCAAGATAACTAAAATCGTTGACGTTGTTGTAGAAGCACAACGCGACGCTGGGGCGAAGGCCGCTGGCCATAGTGACGATATATTCAATTCGATCCAGCAGGTTCTGCACACATCAGGCTTCGATACAACAGCGCGGCAATTTGCGACCCAGCACGGATTCGATTCATCGTCATTTAGTCGACCAGTCACCAAAGAGTCTGTACAGCAGCAGGTTTCGGCGCTATTAAAGCAGTCACCTCCGCCTTCAGACGCATCGGGAGGTGGTGGTCTTACTAGTACGGGTTCCGATTCTTTCTCGAACGCCGCCGGCGGCGGTAAGTCTGAGGGGCCGGCACATTTCTCAGATGCCGGGAGCCAGGCAACCAGTTCTTTTCCGACCGCGGTCCAGACTGGCAATTCGACCGGTGGCGTAGCGGCCAGCGCCCCGAAAGGTGCGGACGCACCGTTTGCAGCTGCTGTGCAGCAAGGTCAGGCCCAGCCCCCTGCCGCAATTTCTAACCCAACGCTGACTTCAGGTATCCCGGGAATGCCAGCACCCTCAGCGAGCAGCTCCATACCAGGAGGTTCAATCGCTTCCGGCGGACAGAGTATCTCGGCCTCATCGAATCCCCTCGCGCCGTCGACATCAACTTCAGCCCCCACAAACGCACTCTCTCCCGAAGGCTTCGCCCAGAACTTCAACAACGGCGCACAAGCCGGCGGCCCTGTGTCGTCGGGCGCTGAAGGCCTCTCGAACACCGCAGCCCACGCCATGCAGCCGCAGGCGCCCCTTCATTCCGAGAGCATGGCCGCACCGCCGATGGCGCCGACAGCGCCGACCGCAGGAGCGCAGCTCTTCGAAACAGCGCACACCGCACCGACTTACGATGCCACCCAAGCACCCCCCGTCGCTCCCCCGGCAGACACCACCCAGACCTACGTCGCCGCCCCCGCAGCCCAAGCGCCCGTCATGCCCTCGACCGCTGCCCCCGCCGCACCCCAAGGTCCGCTACCCGCCTACGGCGCCGACCTGCGGCCGCCGGCGGCCACCGCACCCGCTGCCCAGCCGGCCATGCCGGCCGCCGCCTCCCCCGGATCGGCACCCGTCCACCCGTCCGCCGGCACCCAGCTCAATCAGCCGGCGGTCGTCCGTCAAGCTCCGACAGCCGCATCAACGGCAGCCCCCGCGCCAGCCGGGCTCACCGAAAATGCCGTCGCCGCAACCACTACCGGCGCCATGGCCGGCGCCAGCGCCGTCGTAACACAAGCCCAGCAGCGCCTCAACAGACTGCTCGACGCCGTCGCGCGCCAGGAACCCAAGTTGCGCTGGGCCATCGGCGACCGCGACGACGTCACCACCGTCCTGGCCACCGACCTGGCCAGCGGCTGGATCCCGCCGCACGTCGAAATCCCGACCGGCATAAAGCTTCTCAGGCCAGGAAGCCGCAACAGGCCACTCGACGCGCTGCTCGGCGAGACCACCCTGACCGCCGCCTACGCTCCCGGCCAGTACCTTCCGCCCGCGGAAGATGCACAACCCACGCAGATGTCCATCCGCGCGCGCGACACCGCGGAAGTCGACGACCTCGGCTGGGAGCTCGCGCAAGCCACCAAGTGGCGTGACGGCCTGCCCCGCCTGGCCCACACCTTGGCCAAAGCCGCATCGACCGGTACCGGCTACCTGGACTCCGAAGTCGAGCTGCTCCGCGAGCATCTCGCCAACGTCGCAGCCAAGGTCCTGGGTGACTACCCCGATCATGTCGACACCGCTAGTGTCGGCAACTGGCAGCTCTTGGCGACCATCGACGCCCTGATCAAGGGCGAAAAGACCGCTGCCAACTACCACTTCGCGTGGTTTCAGGTCCTGAACCTGGCGCTGAAGGGAGAGGTGCACCGATGAGTGGCGGACAGCTCAACGTCACCGATGGCGGCTACCAGTCGGCCAACGCTGGGAACATCCCCCCACCACCCATCACCTCCGATCCGCTCGTCGCCGGTGCAACCCCCATCGAACAACTGCTGCGTGTGCTCGGACTGGCCGCCAATCTCGGTGACCCCAAGGACAACACCGAAAGCATCGAGGAACACGCCAAGCGCGACTCCAAGACCGCCGAGGCCGCCGCGAAGTTCCCCGCCCAGGACGAGCAGGCCAGCGCCGAGATGAAAGGCGTTGCCGGCCAAGGCCAAGCCGATCAGATGGCCCAACAACTCCCGCAGATGGCGTCTCAGCTCGCCGGCGCCATGGCCGGTGCGATGGGCGGCGCACTGCAGCCGCTGGCCCAGATCCCGCAGCAGGTCGCCCAAGGCGCCCAACAGATGATGCAGGCCGGCATGGGCATGATGCAGCAGGCCGGTGGCGCCTCCGCAGAACTCGACAAAGCCAGCCTGACCGACCCGCTTGGTGAGTTCGGCGAGACACCCGGCGAAATGGGCTCTGGCGGAGGCGGATCCGGTGGTGGCGGCGGTGGAATCGGCGGTACCTCGCCGACCGCCATGCTCGGGCCGCCGCCGGTGCCCGCCGCAGGCACCTCGCCGTCAGCGGCGAACACCCAAGTGCCGGCACCGCGAATGGCTGCGCCGACATCGGCGCCCGCCGGTGGCATGGGCGGCATGCCGATGATCCCGCCGGGGGCGATGCATGGTGCGGGCAAATCGGAGAACGACGCCAAGGCCGACACCAAGCGGGTGTCCGTGCCGACCGTGAAGAACGGCGCCCCGGTCCAGGGCCGGATCACGACCCCGCCGCCCGCCAACCCTCAGGTCACCAAGAAAGTCGACGGCAAGCCCGTCGCGACGAGGCGCATCATCCTGCCCGACAGCAAGCCCGCAGACGAGGCATCCGGCGAGCCGAAGTCCTGACCCCGATACCGTGGAGCGATGACATCGCGAAGCTTGCTCGAAGGCCAAGGCATCCGTCAGATCACGGGCGGGCTCGGCACGCTGGACCGCGAGGTCTTCGAGGCCGTTGCCGAATCACCGAGCCTGCTTCTCGACAAGGCCATGCCGGTGCTCACCCGCGCCGCCGACCACTCGAAGCTGTGGTTCGCGATCGCCGCGGTCCTGGCTGCGACGGGCTCACCGTCGGCCCGTCGGGGCGCCGGTCGCGGGGTGATCACGCTGGCCGTCACCAGCCTGGTGACCAACCAGGGCGCCAAGCGGGTCTGGAGGCGCGATCGCCCGAACCGCACGCTGGTTCCGCTGGTGCGACGGTCACGTCGAGTCCCGACGTCGAACTCCCTTCCCTCCGGCCACTCGGCCAGCGCCGCCGCCTTCGCCGTCGGCGTCGGTCTGGAGAACCCGCCGCTGGGCCTGGGCCTGGCGCTGCTCGCAGGCTTGGTGGGCCTGTCCCGGGTGGCGACCGGCGCGCACTACCCCGGCGACGTCTTCGCGGGATTCGGCATCGGCGCCGCGATCGCCGTCCTGGGTGGTCGGTTGGTCCCGCCGATCGTGCCGGCCAAGCTGCCCTCGACTGAGCCACTGGTGATCGACACCCCGGAGCGTCCCGAGGGCGAGGGCGTCGTCCTGGTCATCAACCCGGCCTCGGGCAGCGGCACCGGAACTCGGGTCATCGACGAGGTCCGCGAAAAGCTGCCGAAGGCCGAGATCGTCGAACTCGGTCCGGATGACAACCCGGAGACCGTCCTGCAGGAGGCCGCCCAGCGCGCCGAGGTGCTCGGAGTCGGCGGCGGCGACGGCACCGTGTCGGCCGCGGCTTCGGTGGCGATCGCCACGGGCCTGCCGCTGGCGGTGTTTCCCGCCGGGACGTTCAACCACTTCGCCAAGGACATCGGCTGCGACACCGTCGAGCGCACCGTCTCGGCCATCCGCGAAGGCAACGTCTCGTGCGTAGACCTGGTGTGCCTCAACGAGGACCAGATGGTGATCAACACCGCCAGCATCGGTGCGTACCCGTTGTTCGTCCGAACCCGGGAGAAGCTCGAGCACAAGGTCGGCAAGCCACTGGCAGGTATGTACGCGATGCTGCACACGCTGCGCCGCGGGACGCCGGTCCGAATCCGGTTCGACAACAAGACAATTCAGACCTCGTTGTTCTTCCTCGGTAACTCCGTCTATCTACCGTCGGGTTTCGCCCCGGCCCGGCGGACCCGCATGGATGACGGGCTCATTGACGTCCGCATTCTGGAAACCGGCAAGCGTTTCAGCCGGCTGCGCATTCTCACCGCGGTCGCGCTCGGCCGCCTCGAACGCAGTCCGCTCTACCACGAGATTCAGGCGCCGGAGTTTTCCTTCGAGGCCGTCGACGGCCCGACGCCGCTGGCCCGCGACGGCGAGGTCGGCGACAGCTACGACAAAGCCAGCTTCAGCGCGAAGTACCGAGCGCTGCCGGTATTTCGACCGCTGGTGTGAGCGGTATCGGCGGCACCAGCCGCAGGCACAGCAGGTAGTAGACATAGCCCAGTGCCCACCCCGCCAGCACGTCAGACGGGTGGTGGACATTGAGCACCACCCGCGCCACGCCGACCGTCACGATCAACAGGCCACCGACGAGGGCCAAAGCCCGCCTGGGGCGAGGACCGAGGTGCGGCCACAGCACCGTAAGCAAGGCCAGCACGCCGACCATCACCCCCAGTGCGTGGCCGGACGGAAACGACGATCCCTGGCCGTAGACAAACGCCGAAGCCGGGCGGGGCCGGCCCGCGAGGAACTTCGCGCCCTCGGTCACAAGTCCCATCAGTCCGATGCTGATCACCAGGAACAACGCGGTCGGCACCCGGCGGCGCACCAACGCGATGACCAGCAGTATCAACGCCACCACCCGGAACCCGTTCGGTCCGAACACGACGCAGAACACCACCCAGAAGGAAACCCAGCCCGGGCGCGAAGCACCAATGTCGTGGAATGCCTGGAGCGAGTCGGTGTCGACCGAATCCAGCCAACCCCAGTTGAGCGCATATCCGACCCACATCGCCGCGTAGACAGCCACGGCGACGACGATCGAGGCGGTCAGCCAGGTTCTCTTCGATGCCATCTGTTCTTCAGTACCACGAAAGCCTGGCACGATCGTCGAAGTGCCGGCCCCGGCTACGACGATGTTCGGAATCGGTAATTCTCCGCGTGATCAGGATCGCTGACCGGCCTGGACCGGCCCGGCGTTGCCTGACAGGCGGTTTCGTTCCAGCGGCGGTTCATAGCCCGGTTTCACCGCGACGGACTGCCCACCTGAGCGACGACGAAGATCCGGCGGAACGGGAAGTACGTGCGCCCGTCGGGCCGGGTGGGGTAGGCCTCGTCGAGCATCGGAATCAGTTCAGTCCGAAACTGCTCCCACTGGTCGTCGTCGAGTCGGTCACGCACCGGGGTGAGCGCGGTGCCGGTGATCCAGTTGAGCACGGCGTTCTCTCCCTCGAGCTCATGGATGTAGGTGGTCTCCCAGACGTCGACGCGGCAGCCCGCCTCGGTGAGGATCTCGGCATACCGGATCGGTGTCTCGACGACCTTGGTCGTGCGGAAAGCGAAGTCACCCAGGATGTTTGACCAATGCTCCTGATCTGCCAGTCGGCGCACCGCCACATGGGACGGCGCGTCGAAGTTGCCGGGCACCTGGACTGCGAGCCAGGCACCTGGATCGAGCTGGCCGGCCCAGCGCACCATCAGCTCCGGATGTCCCGGAACCCATTGCAGCGCAGCGTTACTGAATACAACGTCGGTGTCCGGGCGCGGTGTCCACGTGGCGATGTCGGCCAACTCGGCGTCGATTCCGCGTTCCTGCGCGGCGGCGACCATCTCCGCGGAGCTGTCCACGGCCTCCAGCACGGCGTCCGGCCAGCGCTGAGCCAGCTGTTCGGTGAGATTGCCCGGGCCGCACCCCAGGTCGGCTACCCGCCGCGGGGACTCGGCGCCCACCCGCGCCAGCAGGTCGAAGAACGGCCTGCCGCGCTGGTCGGCGAACGTCAGGTAGGTCTGTGGGTTCCACACTCCGTCCACTTCACCACACGTACGCGAATCATGAAACACACAGCGACTTCCCAGCTCTGCCAACACGCGTTCGCCAGCACTTTCAGGCACGGTGGTGCGGTGACCGCCACCGCCGACCACACCGAAGTACTCGGTGCGGCCATCGCTGACGGCCCGGTGCGCGCCGCGCCCCGGTGGCCGGCCTTCGCTGTGACCGCGCTGTTGGTCGCCACCGCGGCGCTGTATCTCTGGAATCTGCCGATCAACGGCTACGGCAACTCCTTCTATGCGGCCGCCGCCCAGTCCGGCTCCAAGAACTGGGGGGCGTGGTTCTTCGGCTCGCTGGATCCCAACGACTTCATCACCGTCGACAAACCGCCTGCCGCGTTATGGGTGACGGGGTTGTCGGTGCGGTTGTTCGGGATGAACAGCTGGGCGGTCCTGGTGCCGCAAGCGTTGATGGGGGTCGGGGCTGTCGCGCTGCTCTACGCCGCGGTGCGTCGTGTCGTGACCGACCCCGCGCGCGGTGCGGTGGCGGGCCTGATCGCGGGCGCCGTCTTGGCGGTCACCCCGGCTGCCACGTTGATGTTTCGGTACAACAACCCTGACGCACTCATGGTGCTGTTGATGGTCGCGGGCGCCTATTTTCTGACTCGCGCCATACCCGGCGCGTCCTGGCGATGGCTGATGCTCGTGGGCATCGCGCTGGGGCTGGCATTCCTCACCAAGATGCTGGCCGGGCTGATGGTGCTGCCCGCCTTCGGTCTCACCTACCTACTGTTCGCACCCGCGAAATGGTGGCGACGACTGCTGCATCTGCTGAGCGCCACTGCCGCGCTGGTGATTTCGTGTGGTTGGTGGGTCGCGGTGGTCCAGCTGTGGCCGGCCGCGGCGCGTCCTTATATAGGCAGCTCGACAGACAACACGGTGCTCAATCTCGCACTGGGTTACAACGGCGTCGACCGCATCGTCGGAGGCGGCAACGCGGTGTCCCACGGGCACCCCAGCGGGTGGAGCACCCACGCCGGGGTGCTTCGACTTCTCTCCGCAGAGATGGGTTACGAGGCGTCCTGGCTGCTGCCCGCCGTCGTCGTCGCCGTGGTGGCAGGCGCGTATCTTGCGTTGCGCCGCAAGCTAAGTCGTATCGAGGCAGCCAGCTTCACGATGTGGACCGGGTGGCTGGCCGTGTGCACAGTCGTGTTCAGCTACATGTCCGGCATGGTGCATCCGTACTACACCATCGCCTTGGCGCCGGCGGCCGGAGCGCTGATCGGCCTGGCCGCGGTGTGGAGCAGATCAGCGGCGATCGTGATGGTGGTAGCCGCCGCATGGTGGGCAGTCATTCTGCTGAACCGGGCCCAATTGGGCCCGACCTGGACCCGCACCCTCATCGAGTCCGCGGCCGTTGCGGCCATAGTTCTACTGGCCGCGGCACTGACCCGATGGCCGCGGCTCACGCCCGTCGCGCTGGCGGTCTCGCTCGTCGCGGGTCTCACCGGCACCGCGATGTTCTCGGTGGCCACCGCCGCCACCCCGCACAACGGATCGATACCCAACGCCGCCCACACGGCCGACGTGTGGCCGACTGTCGGTAACCGTTTCGGCAAGACGATGATGATGGGCGCCAGTTCGGACAGAGTCGACCCGCATCTGGCTGAGATGCTGGCCGCCACCCGCACCCAGTGGTCGGCGGCCACCTCCGGCTCACAGGCGGCGGCCTCGCTGGAAATCGCCTCCGGTACTGCGGTCATGGCGATCGGCGGCTGGAGCGACGACCCGGTGCCCACGCTGGCGCAGTTCATCGACGACGTCCACGCCCAGAAGATCAGCTACTACGTCGACAGCGGCCGGATGCGCAGCCGCGACCGCGTCGGTGGGCAGATCGCCAGTTGGGTACAACAGCATTACCGACCGGTGAAGGTCGGCGGCGCGTTGGTGTATCACCTGTTGTGAACCGCGCGCCCAGTTAGCATCCGATGACAGATGCCGACCTCGAAAGGCCGCGACAATGACGTCGAACGTCGACCTGCCCATTCCGGTGCCGGTGCCCGATGTGCCGGGTGCCGACGCCGGATACGAGGGACTGCCCGACCGCGCTGATCTGACCGTACTTCAGCGGCTCACCGTCGACGCCTCGGCGGTCGCCGATATCGGCCTGCGCACCGCTATCGCGTCACTGGTCGGGGCGTCCATGCTGCCGACCGTCGCCAAGAGCATCGTGCGCCGGTCGGACCTGCACCGCGAGCGCAGCAATCTGGAGTTCTACGCCGAACTCGCCGCGCGCCGTGACCCGACAGCATCCTTTCCCGCACCTACCGACGTGCCCGGCGTGACGACCCGCCCAGCGAACCCCGTTGCGCAGTACATCGCGCACGGCAACGTGGAGAATCTGCGGTTCCAGAGCAGCTTCGTACCCGTCAATCCTGGTATGCGTAAGCAGTGGACGCGACTGGAGCGCAACAACGTTGTGTGGGCACAGCATTGGCGCCACGACGACGGGCCACGGCCGACGTTGTGCGTCATCCACGGTTTCATGGGTTCGCCCTATCTGTTCAACGGACTGTTCTTCTCGCTGCCGTGGTTCTACAAGACCGGGTACGACGTGCTGCTCTACACGCTGCCGTTTCACGGCCGTCGCGCCGAAAAAGGCTCGCCCTTCAGCGGATACGGCTTCTTCTCCCAAGGCATGGCCGGATTCGCCGAAACCATGGGCCAGGCGGTCCACGACTTCCGGTCGGTCTTGAACTGGTTACGCGACACTGGAGTCGACCGCATCGCGCTCACCGGAATGTCGTTGGGCGGCTATACCTCAGCCCTGGTCGCCTCCGCCGATGACCGGCTGGAGGCGGTGATTCCCAACGTTCCGGTGGTCACTCCGGAGTCGACGTTCGACGAGTGGTGGCCTGCCAACAAGCTGATCGAGGTGGGTCGCAAGTTCGGCACCATCGGCCGTGACGAGTCGGCGGCCGCCTCGGCCTATCACTGCGCGCTGAACTACGAGCCGTTGGTGCCGCGGGATCGGCGACTGATCATCACCGGCCTCGGCGATCGGTTGGCGCCACCCGAGCAGGCCGAGGCGCTCTGGGAGCACTGGGATCGTTGTGCGCTGCACTGGTTTCCGGGTAACCACATCCTGCACGTCAGCCAGCCGGAGTATCTACGCCGCATCAACCGGTTCCTCCGGCCGGTGATGTGGGACTAGCGCCTAGCGTTTGACCGCGCTCACCAGCGTGATGCTGGACAGCATGTTGGCCGCCTCGGCGTCCGCCGACTCGACCGAGCGCCCGACGGTCTTCAGGTAGTCGATCAACGTCGTGTCCTGTGCGGTCCATCCGCGCTCGGCGAACCACTGCGCGGCCGGTGCATGCTGCTCGTTGTACACCAGCTGCCACCACTGGCCCCGTTCGTCGTCGCTTGCCTTCGCCTCGTCGACCTTCTCGCGGAACGCATCGCGATCCATCGGTCGCCCCTCCTCGACCGCGGCGTGGCTGCCCGAAGCGGCCAGCGCGTCGATCCCGGTGAACAGCTGCTCCTGGGCACTGGCGGGCAGATAGATGAGCAGTCCTTCGGCGATCCATGCCGACGGCTCGTCGGGCCGGAAACCGCTGTCGCGCAGTGCTTGCGCCCAGTCGTCCCGCAGATCGATGGCGATCTCCTTGCGCTCGGCTTTCGCGGTGGCGCCGTGCGCGGCCATGGTCTCGCGCTTGAACTCCAGCACCTGCGGCTGGTCGAGTTCGTAGACGGTCGTGCCGGCCGGCCAGTCCAGCCGGTAGGCACGAGAATCGAGGCCCGCGGCGAGCAGGACGACCTGACGTACGCCCGCCTGCGCCGCCGCGCCGAAGTACGCGTCGAAGTACCGGGTCCGCGCCGCCTGAAAGGTGACGAAGTGTTGCCCGAACTCCGGGGTCTTCAGCGGATGGTCGGGCGCCTCGCCGTCGAGGACTGCAGCCCATGGCCCACCAACGGCGCGACAGAACACCTCGGCGAACGGGTCGACCGCCAGCGGGTCGGGTTTCTGCGCCTCGAGTGCGCGGGCGGCGGCGACGAACAAAGCCGTCGAACCGACGCTGGTGGTGATATCCCAGGTGTCGTTGTCACTTCGCACTGCCGCGAGGGTACTCGCGGAATCTGGCAGCGCGTGGGCGACAGGAATCAGTGCGAGGGAATCTGGATGTCCGAGAAGAGGACTCGAACACCTCCGGTCGACAGCCGCGCCATCGCCTCGAAGAACGCGCCGGCCTCCGCGGTGGCGACCGCTGCGCTGGCCGCGTCGTAGTCCGGGTAGTACAGGTCGATCATCCGGTAGGCCGGAGTCGGTGAGCCGTCCTCCTTGGGCCACACCTTCGAGGTCTCGAACCGGATGTGGCCCGGAATCTTGCGGGCGGCGTCGAGCTGTTCGGCCTCGTACGCGGCCTCGAAGGCATCCGGATCGATGGGGTTGTCGTAGATGACCGTGATCTTGGTTTCCGGCACCTGATCTCCTCTGACGTTACTGACGCTGGCGACGCAAGCCAGTATTGCCGGTCAGACCCCGAAGCGATACCCGAACCGATTCCGGTCGGGTCAGACCAGCGGTCGACCGGTGCGGATCCGCCAATCCACATCGCGCAGAAGCAGATTGAACGGGAACTCCCGGATGACCCGTGGAGTCAGGTTGTTGACGAACCGAATGCACGCCATCAACCGGTCGAATTTGCGCTGTTTGTCCGGATTCCAGTCGAGGCGCATCTCGTCGCGGAAGCGCTGCGGCAGGAATCCCGTGGTGATCAGCAGGTTGAACTGTTCGAGCGGTTCCTGCACGCGCTTGGGCAGTCGCACGCCCCGGATCCGCGACACGGCGAACGGGTACAGATATTCGCGGATGGTGTCGTCGATGTGCAGCTTGTCCAGTGATGCCTGCCAGTACTCGTCGAACGCGGCCCGATCGGCCGGCCACATCTCGGCGGGCACCTGCAACGTGGTGGCCAGTGCCGCACTGTCCCGGTAGTGCCGGTCGGCGGTCTCGTCGTCCATCTCGCCGATGAACACCCGGGCCACGTCGACTCCGCCCTTGTAGAGGCACGCGGCCACCCAGAGCTGCAGGTTCTTGTCGAACGCGTTGTACTCCACCGGGCTGTCCGGCGTCGAATACACCTGGGCGTGCGACTTGTTGACCGCACGCCGATACGCCTTCTTCTGCTCGTCGGTGCCGCGGGTGGCCACCGCCAAATACGTGAAGGTCGTCCTGGCCCGTTTGATCGGGTGCCGGTCGGCTCGTCCGCTCTCGACCCGGCTTTCCATCACGCCGTAGCCGACACCGGGCAGAGCCAGCTCCATGATCACGTTCGCCGGGCCGGCGAGCAGCGCAACACCCATCAGCCCGTCGTCGAAACCCGGTCCCCACTTGCGGCGGCGAGCCGACGGCATCGGCGGCGCACTGACCGCCCGGTCGACGTGGCTGATGACGGGTTCGCGGATCGCCACGCTGGGCCACCTATCGAATGAGAATCTGACAACGAATGTTTCCCAATATTGCCGCCCTGGCCTGAGCAATGTCAAGATGGGCTAATGACGCAGGCACGGCCCTACGGCGGCGTGGATGCCGCCGATCGGCTGGCACGGAGACGGGCCCGTCTACTGGAGGCCGGGCTGGAACTGCTGGGCAGCAATGTCGACCCCGCTGAGCTCACGGTTCGGGGCATCTGCCGAGAGGCCGGCGTCGCCACCCGCTATTTCTACGAGAGCTTCGCCGACAAGGACGAGTTCGTCGCGGCGGTCTTCGACTGGGTGGTCGCCGACCTGGCCGCCACCACACAGGCCGCGGTGGCAACGGCCCCGGTCGATGCGCAGAACCGCGCGGCCATGGCCAATATCGTGCGGACCATCGAACTCGATCCGCGGGTCGGTCGGCTGATGTTCAGCTCGCAGCTGTCCAACACCACGGTGGTCCGCAAAAGACAGGAGTCCGGCGCGCTGTTCGCGATGCTGTCGGGCCAGCACGTCGAGGCGCTGCTGCACCGGCCCGCCAACGACCGGATCAAGGCGTTCGCACACTTCGTCGTGGGCGGCGTCGGCCAGACCATCAGCGCGTGGCTGGGCGGCGCGATCACTCTGACACCGGCCGAACTCGCCGATCAGCTCACCGCGATCATCGACGAACTCGGCGATCCGCGGCTGTTCCGCGACTAGCCTGCAGCGATCGGCTGCTTGCGGTCGGCCGCCGTCTTCGGCGGAGTTGCGGCTTCATGATCGGTGAATTCCCGGGTCCAGCAAGCGAACTCCAGGACGATGCCGTCCGGATCGCTGAAGTAGAAGGACCGTACGTACACCCCGGGGTGCAGTTCGCGAGTGGCTCCCTGGGGACTGTCGTCGTGGTTGAGCACGGGCCCGACCCGCACACCCTTGTCCTTGAGCCGCTGGCGGTACTCGTCGAACTTCTCCTCCGGCACATGAAACGCCAGGTGATTCATCGAGCCCACCGCGCTGACGATCGAACCCAGGCCGGGCAGCGCTGCCGGGGTGGTGCTGCCCATCGTGCCGTCCGGCGCCTCGGCGAACCAGAAGAACGCCACGCAATCGCCGTTGCCCGCGTCGAAAAAGAAGTGCTGCCCCAGTCCGTCAGGCAGATTCAGCGACTTGACCAGCGGCATACCCAGCACATTCGAGTAGAAATCGACAGTGCGCGCCATGTCCGAGCACACCAGCGCGACGTGGTTGATTCCCCCGAGCTCGAATTCTGGGTTGGTGTTGTGCGGCTTGATCACGGCGTGCCCCCACAGATCCTGGTCGACTCTCCCAACCGAACCTAACACCGGATTCAGGCATGCACATCGACGCTGACGAATATCGTCTCCTCAGCGATCCACACCCGAAGGAGGCCACCGACATGCCCACCCCCGGAGTCGTGCACGAATTCATCGGGATGTCCTCGCCGACCGCGCGCCGAGCCGGCGCGGGCGGCCACCCTTGCCAGGGGCTTTACCACCGGGGAGTGGGCCGCAAGCCGAAGGTCGCGGTCATCGCCAGCCACTACCAGATCGACTTCTCCGAGCACTACCTCGCCGATTATCTGGCCACCCGTGGCGTGGGCTTCCTTGGCTGGAACACCCGCTTCCGCGGATTCGAGAGCAGCTTCATGCTCGACCACGCGCTGGTCGACATCGGCGTCGGGGTGCGCTGGCTGCGCGATATCCAGGGCGTGGAAACGGTAGTACTGCTAGGTAATTCGGGCGGCGGCTCATTGATGGCGGCCTATCAGTCCCAGGCCGTCGATCCCAACGTCACCCCAGTGGAGGGCATGCGCCCCGCCGCGGGGCTGACCGAACTACCTGCTGCCGACGGTTACATCGCCAGCGCCGCCCATCCCGGGCGTCCCGATGTCCTGACCGCATGGATGGACGGCGCGGTCACCGACGAAAACGATGCGGTGGCAACCGATCCCGCCCTTGACCTGTTCGACGAGGGCAACGGCCCACCGTACTCCGACGATTTCCTGGCTCGCTACCGGGCGGCTCAGATAGCCCGTAACCACGCCATCACCGACTGGGCGGAGACCGAACTCAAACGCGTGCAGGCCGCCGGGTTCTCCGATCGGCCGTTCACCGTGATGCGCACCTGGGCCGATCCGCGCATGGTGGACCCGGCCATCGAACCCACCAAACGGCAGCCCAACCTCTGCTACGCCGGTATTCCGGTGAAGGCCAACCGCTCCGCACACGGCATCGCGGCAGCCTGCACGCTACGCAGCTGGCTGGGCATGTGGAGCCTCAAGACCGCTCAGACCCGCGCCGAGCCACATCTTGGCCGGGTCACCGTCCCGGCATTGGTGATCAACGCCGAGCAGGACACCGGGGTGTTCCCATCGGACGCTCAGCGCATCTTCGACGCCCTGGCCAGTACCGACAAGACTCTGTGCGCCATCGACACCGACCACTACTTCACCACGCCGGGCGCACGCGGCGAGCAAGCGGACACGATCGCGAAGTGGATCGCCAAGCGGTGGCGCTGAGAGTTCTGGCGCACTTTCTCCCCGGCGAGAAGGTGCTGGATATTGTTGCGCCAGAGGCGGATTGGCTTGATATTCACTGGTGCCACGAAGACGACGACGAAGCGCTGCACCGCGAGCTGCCCGACGCCGAGGTGATCTGGCACGTGCTGCGTCCGCTGTCGGGCGAGGATCTGCGCCGCGCACCGCTGCTGCGACTGGTGCACAAGCTCGGCGCGGGGGTGAACACCATCGACGTCGAGACAGCCGACGAGCTGGGAATCGCAGTGGCGAACATGCCCGGCGCCAACGCGCCCTCGGTCGCCGAGGGTGCGGTGCTGCTCATGCTGGCCGCGCTGCGCCGACTTCCCGCGCTGGACCGCCTCACCCGGCAAGGACTGGGCTGGCCCACGGATCCCAGCCTGGTCGAGACGGTGCGCGACATCGGCAGTTGCACCGTCGGCCTGGTCGGCTACGGCAATATCGCCAAACGCGTCGAGCGGATCGTGCTCGCGATGGGCGGCACCGTGTTGCACACCAGCACCGCCGACGACGGCGCCGCCACCTGGCGTCCGCTGCCCGATCTGCTCGCCGCCAGCGACGTGATCAGTTTGCACCTGCCGCTGACCGCCGCGACCGACAAGCTGATCAACCGAGCCGCGCTGGATGCAATGAAACCACATGCGGTACTGGTCAACACATCTCGCGGCGGCATCGTCGACGAACCCGCGCTGATCGATGCGCTACGCGATGGCCGGCTGGCCGCCGCCGGACTCGATGTGTTCACCGACGAACCCGTCGACCCGGGCAGCCCGCTGCTCCAACTCGACAACGTCGTCGTGACACCCCACGTCACCTGGTGCACCGTCGACACCATGCGGCGCTACCTGATCCACGCCGTCGACAATTGCCGCCGTCTGTACGACGGCCGCGACCTGGTCAACGTCGTCAACGGAAGGCCGGATGTCCGTCGCATACACCAGTGATCGGTCACTGGAATCCCGCACCGTGCGCAAGGTGGCCATGCGCGCCCTGCCCTTCCTGATGGCGCTGTACTTCGTCAACTACCTCGACCGCACCAACCTCGGCATCGCGAAGGCCGACATCAGCGAGCACCTGCAGCTCACGGCGAGCATGTTCGGCCTGGCGTCGGGCATCTTCTTCATCGGATACGTCCTGGTCGAGGTGCCATCGAATTTGGCGCTCGAACGATTCGGCGCCCGCCGTTGGCTGGCTCGCATCGCGGTGTCATGGGGAATCGTCGCCGTCGCAATCGGATTCGCGCCCAACGCGCCGACCCTGCTGGCGTTGCGATTCCTGCTCGGCGTCGCCGAGGCCGGGCTGTTCCCCGGGGTCATCTTCTATCTGACCCGTTGGTTCCCGGCCGCCTACCGGGCGCGGATCGTGGCGATGTTCATGATGGCAAGCCCGGTCGCCGCAGCCGTCGGAACTCCGTTGGCGGCGTGGATGATCCAGGCCGGTGAAGGCACGTTCGGGCTGGCCGGCTGGCAATTCATGATGATCGGCGTCGGACTGCCGGCGATCATCCTCGGCGTGATCTGCTGGTTCTATCTGACCGACCGGCCGGCCGAGGCGCACTGGTTGCAGCCCGACGAACGACAATGGCTGATCGACGTGCTGGCCGACGAGGCACGCGATGTCGCAGGCAGCTTCGACTTCCCGTTGCGCCGGGCGCTGACCAGCCCTCGGATCTGGTTGCTGGCCGTGGTGTACTTCGGCGTCGCCTATGGGCTGTACGCGCTGGCGTTCTTCCTGCCGTCGATCATCTCCGACTTCAAGAAGATGTTCGATGTGCACCTGTCGATCGTGCAGGTCGGTTTGATCACCGCGGTGCCCTACACCCTGGCCGCGATCGCGATGTACCTGTGGTCGCGCCACGCCGACCGCCAGAATGAGCACGTCTGGCACGTCGCGATCCCAATGGGGCTGGGCGGCTTGGCCATTCCGGTCGCGCTGTATCTGCACTCCCCGCTGCTGGTGATGATCCCGGTGTGCATCGCCGCGATGGGAGTGTTCAGCGCGATCCCCAGCTTTTGGGCGCTTCCGGCGCAGTTCCTCACCGGTGCCGCCGCAGCGGGCGGGATCGGCCTGATCAACTCGATCGGCAACCTCGGCGGATTCGCGGCGCCGTACGCCACCGGTGCGCTGAACCAGTTCACCGGCAACGACAAGGCCGGCATGTGGGCGGTGGGCATCTTCATGCTGATCTCCGCGGTAGTGGTGGTGGTGCTGCGCGCGACCCCGGACCGGGATACCCGCCGTCACTGAGGCGGCCTGGAGCGGCAGGTACCCTGGCTCCCAACCCACCGGTTAATAGGGAAGGCACCCGACATGCCCATCGCCATCACCCAGGAGCACAACGACCTCGCCGATTCGGTGAAGTCCCTTGTCGCACGCGTCGCGCCGTCCGAAGTTCTGCACGAGGCCCTGGAGACGCCGATCCCCAACCCGCCGCCGTACTGGAAAGCAGCGGCAGAGCAGGGCTTGCACGGCCTGCACCTGGCGGAGTCGGTCGACGGCCAGGGTTTCGGCCTGTTGGAGCTCGCGATCGTGATCGCCGAGTTCGGTTACGGCGCCGTGCCCGGGCCGTTCGTCACCTCCGCGATAGCCAGTGCGCTCATCTCTGCCCATGATCCCGAGACCGAGCTGCTGAGCAAGCTGGCCTCCGGCGAGCTGATCGCCACCTGCGCGCTGGAGTCGGGTCTGACCGCAACCCGCCAGGACGGCTCGCTGGTGATCCGCGGCGAGGCCCGCTCGGTGCCCGCCGCCGCGCAAGCCGCCGTTCTGGTGCTACCGGTCGCCATCGAAAGCGGCGTGGAATGGGTGATCCTCGACGCCGACCAACTCGAGATCGAGCCGGTCAACTCGGTGGACTTGTTGCGTCCCGTGGCGCACGTGCGGGCCAATGCCGCCGAAGTCAGTGCCGACCGGGTGCTGTCCACTCTGTCGCAGGCGGCCGGCCGCGCGATCCTCACCACACTGTTGTCGGCCGAGGCGGTCGGCATCGCCCGCTGGGCCACCGACACGGCAGCGGCGTACGCGAAGATCCGCGAGCAGTTCGGCCGCCCGATCGGCCAGTTCCAGGCCATCAAGCACAAGTGCGCCGAGATGATCGCCACCACCGAGCGCGCTACCGCGGCGGTGTGGGATGCCGCGCGTGCACTGGACGAGGCTGCCGAAAAGGACTGGGACAACGAGCAAACGGCGTACGAGTTCGCCACCGCGGTGGCAGCCAGTCTGGCGCCTGCCGCCGCTCAGCACTGCACCCAGGACTGCATCCAGGTGCACGGAGGCATCGGCTTCACCTGGGAGCACGACACCAACGTCTACTACCGTCGCACTCTGGGCTTGGTCGCCGCGTTCGGCCGCGCGAGTGAATACCAGCAGAAGGTCTTCGACACCGCGACCAGCACCGGCATGCGGGCCATCAACATCGACCTCGACCCCGAGACCGAGAAGCTGCGCGACGAGATCCGTGCGGAAGTGGCTGCCCTGAAAGCGATTCCGCGGGAGGAGCGCAAGACCGCGATCGCCGAGGCCGGTTGGGTGCAGCCGCACCTACCGAAGCCGTGGGGCCGGGCCGCCAAGCCGATCGAGCAGATCATCATCGCGCAGGAATTCACCGCCGGACAGGTCAAGCGACCGCAGATGGGGATCGCGGCCTGGCTGATCCCGTCCATCGTGGCGTTCGGCAACGAGGAGCAGAAGCAGCGCTTCCTGCCGCCGACGTTCCGCGGCGAGATGATCTGGTGCCAGCTGTTTTCCGAGCCCGGCGCCGGCTCCGATCTGGCCAGCCTGACCACCAAGGCCACCAAGGTCGACGGCGGCTGGCGGATCACCGGCCAGAAGATCTGGACCACCGGCGCCCAGTACGCCCAGTGGGGTGCGCTGTTGGCGCGGACCAACCCGAGCGCGCCGAAACATGCCGGCATCACCTACTTCCTGCTGGACATGAAGGCCGAGGGTGTCGAGGTCAAGCCGCTGCGTGAGCTCACCGGTCACGCCATGTTCAACACGGTGTTCATCGACGATGTGTTCGTCCCCGACGAGCTGGTGCTGGGCGAGGTGGACCGCGGGTGGGAGGTCAGCCGCAATACCCTGACCGCTGAACGGGTTTCGATCGGAAGCAGTGAGCCGGGATTTCTGGCCAACCTCGACGGATTCGTGCAGTTTGTCCGCGACGGACACTTCGACCAGATCGGCCATCACCGGGCCGGCGAACTGATCGCCGAGGGGCACGCGGCCAAGCTGCTGAACCTGCGCTCGACGCTGCTGACCTTGGCCGGCGGCGATGCGATGCCGTCGGCCGCCATCTCGAAGCTGCTGTCGATGCGCACCGGGCAGGGGTACGCCGAGTTCGCGGTGTCCTCGTTCGGCGTCGACGGCGCCATCGGCGATTCTGCGGAGCTGCAAGGTAAGTGGGCGGAGTACCTGCTGGGCAGCCGGTCGACGACCATCTACGGTGGCACCTCTGAGGTGCAGCTCAACATCATCGCCGAGCGCCTGCTGGGGCTGCCCCGCGACCCGTAGAGGTCGGCGGTCAGGCCTGCGGGTAGGGCGCCCAACGCTTGTCGTAGCCGGCCTTGCGCAAAACTAGCTGTTCATCACGCTCGGCCTGCGTGATCACGGCGGTGCCGTTGGTGTTGTGGGTGAGCTCGTCGAGCTTGACCACCTGCGACTGGACGCTGGGCTGAGCCGGATCCTCGGTGTCCAGATTCTGGAATCGCATCGAAATGATGCCCTGATTCAGGCCGCCGGTCGAGATCCAATTGGCCACAAGCGGATCGGTGGGAGAGATCACCACCGTGTAGGTTCCGTCGTCGTTTTTCACCGCCTGGTCGGAGTTGAGGCTTGTCGGCAAGTTCCAGTAGTCGTCGGTGATCGTCCAGTCGTTGTAGACCGGAATGCTGACGAACTTGGCGTTGCCGGGATCGATCGTCAGGACCAGCGCCTCGTCGTCGGCAAGCTGGAAGTAGCCGTTGCTCTGCAACTGATTGGCCAGGAACTCGGCGTTACTTGCCGGCTCTGTCATGGTGTTGGGCTGGCGTGGCATCCCGGTCGCGGGATCGGTGGTGGCCAGCGCCATGTACTTGGCTTCCTGGTTCGCGCCGCGAATGACCATCAGTAACGCGGTCAGAGTTCCGTGCACGATGGGTGTGTCAGCGATCGGCAACGGCGGCACCAAGGAAACCAACTTCGCCAGCGTCGGATTGTTGTTGACCACCGACCCGAAGAACAGGAATCCTCCGAGCTGAGCGAACAGGCTGTTCGGCGGCCCACTGACCTTGTGCACCGCCAGATCCATCGGCTCTTCGGTGTTCCAGTCGCCCAGCGTGTTTCGCACCGCGACCAGTGTGGAGCTTGACGTCAGTTGGAGATGATTCTTCTCCCCCGGTGCCGCCTGCTCACCGCTGACCGTGATCACGAACGAACCGTCATCGCTGACATCGATGTCTTTGAGGCTCAGGATCGTCGAGGTCTTGCCCGAGCTGCCTTCCAACACACTGAATGTGGTGTCGGCGGGAATCGCGTCGTAGAAGCGCCCGGTGATCACGTACTCCGATGTCTTGTTGACCGGGATGAACCGGTAGATCGTGTCGGGGTTGTCATAGAGCAACCGCGATCCACCGACATTCACCCCGTACCAGCTGTGCGGAGGCGCCACCTGGGTGACCACCGCAGGGTTCATCGGGTTGAGAATCTGTTCGGAGAATGCCGAGGCCAGGGCGTACTCGTCGACCGCATTGTTCAGCGCGTCCAGATTCGCTGCGTCGGGCCCGCCGACCAGAGCGAACTGCTTGTTGGCTGCGGCGAGGAAACCCTGGCGCAGAACGAATTTCATCAACGCCACCGGCAACGTGCGGACCGCCTGCATGGCGAGCTGCTCGCGGGAGACCTGCTGCTGGGTGCCCAGCGGACTGACCTGGTTGGTCAACTCGACCGTGCTTGTTCCCGCGGCGCCCTGCTGCAGTGACGCGGAGCGGCGACGGGTGTAGGCCACCGCGGCAAGATCGGTGGGCGATGCGGCCGGAGCGGCCGGATCAGTGGCCCGGACGCGATGCGACGAGGCGACTGCGCGGGGCAGGCCGGTCACCGTGGCCGGGGCAGATGTGGTCGCGACACGCGCCGACCCCGCCCGGGCACGCTGACTCGCGGCAGCGCCGCCGGATTTCTTCGCACTCGCAGCGTGCGACGACGAGCCCGCGCCCGACGAGTGCGCCGAACCGCCCGTGTCGGCCTCCGCGGTCGGCATGGCGATGGCCGCGCCGACACCGAGGAATAGGGCCAGAGCACCTACCCGACCGACGTACTTGGCATGACTGGTTCGCAGCGGCGAGCCGCCGTCGACACCTCGGACGGGCCGGGCCGCGTGGTGCATCATGCCTCCACTGTGTGGTGTGTCACTCAGAATCTCTGGTGTAGCACAGATCACAGCAGTGCTGCAACAGCATGGTAACTCTGCCTTACAGATGAAACACCAATCGGATTTTGTCTCGGCGGAGCCGCTACTTCACCTCGATGTCGCGCAATTCCCGCTTGAGGATCTTGCCGGTGGGGTTGCGCGGCAGCTCGGAAAGGAACACCACCTCGCGCGGAACCTTGTAGCGCGCAAGGTGTTCGCGCACGTAGTTCTTGATCGCGTCCTCGGTGAGTTCGGCTTCTTCGCGCAGCACGACGAATGCGCGAAGCCGGGCTCCCCAGTCGGGATCGTCGACGCCGAGCGCAGTCGCCTCGACGATGTCGGGGTGACCACTGATGAGGTCTTCGACCTCGGCCGGGAAGACGTTCTCTCCGCCGGAGACGATCATCTCGTCGTCGCGGCCGCTGACGAATAGCAGGCCGTTGTGGTCGAAATAGCCGACGTCACCGGACGACATCAACCCGTCGATGATCTGCTTGTGACCGCCACCGGTGTAGCCCTCGAACGGGAAGCTGTTGCCGACGAAGATCCGCCCGACCTCGCCCTGCGGTAGCTCGTTGCCGTTGTCGTCGAGGATCTTGATCGTCACGCCCCGGACGACCGGGCCGACGGTGGACGGATTCATCTGCAGGTCCTTCGGACCGGCGATGGTGGCCAGCGCGACTTCCGTTGAGCCGTAAAGGTTGTAGATCACCGGGCCGAGATCCTTCAACGCCCGCGTCGCCAGCTCAGCACCAAGTTGGGAGCCCGAGACGAACACGATCCGCAGCGACGAGAGATCCGGCTTGGTGTCCATGGCTTCAAGCGCGTCGAGCATGCGCGACAGCATGACGGGCACGACGACCATCGCGGTGACCTTCTGGGCAGGGATGTCCTCCAGTACGGTGGCGGGCTTGAACTTTCGATGCAGCACCAGCGTCGAGCCAAGCGTCAGCGCGATGGTGGCATGCAGATAGCCCAGCGCATGAAACATCGGCGACGGCAGCGAGGTGACCTCGCCGGCGCGGAACGGTACAGACGACAGCACACCACCGATCGGCGCCAGGGTCGGCGGCGTATTGCGCGTCGCACCCTTGGGCGTTCCGGTGGTTCCGCTGGTGAGGATGACGATCGACGACCGCTTGGTTACCTTCGGCGCGGGTGCGGTGCTGCTGCGCTTGATGACCTCGGCCAGGGTTTCGTCGGTGCTGCCCGACGGGCCGTCGGCATCAGGGTTGGTCCCCAGCGCCCGCAGCTTGCCCAGCGACGGCTCGGCGAGCTTGACGGCCTCGGAGTACTCATCGTCGTAGATGATGAGCTTGGCGCCCTCACGCTCGGACACGTCCCTGATCTGCGGCCCGGAGAACTCGGTGTTGAGCATGATCGTCCTGGCGCCGACCCGCGCGGCGCCGTAGTTCGCGATCACGAACCAGCGGTGGTTCCTGGCCAGGATGCCCACCCCGTCGCCACCTCTGACCCCCTTGGCCAGCAACGCGTTGGCGACAGCATTGACGGCGTCGTCGAGTTCTTTAAAGGTCATCGAACCTTCGTCGTCGACGATCGCCGCCTTGTTGGGTGTGCGGCGGGCGTTGAGCGCCGGAACCATCCCGATCTCACCCCAACGGCGGATGTCGGCCGCCATGCCGATGAGATTCTGGGGCGGCTCGAGGCGGAACGCGCCCGACTCGATCATCTTGGCAAGGTAGTGCAGCTCAGCCGAGCCGCGGTCGGCCAATCGCTGAGCCTTGGCCAGTGCCTGCGCGGGGAGATCGAAAAGACTGGGCATGTCTGCAACCCTAGGTGACGCACGTCGCAGCCAAGACCGAACGAGCGGCCTAATTACCATGGCGTCATGGCCGACTCCATGGAGATCGACGGTCGCCAGGTGACCATCAGTCATCCCGACAAAGTGGTCTTCCCCGCGGTCGGAGAACGGGCCGCGGTCACCAAGGCCGACCTCGTCAGCTACTACCTCGCCGTGGCCGACGGGGCACTGCGCGGTGTCGCCGACCGGCCGATGATCCTCAAGCGATTCGTCAAGGGCATTACCGAGGAAGCGATCTTCCAGAAGCGTGCCCCGGAGAAGCGCCCGGACTGGATCGAGGTGGCCGAGCTGCGCTACGCCCGGGGCACATCGGCGAAGGAGGCGGTGCTCCACGAACCCGCGGGACTGGCGTGGGCGATCAACCTCGGCTGCGTCGATCTCAATCCGCACCCGGTCCGCTCGGGCGACCTCGATCATCCCGACGAGCTGCGTATCGACCTCGATCCGATGCCGGGGGTCGACTGGTCACAGATCCTGGATGTGGCCCAGGTGGCGCGCGAGGTGCTCGAGGACCACGGGCTGACGGCCTGGCCCAAGACGTCGGGCTCGCGCGGATTCCACATCTACACCCGAATCGCACCGCACTGGCCGTTCAAGCAGGTGCGGCTGGCCGCGGAGACCGTCGCCCGGGAGGTGCAGCGCCGCGCGCCCGACCTGGCCAGCAGCCTGTGGTGGAAGGAAGAACGCGGACAACGCGTATTCGTCGATTTCAATCAGAACGCCAAGGACCGCACCGTCGCCTCGGCCTACTCGGTGCGGGCCACCCCGGACGCGCGGGTGTCGACGCCGTTGACGTGGGACGAGGTACCCGGTTGCCGCGCCGAGGACTTCACGATCCTGACCGTCCCCGCCCGCTTCGCCGAACGCGGGGATCCCTGGGAGTCGATGGACGACGCCGTCGGCTCGCTGGACCCGCTGCTGGCGCTGGCCGAGGAACTCGGCCCCGCCGAGAAACCGCCGAAAGGCAGCAAGCCGCTGATCGAGGTGGCTCGCACCAAAACCCGCGACGAGGCGATGGCGGCGTTGGATGTCTGGCGGGCCCGCCACCCGGAGGCCGCCACGGTGCTGCAACCCACCGACATCCTGGTGGACGGAATGCGGGGGCCGAGCTCCATCTGGTACCGCATCCGGATCAACCTCGAACATGTTCCCGAGGCTCAGCGGCCGGCGCAGGAGGAGCTGGTCGCGGATTACAGTCGCTGGGAAGGGTATTCGGGACGCCAAGGCCGGCCCTGAGCGCCAGATACGACGCACAGTACGCGCACAGGATGAACAAAGCCGCGAACTCTATCGTCTATGTCGGTAGCAGCTCTGAAGATAGGACGTCTCACGTGCCTGGCCCCACCCCACCGGCTCCGGCCGCCGTCGACGTTGTCACCCAGGTGGTCTACTACCTGAGCTTGTCGATTCCGCTCGGAATCGGGTTGACCATAGGCGCTTTGGCCATACCCGAGTCGCAGGGTGGTCTCGTCGCGCGTCAGGTGCGCAGCCTGGCCGTTCCGGCCGCGATTGTCGTGCTGGTCGGTATCGTGCTGCAATTCCGTGCCGCCGCGACCCTCAGCGTGATGACGCTCACCCAGCTGGTCGCGATGGTGCTGGCCGGATGCGGGTTGGTGGCGCTGCGCTGGAGTCGGTCGCGGACGCTGCCGCTAGGTATCGCCGCGGTCGCGGCGGTCGCGGCGGTGATCCCCGAAATCCCGGTCAAATTCGTCAATCTGACTCGCTTGGTGTCAAACGTATTGACGGCGGTGCACGTTCTCGGTGCGATCACCTGGGTGGGTGGACTGGTGGTCCTGGCCGCGACAGGAATCGCAGGACGCCGCAACGTGACCGGCGGCGGCGTGGCGGCGGACTGGGTGCAGATCTGGGAACGGTTCAGCCTGGTGGCGATGATCGCCGTCGGCGCACTGGTGGTCAGCGGCTCCTGGCTGGCGTGGAGCCACGTCGGCACGCCGGGCCAATTGCTCACCACCGCCTACGGGCGCGCGCTCGCGGTCAAGCTCGTCCTGGTGGTGCTGCTGCTGTGCGCCGGTGCCTACAACGTACGAGTGCTGTTGCCGCGCATCCGTGCCCTGCAGTCCGACGGCGATACTCGCGGTCTGTTTCACCTTGCCGCCCAACACTTCCCCGCGGTGGTCCTCGCCGAGGCCCTGCTGGCGATCTGTGTTCTGACCGTGGTTCCGTTTCTGCGCGGCTCGGCGCGGGCTCAAGCGGGCAGCCCTGCGGCGGTGTCGTTCGACCTGGGCACCTTCGGCGTCGGGGTTGTGCTGATCGCGGCGGTCGCGGCCGCCATGTGGGCGGGCAGCCGCCGCTCGGTCACGCCCCTTGCGCCCAGTACGCCTGTGCCTTGATCGAGGTGCGCGGGATGCGGTATTGCTCGCGGAGGACCTTGGCGACGGCCCGGGTTGTCCGGTTGTCGCACGCGACCCAGCCGAAGTGATCCTCCGCATCGTAGGCGGCCTCGCTCACGGCGTCGACGAGCCCCGCGCCGGATTCGGTGCGGTCGACCCAGTCGACCCCGGCGTCGCGCACCACCGGCAACTCCTTGTCGTCGTCGTGGCCCGCCGCGAGGAAGACCCGCGCCGGAGCATCGCCGATGGATTCCAGCAGCGAGTTGATCGCGGGCAATGACGCTGTGTCACCGACGATCACGTAGCCGGCCGGGGCCGGCTCGGGCAACGTGAAGCTGCTGCCGAGCACGGTGGCGCCGATCGTGTCGCCGGGTTGAGCCGCACACGCCCACCGCGAGGCGATGCCGTCGTGCAACGCGAACTCGATGTCGAAGCGGTCGGCGGCCATGTCGGGGTTGGCCAGGGTGTATCCCCGCTGGTGCAGTTTCGCGCCGTCCGGGAACCACATCCGGATCCACATCGTCGGATGCACGTCCCGTTCGGTCAGCAGTCCGTCCGCATCGAAGTTCAGTCGTAGGTAGTGCTCGCTGAGCTGTTCCCGGCCTGTCACCGTCAGTTCGTAATCGGCGGCGCCAAACAATTTCAGAATCGTTCCCTGCCAGCCGCGTGAGGCCGCCTCGTTCGCCATCGCCGCTCCTATCCTCAGACGAGTCGCATACCGGACAGCGGGTGCAGCGCGGCAAGAGCTCGGGCCTGGCGCCCGTGGATAGCCGCCAGCCCCGGCACGGGGGCCGGCGTGGCCGGCGCCTCCTCGGTGCGAATCGCCACACCGGCCTTGAGATCGGTGAGCAGCGAGGGGCCCGCGATCTCCACCACCGTCCAAACCTCCTGCGCCCCGGCAGCACTCACCCCGCGCAGCACCGTCTGCGGATCTGCGACCGAGTAGGTGGTCAGGTGGCCGCGCGCGTCGGTAACCGACCGCCACCGTTCGCGGGCATCCCCCGCGGCGAGGGCGGGCACCTCAGCGGCGTCGACGAGCGTTGCGGTCCACCCGGTTTCATGCAGATGACCGGCCAGGCGGCGAGCCGCGTTCTCCGCGGTCTGGCGCAACGGTATCCGCGCCGATCGGCCTTGCAGCGCAGCCAGATTCCGTGCACCGCTGAATGTGAGACCGATCCACGTCGTCGTCGAATCCGGACCCGTGCGGGTGGTGACGCGAACGGCGTCGCACACCAGTCCGTACCGGTCGAGGTAGCCGGTCAGCACGCCGACGGGTAGCTCGCCATGTCGGCTGTCCACCCGGAGCAGAGCCGTCGTGACCGCATCGGTGCGCCGCCCCTGGATGTCGGCCGATGCGCCCTCAATCGGTCTGCGGTTCAGCAGAACTCGCAGGCGACGCCACAGGATGGTGGTCAGAAATTGACCGCGCCACCACATCATCGACACCAGCACCACGGCGACCGCGATACCCAGCGCCCACCGATCTGCGGTCGACCGCCAGGGGTACGCCAGTACCGCGGTGACGATCGCCATGCCGACAACCGTGAGCCGACCGGCGCCCGGTCCGTTGATTTCAGTCATTCGCGTTCTTCCTTGCGTCTGCGGGTGACGACCGCGACCACGATGACCGCAGCCGCGAGCACCGCCGTTCCGATGAACGCCACCGTGCGCGGGGTGTGATCGACCGGCGTTGGCGGTGTGGGGGCCGCAACGCGTTTGGTGGCCGGTGCCCTGTCACCGGCCGGACTGACGGTCCAGGTGAGGGCACCAACCGGATCCAGCGCTCCGGCACCGACCAGGTTGGAGGGTGCCTGCGCCGCGTTGTGCGCGGTGGCCGTCAACCGCCGGACCACCTCGTCGGAGCGCATGCCCGGGTTGCGGCTACGGACCAGGGCGGCGGCTCCGGCGACGTAGGCGGCGGCGAAACTTGTACCGTTCAGCGGCGACATCCCGCCGCGCCCATCCGGCATGCCGTTGGCCAGCCCGCCCGCAGCATCGTTGCTCAGCGATACGACGTTCTCGCCGGGCGCGGCGATACCCACCCACGGGCCCGCCATCGTGAAGTCGGTCGGTTGTCCGTCAGCGGTCAACGCCGCAACCGACAGGACGTAGGGCTGCCACCACGACGGGACCGATACCGAACTGACGCCCGCCCAGTTCCGCGGGTCCCCGGCGCTGGTCGCGTCGCCCGGCGGATTCGACGCGCACTGAGTACCCGGCGTGCCATCCATGGAGGCGCCGGCATTGCCCGCGGAAGCGACGATGACGACGTCTTTGTCGATCGCGGCATAGCGCAGCGCAGCGCCCAAAGTCTGTTGATCGCCGAGCTTGTCGGGTGTCAGGCAGGTGGTGGTGGAAATGTTGATGACGGTGGCGCCGAGGTCGGCGGCATGAACGACCGCGCGGGCCAGTGTTTCGATCTCCACGTTCGCCTGGACCGACGCCGGGTCCTTCCCCCCGGCGTTGGGCGAGAACCGCGGCGAGGCCTGCCGGATCGACAGCAGCCGCGCGCCCGGTGCGACTCCGCTGAATCCGTCAGGTCCGGGCTGTCCGCCGATGATCCCGGCCACCAGCGTGCCGTGGCCGTCGCAATCCGTCAGCCCGTCGCCCGAGGCGAGGTAATCGCCACCGCCGACCACATTCGGTAGCCGGGGTCCCGGCCGGACACCGGTGTCGATGACAGCGACGGTCTGGCCTTCACCCCGCGAAAACTGTTGTGCTCCTGTGAGATCGAGCATTGCCTGATTGGGGCTCACGGCAGCTGGGTCGCTGCCGGGACGCACCCCGGTGGTCACGCATTCGGACCGCTGGGACATCCCGGCGGTTGGCCCGGCAGTCCCAGCCGGCGGTTGCGCCGCGGGGTCGGCGACCGGCGGGTTCACGGCGCCGGCCGCCGGTGCTGCGACCAGCAGTACCACCGCGGCAACCGCGGCGGCCCGCATCATCGATCGAGGACCCATGTGAAGACGCCCACGAGATAGGCCATCACCGGGATCAGAGATGCGTCGACGCCGGCGGCAAGGAAACCCACCAGGCGGCGCACCGGTAGTGAATAGCGTTCCGCGGAGGCTGTATCCGGATTGACGGCCACGATCACCCACACCGCGGTGAGCGCTCCGAGCACCACGAGTGCCCACAGCGCGGCGATGAAGCGGTGCTGCGCGGAGAAGGCGACCAGCAGCCCTGCGGTCACCAGGAATGGTTGAGCGAGCAGCCAGCCCTTACATGCCGTGGTGTCCCACACCCGGGCGCGCAGCACAGCCGCGGCCGCGGCGGCCGCAACCAGATACCAGCCCCAGACGCCGGGACCGTCGGTGCGGCCGGCCACGATCAGCGATCCGGCGCTCGACAGCAACACGCTGCCCGCGATCACACCGGTCTGGTGTGCTTCGGCGACCCGGACCCGGCGCGGCAGATCGGCCAGCAACCGGGCCGCCGGACTCGACGGCGTCGGATCACCGGGGGCCGGGATCACCGGCAGCGGGAACCGGGCCCACATCGCCGCCAGCGCGGGGGCCGACACGGTGAGCAGCAGGGCTACCAGGATCAGAGCACAGCCGACGGTCCGGGCCGGTAGTTGCCACAGCGCCGCCGCGCCGGCGACCAGCAATGCTCCGACGCCGACAATCGCGGTGGCGGTGAACAACCCGACGCCGTCCCCGGTCTGGGTCAACACGATCAACGACCATGCGGCCACGCCGGCCGCGGCCAGCATCACGTGCGGGGATCCCCACAGTCCCGGTACGGCCAGCCAGAAGGCCGACGCGATGGGCAGCAAAGCCGCCGCCGACACCTGGGTGGCGAGCCGAGCGGACCGGGCCCGCAACACCAGTCCGGTGACCGCGGTGAGCACCGCCAGCGCGGCGACCGCGTACAGACCGATCACCGAGGCGGTCGCGGCGCGGTGGGTGATCCCGACCGCGCACAGCGCCACCACAAACACCGCGGCGGCCAGTCGCGCACCCACCTGCAGACGGTGCGGTCCCCACGGACGGGTGCGGGCGGCCGAGAAGATGACGGCGGCATCGGCGACGTCCTCCACCACGCCGGTCGCGGGCGGTCCGGCCGGAACTGGTTGCAGTGCAAGCAGATCACCGTCGACCACACCGACGGTGTCCAGGCTCGCGTCGACGCTGAATGGCGGACCGCCGATCGGGGCGAGGGTCATCGGGGTGGGGCTCGCGGTCTCGTCGTCGGAGTCCGGTGGCACCAACCGCTTCACAGCGGGCAGGATCTCGCGCAGCGGCAACTCCGCGGGCAGCGCCACGTCGGTGATCCGGCCATACGCCAAAACGGCGACCCGCACGATCGGCAGCACCGGGGTTTCGGTCATTGTTGTTCTCTCTCTTGTCAATTCTTCGTGAAGTCGCGGGCCAGCGTGGCGGACGGGAACCAGCGGCCATCCGCCAGCGTGTCGGTGAGCCGGTCGAGCGCCAGCGCGATCGCGAACGGGGTGCCCGGCGAGAAGGTCGACAGCCATTCCCCGTCGGCTGCGCGTTCCGGGTTCACCAGCACGCGGCCGGCGTCGCTGTCGACGATGCCCACGCCGACCTCGCTGAGACGGTGCACACCGTCGTGGGCGGAGCCGGCGCGGATCTCGACGTAACTGCGCGGTCCGGTGAACACCGATCGCACCACCGGGACCGCCGAGCCGGGAATGCCCAGGTGTTCGAGGACCCGGCCGAGATCGGCTCCGGCACGCAGCTTTTCGTCGGCCCGAAGCCCGGCCCTGGTCGGCAGGGTGAACTCCGCGAATCGCGCCGGTGAGCGACCGGCCAGCCCGGCAGCAACGGCCAGGGCAAGCGCAAACGGATCACTGATGTCGAGCTCGGTGAGAGTGACGAGCTCACCACTGCGCAGCGCCACCACCGTGTGGTCTCCTCGACGGGCCACCAGGCCGCGCAACATCTCCGCGCCGGTATCCCGAACGTAGCGAAGCTCGAGCCACCGGTCCGGCGCGCAGACCGTGCGTGTCCAGCGGGCTACCGCAGGTGCCACCGTCCCGTCCTCGGACATCACGCGTGCGCGAGTCAGCTCGGCTCGTAACCGGGCCAGGATCGCCTGGGCATCCCGCTGGTCGGCCACCGCGGGCGTGATCGCCAGCACCCACGGAAACGAGCCTGCACCAATGCTTTCGGCGACACACCACGCAGCGTCAGCGGTCAGCTCGACCGCGTTAGGTGCGGCCACGTCTCAGCCCCACTTGGCGCCTTCGGCTTGATCACGCGCATGCATCGACAACGTGTTGGTCTCGTGGGTGCCCGCCATCGCCCGGTACGCGCGCACCAGTTCCTCCATAGCGAGGTTCCACTGTGCCTGCCATGCCTGGTAGGTCATCCCGCTCTCGCCTTGCCAGGCGCCCTGCAGGGCGGACTGTTCAGTGGCGATATCGGCGCCGACGGCCTGCAGCGTGCCTGCATAGCCGGCCATATCACCGGCATGCCCGAGCATGGCCGGGTAGTTGTACATGATCTGGGACATCAGAAGCCTCCGTATGTCGTTGCCGCTGCGGCATCCTGGGCCACATAGGTCGCGCCCGCCTCGCCGAGGTTCACCTGCGCAATGTCGAGCAGCGAGTTGACCTTCGCGGCGACCTCGACGAACCGCGCATGCGCGGCTTGGAAGGCGGCCGAGGACTCGCCCATATGGAATGCCTGCGACGACATCGCGGCTTGTTCGGCCTGTGCGATGGTGCTGCGCATCAGCGCCGTCTTGGCACCGAAGGCAGCCTCGGCGGCCACGAGTTGCGGTATGTGCGCATCCAGCATGCTCACGGTATTTCTCCCATCATTCTCGGTGGTGATCTCTGTCGGACGGATCGCTGTCCCAGGTGGCCGGAAGCATCGGCGTGATGGGGCGTTCGGTTGTGTCGCCGGCGAACTCGGTCAGCCCCGCGGCGGTGACATCGCGAGCTTTGGTCGCGGTGCCGGTGAATCCGAGCGTTCCCGCACCCCGGTCGGAGGACGACGTGCTGGGCGGTGCAGCCGGTTCGGTGGGTAGGCCGATGTCACTGTTGAGGTCCATGTACTCGTCCCGGTGCCCGCGGTCCTTGAGTCGCTGGGCACGTCGCCGCTGCGCGCGTTCCTTGGCTTGCACGGAGGACAGCGCTGCCGCGGCGGGTGCCGCCTCGGACACCGGGGCCTTGGCGCCGCTGCCTTCGGTCAGTGAGGGGCCCGGGCCGTCGTCGGGGTCCGCCCCGCCGACCGCGTAGAACATTGCCTGCGCTGCCGGGGCGGGTGTCGCCGGTGCCGGGGCGGGGGCCGGTGCACCGGCGGCGGTCGGTGCCGCGGGCGCGGTGGCGGGCACGGTCGGTGCCGCTGACGACACCGGCCAGACGTTGGGTTGCCGCGCTTGGATCGGCGCCGGGGCCGGCTCGGGTGCGACGTCAGGGGCGGCCGGATTCGGCACCAGCGTCAACAACCCCAGCAGGGGCAGGCCGGCGACGAGGAGCATCGGGGCCCACAGCGGTGAGCTCAACACCAGCCCCCACGTGGTCCATCCGACCGGCTGGAAGATCGCCTGGTAGAGCAGTGCGGACAGCAGCGGCCCCCAGGTCTGCCAGGCCTGGACCGGGTTGGTCAGGAAGTCGACGATGATCTGCTGAAGGCTCTGGACCGGATGGGTGAGGAAGTCCCAGATCAGGTCGCCGTCCGGGAGTGACTTGATGTAGGCCTCCAGCAGATCCAGGATGCTGTTGGAATTGGTCAGCGCGGAACCGGATTCGCCGGCTTGCGGTTGCGCTGCGGTCGCGAGCGCCATCGTCGACGATGCGGCTTCTCCGCCGGGCAGCACGATCGTCGGAGCGGGCACGCTGCGCGGCGCCGCGGCCAGCGCGGTGCCGGCGACGGTTTGGTAGACACTCATCGTGGTGGCCGCCTGGATCCACATCCTGACGTAGTCGGCCTCGTTCAGGGCGATGGGGATGGTGTTGATGCCGAAGAAGTTGGTGGCCATCAGCACCCCGTGGACGGTGTGGTTGGCGGCCAGTTCAGGCAGCGTCGGCATGGCGGCCAGCGCCGCGGTGTAGGCGGCGGCGGCCGTCTGCTGCTGGGCGGCTGCCCCGGCGCTGTGCGCGCTGGCCTGCTCGAGCCAGGCCAGATAGGGCGCGTGGCTCGCGACGTACTGTTCTGCGCTCGGCCCCTGCCATGAGCCGGCCTGAACGGCCGCGAGGATTTGGGTGAGTTCAGCTGCGGCGTCGGCGTATTCGACGCTCAGCGCCGCCCACGCCGCGGCTGCGGCGAGCATCTGACCGGCACCGGGGCCGGCACTCAACAGCGCCGAATGCACCTCCGGCGGCGACGCGAACCAGATTGGCGCGGTCATCAGCCTCCCCGTGCGATCACGTAGGTCCCTGCCGCGGCGGCATCGGTGGCTGCGTAACCGGCGCCGGACTCCCCCACCGCGGCGCCCGATCGGCCGAGTTCGGTCGCACCCTGGGTGGCCGTCGCGGTGTGCTCGAGTCCCTGGGCGCTGAAGCCTGCGGCCGTCTGCAGCGAGACAGGATCGGAGCCGGGCGGCAGCACCGCCGTGATCAACGGTGCGGCAGCGGCGTTCGCCGCGGCCAATCGTGCTGTGAGAGCCGTTACCTGGGCGCTGGCCGCGGCCAGCCCCTCTGGGACAACGCGCAGGGTCATGACGGGTTCTCCTCTGGGTAGCGCGCATGAGATGCGCTGTGCGCGAGGGCAAACGGGTTGACCAGTTGGACATGCTCGACACCATCGCTGTCACCGAGCAGCATCGCCCGTCCAGCGGGGAGCCTGGTGAACCGATGTCCGCGGATCTTCGCGCCGTCGGCGGGATTGCCCGACAACATCAGCACGGCTGCCTGGAGATCGCTCATGCGGCGCAGCAGCGGGTTGGTCATCAGTGCGTGCGCCGAACCGCTTGCCCGGCCGGTGACGATCACCCGTAGACCGAGATCACTTGCGGCGGAGAGCAGCCCGATCAGTGGTGTCCATGGCCGGTGCCCGGCGTAGGGCCCGCTCATCGCCGGGCCGTCCGGGATCTGGTCGACGTCGTCGATGATCAGGAAGTGGGTGTGTGCCGAGGCCGTGCTGGTGCGGTAGTCCCAGGACGAGAGTTCGCCGGCGGTCAGGCCCGCCGGCGGCCGGCGCTGTTCGATCAATGCCGACAGACCCATCACGGCCGGAGTCACCCGGTCGATGTTCGCGCTGTACTCGTTGTCGGCGAACAGCGGTTCATCGACGAGGTGCAGGCGCCGGTCGAACACAGTGAAGGCGACGTCCTCGGCGCGGGAATTGTCGCGGATGGTGCGGATGAGGTGCCGCAGCAGAGTGGTCTTACCCGACTTGCTGTCGCCGAGCACCATCAGCAGCGGATGTTCGGCGAAATCGTGGACCACCGCGTCGAGGTCGAACTCACGCTGTCCCAGCACCACTCGCTCACCGCCGCGATGCAGAGGGGCCACCACCCGGGGCTCCAGGTCGGCGGGCAGCAGACGCACCAACGGAGCGTGCAGTCCTGGGTACGCGGCGTTGATCGCCGCTATCCGGGTCAGATCCGGTTCAGCGAACAAGAAGTGCTCCCCCGCCATCGTCAGTCCACGGCCGGGCTGGTCGTGCGGCACCGATTCGGCGGGCCTGCGCAGGCTGTCGGTGACCCGGACGTTGCTGTCTCGCGGGTCCGGCAGGCGCAGTTCCAGACGCAACCCGAGTCCGTCGCGCATCGCCAGCGGCACCTCGAGCCAGTTCGGCGTGGTGATGACGACGTGAATACCGTGCGCCAAACCGGTATTCGCCAGTTCGGTGACGTCAGCCAGCAGCGGATTGCGGGTGTTGAACTGGTCGGTGTTGTCGCGGCCGAAGGCGTACAGGTTGTCGATCAGCAGGAACACTTCACCGTAAGAGTCGGAGTAGCCGCCCTGGTGTCCGGCAGTGCGTTGCCGCGACCGCAGCAGCTGCTCCAGCTCGCCGAACGTGCGCCGGATCCGCTCCGGTTCCAGCGGTGAGGCCACGCTGCCCACGTGGGCCAGATCTTCCAGGCCGCGCAATCGTCCGCCGCCGTAGTCCAGGACGTAGAACGTGACGTCGCGCGGCGAGTGCAGCTGAGCCGCCGACAACACAAAGGTCTGCAGCGCCGTCGACTTCCCGGACTTGGCGCCACCGTGGATCACCACATTGCCCGCCGACGAGGTCGCATCGAAAACCAGCGGCTCGCGCCGCATTTCGAACGGCAGGTCGATTTCTCCCAGCGGCCAGCGCCACTGCCGCTCCGGCACAGCAGCACCCGCGAGTACCTCGTCGAGCGCGATGTTCTCGTCCAGCGGGGGCAGCCACAGTGCCGGTGCTTTCGGACCGTACAGCGCCAGTTGCTCACCGATGGTGGTGATCAGCTTGCGGGGCACGGCGGCCGGTTCGATCTCGCGGTCGGACAGCACCACGATGTCCTCGTCGAGCGCAGCCGGTCCGGCGGTGAACGGCACCGGATCAGGCGCGGACGGCACCGCGTACGACGTCACCGGGCGCGGCGGGTCGTAGATGCCGTCGACATAGGTGCTGCGGAACTTGATCGGTGCGGCTCCCGGCGAGGGCACCAGGAAGCCGACTCCCTTGTGTTCCCTGCCGGATTCGATGTGATAAGCGTCCTCGACACCGATGACTTGCCGCGAGACGGCGGGGCTGGCCACCTTGAGACCGATCCGGTATGAGGTGTTCTTGTCGATGTCGCGGATGCGTCCGATGTCGAGGGTCTGCGAGGCGAACAGGATATGGATCCGGAACGAGCGCCCCTTGCGGGCGACGTAGTCGAACAGCTCGGCGTATTCTGGGTGTTCGGCCAGCATCAGCGTGAACTCGTCAGCGACGACGAACAGCGTAGGCAGTGAGGGTAGTTCGATGCCCGATGCCTCGGCGGCAGGCCGTGCGGCCTCGTACTCGGCGACCGAGCCGAATGCGCTGCCCTGCACCCGACGCCCGGCGTCACGCAGCAGAGCCTCCCGACGGGCGACCTCACCGCGCAGCGTGTCGGCGAACCGGTCGGCCAGGGACTTCTTCTCCGCCATATTGGAGATGACGGCAACCACCTGCGGAAAGTTGCGGAAGATGTCGGCGCCGGCCTCACCCTTGAAGTCCACGTAGATCACAATCAGCCGGTCGGCTGAGTGAGTTGTCAACAACGACAACAGGATCGACATCAGCATCTGCGACTTGCCGGAGCCCGTCATGCCGATCATCAGACCGTGCGGGCCCATCCCGCCTTCGGCCTCGTCTTTGAGATCGAAGTACAGCGGCACGCCGGTCGCGGTGACGCCGATCGGTACCCGTAGCTCCTCATCGCGAAGCCGTGGTGCCCACACGTCCGCGATGTCGAGTGCGGATGCGTCCGGGATGCCCATCAAGGTGGTGAAGCTCGCGCCCCTGGTGGCCGGTGAGCGAAGTCCGGCGTGGGTGGGGTTGGAGTCCCATCGCGCCAGGCCGCGTGCCAGATGCACAGCGTCGGCGTGTGCCAGCCGGTCCGCGTGGGCGACGTAGGTCTGCCAGCCGTCGCTCTCCCAACGCTCGATCGTGCCTCCGGCAACCCGCAGTATCGGCCGTTCCGGATCGGCGTACTGGCCGGGTCGTGGTCCGGATTGGGCTGCGGCGGTGTAGATCACCGTGACTCCGGCCAAGCCGGTGGCGAGCACCGAGTCCTCCGGCGCGTGGCCCGGATCGTCGACGACCACCAGCAGATGACGCAGCGGATCGTCGGCGTCGACACCGAACAGCGGGCGGTCGGCAAGTGCGGGCCCGATCGCCGCGATCAGGTCGTCGGTGTTGGCCGCCAGGTATCGAGCCGGACCGCAGCCGTCGAGCTGACCGGGAATATCGCTGTGCGGCAGCCATTTCAGCCAGTTCCAGTCGGGTGATTCCAGGTCGGGGCTGGCCAGCGCGACGCCCAGGGTCGCCGCGTCGTGCCAGGTGACGGCCTGAGCCAGCCAGGCGCGTAGCACGGCCCTGACCTCATCGGTGTCGCCGTGGACGGTGATCCGAGACACCGTCGTCACGTCGATTCCGCGGGGGGCGTCGCGGACGGTGCGCTGCGTGTCGAGCAGGGCGCGTAACGCGCTGTGTGACACCGGCTCCAGGTCGACCTCGTCGGCGGTGTCCTTGACCCGCAGCGTGGTGGCCAGCGCCACGTCGTGCAGCCCGACACGCAGCACCAGAAAGTCGGAGTCGTGCGGGTCACGCTCCCACTGCCGGCGCGAGCCGGGGATGACGGTCAGTGCCGAGGGGTCGGGGTGCGACCACAGCAGCGCATCGCGTTGCGCGGCGGCCTCGGCGCGCACGTTGTCCCGGGTGACCGACAGGTAGCGCAGGTAGTCGGCGCGTTCGGCGTCGACCTCCTCGGTACGCATCTTGTTGTCGCTTCCGCGGTACAGCGCGGTGGCGGCCAGCAGCAACACGAATGGGAAGAACAGCGTCTGCGGCGAGATGAGTTTCATCCCGGTGGCCACCATCGCGACGATCATGCCGACGATCAGGATCACGATCAGGAACGGCAGCGCACGGCGCAGCATCGACGCGGGCACCACCCGCGGCAGCTCGGGGGGCGGCTCGATGACGATCGCCCCCTTGTTGGTGGGGGGAGCCGGCAACCGCCGGCCGGCCTCGAAGATCAGGCGGCTCATCGGTTCTCCTGCTGGACTACGGGCCGGACGGCGTCGTACGCGACGAGGGCGTCGGCTTGGGACAAGGCCGGGCCGGGGGCGAACAGTGTCAGCACCGACCACGGGATCGGCAGCGGCGGTTCGGACAAACCCAATGCGGCGATGGTCTTTTCACCTGTCTTGGGGTCGCCGCCGATTCCGTACCGGACGCCGGTGTCGGACACCCAGAACAGTGATCCCGCCGGGGGCGACGCCGGCTGTTGTCCGACGGTGTGGACGAAGTAGCCGCGCCCGGGCGGCAGTGCGACTCGGGTCGCGGTGCCGGGCTTGGTGCCGCCGACGAGGTCGACCGATTGCGTCCCGCCGGCGACCGGCAGTACCGAGCCGGACAACAACGTCAGCGCGCTCGTTGCGGCACCGTCGATCTTGCTCCACTGCGCGCAGGTCACCGGCGCGGTCGCCGCGTCGACCAGCTTGATCGGCACGGACGGGAATGCCGACACATCGAGCATCGTCGAGACCGGCAGGCGGGCGATGTCGTCGGCTCCGAGGTGCGGCGGCTGAGCCAGCCCGTAGGAGTTGGCGTTGCGCAACGCCGCCGCCAAGACCGGGCTGATCGGCTGAAGCCCGTCGGGCAGCACCGCGTAGTTCACCGGAGTGCCGTCGTTGCGGTAAGCGATCACCACCGCGCCGATCGGGGCCGTCACGGGAAGCGGATAGCCGGCGGGCGAACCTGCCTCGGGGATCTGCGGGATCCGTAGTGCCGGGGCCTCCGGGATCGCGTTGAACAGACCTGCCGCAATGGACCGGGGGGTGGGGGTTGTGGCGGGCAGTCCGAGCGCGTCGGTGACGGCGCGGTCGGCGAGGTCGATCGCGCTGCGCCGGCCGTCCCAGAGCAGCCAGGTCCCGTCGATGCCGCCGACCAATACGCCACGACCGTCGCCCAGTTGGTCCGCGCGGGCACCGCCGCGTTCCAGCTGTCCGGCGATCACGGTCACGCCGGCCTGGTCCGATCCGGCGGTGCCGTCACACACCGCCCAGTGCGCGTCGCGAGAGGTGTTCTGCACCATGCGTTCCGGAGCCCCGGGGATACCGATCAGGCTGCCTCGGGCGAACGTGTCCAGCTGCTCACCGCTGACCGTGGTGGGATCCACCGCACGTCCCACAGCGAGCCGCGCGGACGTCAGGTTGAGCACCGGATGCAGTCGGTCACCGAGGCGCACGTAGAGCGCGGCGGTGGAGCGGTCGGCCAGCACCGGGTCGCTGCCCGGCACACCGCCGGGGCGCAGCACCGAGAACACGAAGCAGCCGAGCACAGCGGTCACGACCAGCAGGACGCCCATCAGCACCGCGCGCGACTGGCTACGCAACGGGTCGACCAACATCCGGGTGTCGTGCAGCGCAAGTCCGGATGCGATGCGGCGCATGACGAAGCGCCAGCCCGTCACCTGGTGGCGGGTGATGAAGCCGCGCCGGTACGTGACTTTCTCGTCGTTGTCGTTGGCCGGTGTACGCGACGAGAAGGACCGTCGATCATCGCTCATTGGGGCACCGTCAGGCCCAGGCCACCCAGCAGCGGCACGACGGATGCGCGCACATCGGCGGCGGTGATCGTCATCAGCTGCTCGTCGGTGAAGTCAGCGCCGGCCAGGTCCGTGTGGTCCAACCTGAATTCGCGTTCCTCCTCGGACCGTTCGACCACATTGCGGACGAAGCGACCGTTGCCGGCGATGTCGAGGCTGCGGCGCGCCACGCCGGTCGAGTCGGGGGTCGACGAATCGGCCAGCCGGCCGAACAACTCCTCGAGATGCTGCAGGGCGGCGGGTTCGAAGACGCTGTCCCGGTTGGCCGCCATCGCGACGGCGATCTCCACGAGTTCGGCTGCCGAGTAGGACGGGAAGACGATGCTGCGGGTGAACCGGGACCGCAGACCTTCGTTGGTGTCCAGGAACCGATCGAGGTCGGCGCGATAGCCCGCGATGATGACCACGAGGCGATCGCGGTCGTTCTCCATCCGGGCCAGCAGGGTGTCGATGGCGACCAGCCCGAAGTCGTTCTTCGCGCCGGTGGCAACCAGGGCGTAAGCCTCATCGAGAAAGAGCACGCCGTCCAGCGCACTGTCGATGAGGGCGTTGGTCTTTGCCTCGGTCTCACCGATGTGCTGACCGATCATGTCCGCGCGGTGCACCTCGCGGACATTCTCCCGCTTGAGCAGTCCGAGGCCGCAGTAGATCTTGGCGACGACGCGCGCGATGGTCGTTTTGCCGGTACCGGGCGGGCCGGCGAACACCAGGTGGTGGGTGCGTTGAGCCACGGCCAACCCGCGCTGCTCGCGCCGCAACGCCATCGCCACCGAGCTCTTCAGCCGCGCCACCTGATTCTTCACTTCGTCGAGGCCGATGAATTCGCCGAGCTCGCGTTCGGCCTCGTCGAGCAGTGCGGCCTTGCGCTCGCGGGCCTCCGGGTCGATGAAATCGTCTGCGGTGGGCTCGGTTTCGATGTCCCACGGATCGGTGCGGGCCTCGATCCGCGCCGCGGTGGTGGTGACAACGCCGAACGTCGGGTCGGACAGCGCGTGCTCGACCTGCTCGTTGTCCGGATTGGCGGCGTACAGGTCCTGCAAGACGTCGGCGGCGGCGTCCTCGTCGCCGTAGGCGCGCAGAGCCAGTGCCTTGACGAGGGCGCCATCCACCGCGGCGACGGCGACCGGGCCGTCGGGTTCCTCGAGATAGGACAACGCCGGGGCGAACATCCCGAGCCGGGCGAGTGCAACACCCAGCGCCACCTTGGCGGCGTGCGCGAAGTAGGGGTCGAGCCCGCTGTCGTTGACCACCGGGGTCAGCAGCTTCACCACATCCGACCAGCGGTGCGCGCGGGACCGCAGCGCCACGTCGACCCAACGCGCCTCATGCCACTGCGGGCGGCGGGAGCGGATCTCGCCGATGATCTCGTCGGCGGCATGGAACGCCCCGTCGGTCGCCAGCGCGGCAGCATAGGCGAGCCGGAAGTCGTCGGTGGTGGTGGCGCGGAATCGGAGGTAGAGCCCGGCGTCGTAGTCGAACCCCAGTGCACCGGCGGGTAGCTCGATGCGCCGCTGCAGCACGCCGGCGGTGTCGGCGGTGCGGACGACGGCGGCCAGCACCTCGAGCGAGTCCGCCCCACCGGCGGCCGCCAGTCCCGTCCATGCGTCGCACTGATCGTGTGCGACCCGGGTGAGTTCGGTGAACGCCCGGTGCGCGGCCGGCATGTCGGCGGGACGGCGGCGGTCGTAAACCGGCAGGCCGAGCGCTTTGCAGCAGGTGGCGAATCGGCTCACCACATCCGCATCCACGCGCGCTGCACGCGCGTGCGTCACTACACCGTTGTTCATGCGCATCGTCTCGGGGTGACGGTCGAACCCGCCCCCGCCTCCTTAGGTTTGCCTAACCAATCTAGGGAGAAGTTAGCATTGCATAACTTCACTGTCGAGTCGCTGCGCGCAGGCTCTTCGGCCGGATATCCGACCAGTTCTGCTCGACGAACTCCGCACAGTCCGCCCGGCTCGCCACCCCGAACGCGACCAGCCAGCCGCTGGGGATCTCGGCGAACGCCGGCCACAGGCTGTGCTGTTCCTCGTCGTTGACCAGGACATAGAAGCGGCCGTCCTCGTCGTCAAATGGATTGGTACTCAACGTTCCTCCCGTTCGTGTGGGTCAACTGGGCACCGGGCCGGCCGCCGAGAATGCGATCGGACAGCAGCCCCAGGCAGCTCAGGTTGGGAAATCCGGGACCCTGGTTGAGCCCGGAAAGATTGGGCAGGAACAGCTTCGGCGCCACCCCGCTCAACGCGAGGTCATCGCCGATCGCCCGCTGCAGCCGGTCGCTGGTCAGCGGCCCGTTCAGCCTGACCTCGAGCAGGTCCAGGGCATCCTGAGCCAACAGCGGCAGAAACCACAGCGAGTCGGCGCCCGAACCGTCGATGACGAGGTCGAATCCGTGCACCGTCTCGAGCCGCTCGCCGTGCCGGTCGGTGTGCAGCGTGATACGGATCCGGCCGTCGGCGGCGACACCGTGCGCCACCCGGCCGCGCAGATGCCTGATCCGATCGTCGGCGAGCAGCGAATCCTGAACCCGCGCAGAGAAGACCCCGCGATCGGTGCGGGCCATCACGTCGCGCCGCTCGGCCGGAGTCAGTCCGACCCAATCCGTCGGGTCACTGAACATCCGGTTCTCGAAGAAGCTCTCACCGCGGGTGAACAACGTCGCCTGCGGCGAGATCACCGTGATGGTGGACACCCGGTGCCCGAAGAGCTCGTTGAGCATCGACGCCGCGGTCTCACCACCGCCGATCACCGCGACCCGCTCGGCGTCGATCCGTTCTTTCGACGCCGACAACTCCCAGAACTGGGCGATCGAGAGGACCTGCGGATGGCCGGGCAGCACCGATCGGCCGGGCTGGCCGGGGCCGGTGATCATCACCGCATCGGCCTCGACCGTGCCGCCGCCGGTGTGCAACACCCACGACTGTCCGTCGAGAGACATCCGGATCACCTCGCCGTCAACGACATTCAGTGCCACAGCGTCGGCCACCCAGCGCAGGTAGTTCGCCCACGTCTCGTGGGTCGGTGCTGGCTTGCCGCGGTCGACCCACTCCGCGAAGCGCCCGGTGCTCACCAGGTAGGACTGCCAGCTCAGCCGCATCATCCGCTGGTCGAGTTCGCCGTTGCGGCCGGGCAGGATCATCGACCGGTACGGGAAGCCGACGTCCTTCTCCGGGCTGGTTCCCAGCCGGTGCTGGCCGTCGGTCCAACCACCGCCCGCGCGCCAGTTCGCCGCGACCGCCGTGCGCTCGACAGCCACGATCTCCGGTGTGACGACGCCCATGTCGCGCAGCATCGCCGCTTTCGCGGCCACCGCCACCGCCTTGGCTCCGGCGCCCAGAACAGCCAACCGCCGCATCACGACGTCACCTCCGCCAACTCCTGCAAGATTTCTGCCCACATCTGCTGCAGCGCAGCCACATCCGTCGCGCTGAAGATGTCGGGCAGCGTTCGCCACTGGGTGACCAACTTTCGACCGGCGACGGCGGCGACCAGGGTCAGTTCGTGCCGCACCGCGACGTTCGGTTCGGTCATGATCGACAGGTGGGCGAGCAGACCGCGGTCCAGCAGTGCCCCGGCATCGAGGTCGAGCCTGCCGAGGTAATTCAGGAGCACCTGCGGGCCGTGGAAACCCCGCAGCAGCTCGGCGGTGTCCGGCCTCAGGTAACGCAGCGCGGCGTAATCAGTTGATTCGCCGGGTATCTCGGGTATCGGGTGTCCCGGACGGATCCGTAACGGATAGATGGCGCTGAGCAGGCCGACCGTGTCGTCCGCGCCGGTGCGGCCGTGGGTTTCCAGCGCCAGCAGCGGAACCGGGCTGACAGCGCCGCGCTGCTCGCGCCAGCGGGTGATCAGACGGGCACATGCATCGGCCAGCAGGTCTTGGATCGGTGTCTGTCCGCGTAGCAGAGCGCCGGTGATGTCGGCCTCGGTGACCGTCACGGTGATCGCGAGGTCGGCGAACCGATCCGCCTCGGGGCGCACGCGCCGGTCCCCCAATGCCGGGTCTTCACCGTCGATCTGCGTGAGCCAGAAATCGACGGTGTCGAGAGCGCGAGCACGATCGGTGAGGCGGTGAGCCCACCGGCGATAACTGACCTGTTCACCGCTGACGGGGCCGAATTCGGCAGAGCCGGCGGCCGACCAGTTGGCCATCAACTCACCGAGCACGATGCGCCAGGACGCCGGATCCATCGCCAGCACGTGGACGACCAGTACGAGAACACCCGGCTCGCCCGGGCCATGCAGCCACAGCGCTTCGGTCAGATGGCCGACCTCGGGATCCAGCCGTTCGATCGCGGCGGCTGCGTATTCGGCGACGGCGTCGCCGAGTTCGCCGGCGACCACCACCTCGGCCAGCGGGATGGTGTCTCGACCGGCCGGGACGAACGTCATCGTCGCGCGGTCGAGGCGGCTGCGGAACATCTCGTGCCCGGCGGCGATCCCGTCCAGCAGCAGGCGCAGCCGCTCGGCGGTCGCATCGGCCGGCAATCGGATCGCCTCCACCTGCGACAGGCGTCGCGGATCGCCGTGCTCATAGAGCCAGTGCACGGCAGGCAGCGCCGGAACCGGGCCCTGCGGCTCCGGCCCGGCAGCGAGGTCGTCGGCGGTGTCGCGATCGACTGCCGCCGCGAGTTCGCGAAGCGTGCCGCACTCGAGGACCAGCCGGGCGCGCAGTGACAGTCCACTGCTGCGCGCGAGCTGAACCAACGACAGCGCGGCGATGCTGTCGAGCCCCAGTTCCAGCAAGTCGGCGTCGAGGTCGACGGCGGCAAGGCCCAGCAGTTCCGCGACGGCATGGCCAAGGGCGATCTCGGTCGGCGTGCTCGGCGGCTCCGGAGCCTCGTCGGGTGACACGGTGGCCGCCAGCGCCGCCTCGTCGACCTTGCCGTTGGCGGTCAGCGGAATCGTGTCGACCACGATCAGCCGGTGCGGAAGCATGTACCGCGGCAACCTGTTCCGCAGCAGCGGGCGCAGTTCGGACACCGTCACGTCACCGTCGACGTACGCGACCAGTCGGGGACCCGCGGTCTGCCCCTGCACCGTGACGTGTACGTGCCGCACCCCGGGCATCTCTTCGAGTACCGCCTCGATCTCGCCCAGCTCGACGCGATGCCCGCGGACCTGGATCTGGGCGTCGGCCCGGCCGACGAAGACCAGCGCGCCGTCGTGATCCCGCCGCACCAGATCGCCGGTGCGGTACATCCGGGCACCGCCCGGGGCGGCGACGAACCGCGTCGCGGTCTCGGCGCGGCGACCGAGGTAACCCCTCGTCACCTGATCGCCGGCCAGATACAGTTCGCCCACCACACCGTCGGGGACGGGCTGCAGCCACGAATCGAGAACCGCGGCGCGCGTCGATCGTGTCGGATAGCCGATCACCGGCGCGTCGTGCTCGGCAATCGCGGCGACGACGGCCTCGACGGTCGTCTCGGTCGGGCCGTAACAGTTGTGCGCCGCCAATAGCGTTCCGGTGCAGGCTTTCCGGATATCAGTCCAGTCCCCCGCGCCGACCGCTTCACCGCCGAGTGCGAGCACCGAAAGTCGCCCGGAGTCCAGCAGCCCGGCCTGACGCAGACTGGTGAACAGCGAGGGGGTGACGTCGAGCATGTCGATCCCCTCCCGTTCGATGATGTCGACGAGCAGGTCGGCATCCCTGCGGTCGCTCTCGGAGATGATGTGCACGGCGTGACCGAACAGCAGTCCTGCCAGCGGTTGCCAGGCGGCGTCGAACGCGAACGACCAGGCGTGGCCGATACGCAGCGGCCTGCCGAGGCGCTCGCTCGCAGGCGTGAGCATCCGCTCGGCGTGGTCGTCGATGTAGGCGAGCAATGCCCGATGAGTTCCGATGACACCCTTGGGTTCTCCCGTGGTGCCGGAGGTGAACACCGTGTAGGCGGCGTGGCCGGGATGGGCCGGCACGCAGAGGCGCGGTGCGCTGCGGGCGGCGGGCATCGTGGTCTCGTCGATGACGACGGCAGCCCCGGTCTGGGCGAGAATGGACTGCACCCGGCCTACCGGCATCGCCGGGTCGAGTGGCACACACATGCCGCCGGCCTTGAGTACGGCGAGCATCGCCACCACGTAGTCGGCACCTCGCGGGAGCTGGATCGCGACCGGCGTCTCCGCGCCCACGCCGCGATCGGCCAGGAACCCCGCGATCCTGTCCGATTGCTCGTTGAGCTCGTCGTAGGTCAGCCGGCCACCGTTCCACCGAAGCGCGACGGAATCGCGATGCACCGCAGCGGTTGCGGCGAACCGCTCGGCCACCCCGGGCCCGGCGACGCCCGCGGGCGCCTCGATCGGTGGTGCCTCACCCTCGAGCAGGATTCCGATCCCGCCCAGCGGCCGGTCCCACTCGTCGATGAGGCGGCGCATCGTCTGCAGCACCCGGCGGCCCAGCGTCTCCGGCGACATCATGCCCAGCGCGTTGTCGGTCACCTCGACCAGCAGCGTCAGCTCGGCGGTGTTGCGGTAGGCGGCGACCGTCACCGGGAAGTGGGTGAGGCTTTCCATAGCTGCGGGCCGGAAGGTGACGTCGCCTGCGGAGAACTGCTGACCGCCGACCACACCGCCGGGCGGGAAGCTCTCGTAGACCAGCAGGGTGTCGAACATCTCGCCGACGCCGGCCAGCGCCCGCAGCTGCGAGTGGCTCAGGTAGCTGTGGTCGCGTAGTTCGGCCGCTTCCCGCTGCAGAGCCGAACAGTGCTGTCCCACAGTCCTGTTCGGGTCGAGACGTACCCGCAGCGGAACGGTGTTGATGAACAGGCCGACCATGGTTTCCACACCCGTGAGTTCGGGCGGGCGACCGGATACGGTGACCCCGAAGACGATGTCGTCGCGGTCTGTCAGCCGGGACAGGATCAGCGCCCAGGCCATCTGCATCACCGAATTGAGGGTGACGCCCCGAGTCCGGGCCGCGGCGGCCAGTTGTTCGGTGTCGTCGGCCGGCAGCGACAGCTCGGTGCGCTTCGGCAGCCCCGTCCCGTCACCACCGAGGGCCGACGACAACAGTGTCGGGCCTGGCAGGTCGGCGAGGTGCCTGCGCCAGAGGCATTCGCCTGCCTGCATATCGCGCTCGGTGAGCCAGCCGATGTAGTCGCGGTACAACCGTGGCGTCGGCAGCGCTTCGGGGGTGCCGCCGACTCGGTACAGCGTGAGCATCTCCCCGATGAACACCGGCAGTGACCAGCCGTCGAGCACGATGTGGTGTGCGGTGACCACCAGCCGCCAGCGCCAATTCGGCAGCTCGATGAGCAGGAATCGGATCAGCGGACCGTCGTGCAACGCGAATTGCTTGCCGCGTTCCCGCTGTTCGATCTCGGCGGCCCGCAAGTCGTCCTCAGCCGGCAGATGTTGCCACGGCAGTTCGACTGTGGCGGGGACGATCTGGACCGGTTGCGGCAGATCCTGGTGCCAGAAGCTGGCCCGCAGGTTGGGGTGGCGCACCAACATCGCCGCCGCGCAGTCGCGGAGCAGTTCGACGTCCAGCGGACCCGTCACGTCGGCCGTCATCGCGATGACGTACGGGTCGTCGCCGTCGGGTCCGATCAGCGTGGCGTGCGAGTACAGCCCGAGTTGCAGGGGCGAGAGGGCCAGGACGTCCTCGATGTCATCCATGTCCACGGCGTTGGTCACGACGGGCGGGCCTTCGACCACGACGACTTCAGGGCGGCCAGGTCGCCTGCCGACAGTCCGGACACACTCATCGCCTCGTGGCGGGTGTCGGCGCGGTCGGTAGCCGGGTCGACGTGCCCGTCGTCGATCGCGGCGGCCAGCGATGCCACGGTGGGATGGGCGAAGATCGTCCGGGGTTCGACCGTCAGGCCGGCCGCACGGATCCGTGCCGCGAGCTGAACCGACAGGATGCTGTCCCCGCCGAGTGCGAAAAAGTCGTCGTCCCTGCCGATCTCGACAACCTCGAGCAGCTGCTCCATCGCTGCGGCGACGGACCGCTCGGTGTCGGTTCTGGCCGGCTCGCTCGCGCCGGTGGTGTGCGCCTCGGGGCGTGGCAGCGCGGGGCGGTTCAGCTTCCCGGATTCGGTCGCGGGCATCGCGCCGAGCACCGAGATCGTGGCCGGTGTCATGTAGCCGGGCAGTGCCGCAGCCACCGACGCACGCACCGAGGCGGCGAAGGCCGCGGGATCGTCCACCGGCTCACGGGGGACGACGTAGCCGGCCAGGGAGGCGCCGCTGGATCCGTCCCAGGTTCGCGCGGCCGCGACGGCGACACCCTCGGCGGCTTTCAGAGCGGCTTCGACTTCGGCGAGTTCCACCCGGAAGCCCCGCACCTTCACCTGATGGTCGGTGCGGCCGACGAATTCGAGATGGCCATCCTCAGTCCACCGTCCGCGATCGCCGCTGCGGTAGAAACGCGACCCCGGCTCGGCCGCATAGGGATTCGCGACGAACCTCGACGCGGTCAGCGCGGGCTGCTTCCAGTACCCGCGTGCGATCTGCTCACCGGCGTAGTAGAGCTCGCCGACGACACCGACCGGCACCGGCTGCAGCGCCTCGTCGAGCAGGTAAACCTGCGACCCCTCCATCGGTGTACCGATCTTGGGGATGGGCAGGTCCAGTGGGCCGCGAATCAACGCACCAGAGGTTTCGGTGGCTCCGATGGCGTTCAGCAGCTGCATGTTTCGCGCCGGACCCTCACCCACGCAGGAGACCAGACGCTGCAGCAGCGAGACGTTCACCGGCTCGCCACAGGTCACCAGCCGGCGCAGCGCGCGCACGGCGTTCGGTGCGCTGTCGACGAGTGCGGACACCAGGCTGGCGACACCGGTGACCTGGGCGACGGAATGCCGCTCGATCAGCCCCGCTATCGCCTCGGCGTCGCGGTGCTCGGCGTCGTCGGCGACGATCAGGGTCGCGCCGGCCGCGAGCCCGGCCAACGTCTCGATGCACCCCTCCAGGAAAGTCATCGGTGCCTGCGCGAGCCGGATGTCCTGTCCCGGAACCGGATAGTGCTTGAGCTGCCAGGTCAGCCTGGTGCTCATCGCACGGTGGGTGCCCACGACACCCTTCGGTGTCCCGGTGGAGCCCGACGTGAACATCAGGTACATCGGGTCGTCGGGGTGCGGCTGGGTCAAGGCGGCGACGGGATCGGTGGACGCCAGCTCGGCGCGAACCGCCGGATCGTCCATCGAGATCACCGTGACGCCGTCGGCGGGCGGCATCGACGCGCCGGCCTCTTCGGTGACCACGACGACGGCGGGTTGGACGTCGTCGAGCATGAACTGCTTGCGCGCGACGGGATAGGTGGGGTCCAGCGGGAAGAAACCGGCACCGGCTTTCATGATGCCGACGAGCGCGACCACCAGATCGATCCCGCGGCGCATCGACATGCCGACCAGGGAGCCCGGGCCGACGCCGTGGCGCACCAGCAACTGGGCGAGGCGATCCGAACGGTGATGCAGCGCGGCGTAATCGAGCTCATCACCGGCGCACCGCAGCGCGACCCGGTCCTGACCCAACGCCCGGCTGGCCTCGAGCAGTCCCGGGACGGTGCGGGGCCGCTCGACCGGCGACTCGATGCCTCGGCTCTGCCCGAGCACCTGCTGCCGTTCGGAATCGCCGAGCAGGTCGACATCACGCAGCCGGACATCAGGATCGGCGGCGAACGCGTCGATGACCTGACCCAGCCAACCGGCGAAGCGCTCCATCGTCGACGGGTGGTAGAGCTCGGTGCGGTAGATCACGTGCCCGCGATAGCCGTCGTCACCGACGAAGAAGTTCACGCTCAGATCGGCGTGGGCCACGTCGAAAGTCGGTTCCAGGGCGGTGAATCGGGTGTCACCGTCCGGGCCCGCTTCGATCAGCTGGTTCTCGGGAAGCTCCTCGCGAACGTGGACGACCACCTGGAAGAGCGGGTTGCGGGACAGCGACCGCACCGGGTTGACCGCGTCGACCACCCGATCGAACGGGAGATCTTGGTTGGCGTAGGCCGCCAGCGCCATCTCCCGCGAGCGCAGCAGGATCTCACGCAGCGTGGGATTGCCCGACAGGTCGTTGCGCAACACCAGGATGTTGACGAAAAAACCGACCAGCCGGTCCAATTCGGTGTCGGTACGGCCCGCAACGGGTGTGCCCAGCGGGATGTCGCGACCACCGCCGGCTTTACTCAGGACCACCGCCATGACGGTTTGCAGCAGCATGAACTCGGTGATCCCGAGCTCACGACTCAGCGCGGTCAGCCGTTCTCGCACGGCGGTGCCGAAATGCAGCGGGATGGCCGCACCGGCCCCGCCGGCCATCGGCGGCCGGGGCAGGTCCGGGCGCAGGCCGGTGTCCTCGGGGAGTCCGTCGAGTTCTCGCACCCAGAACTGCCGTTGCGCATCCATCAACTCGGTGTCGGACAGCAAGTGGATCTGCCATGCGGCGTAGTCGCGGTACTGGATCGGCAGCGGCTGCCAGGACGGCTCGGTGCCCTGCCGTCGCGCCCGGTAGGCGGTGAGCACGTCGGTGAACAGCACGCCGGCCGACCAGTGGTCGGCGGCGATGTGGTGCACGACCATCGACAGGACGCATTCGCCGGGTGTGCGTAGCACGGCGACGCGGATCGGCAGTTCGGTTTCGAGTTCGAACCGGTGGGCCCGCTCGGCATCGAGTTGGGTTGTCAGCCACTGGTTGTCGGGACCGTCGAGCCGCCGGACCTGAGCATTGTCGCCGGCGGTGACGACCTGATGGGCTACTCCGTCGATCTCGCGGTAGACGGTGCGCAGGATCTCGTGCCGGGCGATCACGTCGTGGACGGCGGCGGCCAGTGCGTCGGCATCACAGGGACCGGTCAGGCGCGCCGCGAACGGGATGTTGTTCACCGGGCTGGGTCCGTCGACGCGGTACTGGAACCAGCTTCGCAGCTGGGCGGCCGACAGCGGTGCGCTCTCGGGGTCGCCCCCGGCGGCGACCAGCGGCGGCCGGGTGGACGGCGTCTGACGGTCGCGGCGCCCATCGATCACCGCGGCGAGTTCGCCGACGCTGCCGGCCTCGAAGATGTCGCGGACGGTGACCTCGGCCCCGCAGGCTTCGCGGATCGCGGCGACCAGTTTGGTCGCCAGCAGAGAGTGCCCGCCGAGGGCGAAGAACGAGTCGTCACAACCCACGTCGCCCACGCCGAGCAACCGGGCGAACAATGCGGCGACGGTGCGCTCGGTCTCGGTGACCGGTGCACGGTAGTCGACCATCGGGCCGATCTCGGCTGCCGGAAGGGCGGCCCGATCCAGCTTTCCGTTGGCGGTGACCGGGATCTCGTCGACGACGACGTAGGCGGCCGGGATCATGTAGTCCGGCAACGCGGCGGCGACCCGGATTCTGATCCGCTCGACGTCCACGACATCGCCGGCCGCCGGCGCCACGTAGGCGACCAGGCTCTTGCCGAGATGGGGCAGATCGGCGGCGACCACGACCGCATTCCCGACGCTCGGATCCACAGTGACGGCCGCGGCGACCTCGCCGAGTTCGATGCGGAAGCCGCGGATCTTGACCTGTTCGTCGGCGCGGCCGACGAATTCCAGGTCGCCGTCGCGGTTTCGCCGGGCCAGGTCGCCCGAACGGTAGAGCCGACCGCCGGGGGTGAAGGGGTCCGCGACGAAGCGTTCCGCGGTCAGCGCCGGCCGGTGGTGGTAGCCGTGCGCCAGTTGTGTTCCGCCGATGTAGATTTCGCCGATCACGTCGGTCGGCACCGGCCGCAGCGCATCGTCCAACAGGTAGATCGCGGTGTTGATCTTGGGTTTCCCGATCGGAACCACCCGGGTGCCCTGCCTGCCCTCGACCTTATAGCGGGAGGCGTTGATGACCGTCTCGGTCGGCCCGTAGAAGTTGTGCAGCAGCGCGTCGAACGTCGCGTGGAACTTGTCGGCCAATTCTCCGGGCAGCGCTTCCCCGCCGATCGGCACCCGCCGCAGGCTGCGCCACTGTTCGACGCCGGGCAGCGACAGGAACAATCCGAGCAGCGACGGCACGAAGTGCATCGACGTGATGGACTCGCGCTGCAGCAGATCGGTGAGATAGCCGATGTCGCGCAGCCCGTCGGTGCGCGGGATCACCAGGCGGGCGCCTTGGGCCAAGATCCCGAAGGTCTCACCGATCGACACGTCGAAGCTGGGTGAGGCCACCTGCAGGAGGCGGTCGTCGGGACCGATCTGGTATTCGTCGGCGAACCACCGGAAGTAGTCGGCGACCGGACGGTGCGGTACCGGAACCCCCTTGGGCAGACCGGTCGACCCCGAGGTGTAGATCAGGTAGGCGGTGTTGGCCGGACCGAACGGGCGCACCAGATCCGACGGACCCGGGTCGTGGTCGGGGAAGTCCTCGACACCGGTGATGGGTTGGCGGATCACCATTTTGGGATCCGCGTCGCCGAGAATGTGATCGATGCGATCGGCGGGATACTCCGGATCGACCGGCAGATAGACCGCGCCCGCCTTGGCGATACCCAACGCGGTGATGACCAGCTCCGGCGACTTGTCCAGCAGCACCGCGACACGATCTTCGGCGCCGATGCCCTGCGCGGCGAGCCACTGCGCGTGCCGGTTGGCCGCCGCGTTCAGCTCGCGGTAGGTGTAGTGGCGGCCCTCGTAGACGACGGCGATCGCATTCGGCTGGCGGGCGGCTTGCTCGGCGACCAGGTCACCGAGTGTCATCGGCGGACAGACGTAGTCCTCACCTCGGGACATGTCGAACAGCCGCGCGGTGTCCGTCTCGTCCAGCACGGCCAGATCGGCCAGCACCCGATCCGGATGGGACAGCGCGTCCTCGAGGAGGACGACGAAGCTCCGCAACATCTGCTCGGCCAAGCCCGCATCGATGACCTCGGTGAGGTACTCGACCTCCACTTCTGCTTCGCCGCCGGCGAACTCGACCATGAATCCCAGCGGGAGTTGGGCGTACTGGCCGCGGAACTCGGCCCGCCGGCAGGTGATGCCGCCGGGTTGGAAGCCGTCGCCGTCCGGATGCCGCATGCCGAAGCTCACCCGCGCCATCCGTTCGACCCCGTAGCGACGGTCCGGGTTCAGCTCCCGGACCACCCGGTCGAGGTTGACCCGCTGATGGGCGAAGGCACCGACGGCGGCATCACGCGCGGCGCCGACCAGATCACCGAAGGTGCTCCTGCGGTCCGGCCGCATGCGCAGTGCGACGGTGTTGCCGTAGTAGCCGATGACGTCATCGGAACTGCGATTGAGAACCGGTGCGGCAACCAGGAAGTCGTCGGCGTGCGTATAGCGCAGCATCAACGCCGAGAACGCCGCCAGCAGAACCATGTACGGCGTCGCCCCGGATTCGTGCGCCAGCGTGGTCACCGCATCGACGGTGCGGGAGTTCACTCGGGTGGTGCGCCGGGCGGCCCGCCACTCGGTGGGAACCGCGGATCCCCTCGGCCCGGGTAGTTCCAGCGGTTCGGGTGGGTCTGCGAGCAGCGCGCGCCAGTACGCCACGTCGGCGTCGTCGCTGCCGGATGCGGGTGCTTCGGCCAGTGGCGCCGGCGGAAGGTCGCCGCCCTGGTAGGCGATGCTGAGGTCGGCGAAGAACACTCGCCACGAAGCGTCGTCCCAGGCGATGTGGTGCGCCGCCAGCAGCAGTACATGCTCGTCGGAACCAGTTCGGACCAACGTGATCCGCAGTGGCGAGTCGGTGCCCAGGTCGAAGGGTTCGGTGAATGCGCGCTGCGCGAGCACCTCCACGCGCAGGCCGCTGGCTTGCGCCCCGAGCTCACGGAGGTCGTGCTCGGCCCAGCCGGGGGCGAGTTCCCCGTGCACGGTCGGGCGCGGTTCGCCGTCGGCGTCGGTCTGGTAGGTGGTACGCAGGATCGGATGGCGTGCGGCGACCGCGTTCACGGCCGCACGCAGTCGGGTCGAGTCGAGTTCACCGCTCAGCCGGTACGACACGCAGACGTTCAACAGCGCCCCGGTGCCGTCGATCGAGTGCACGAACCACATCCGGCGCTGACCGTCGGTCATCCCGGCCGGGTCCGCCGACGTGGCCGGTTCGGTGAGCAAGCCGCGCTGAGACAGCTTCTGGCGCAACAACTCCAGCCGCTGCTGGTCGAACGGATCGGTGAGGGTGTCAGTCATCAGATCTCCGGGTGAGCGCCAAGGCGACCTCGGCGGTGTCCATGAGGGCCACTTCGAGGTACAGCTCGGCGATGGCGTCGAGCCGATCCGCCGGCTCGAGCTCGCCGAGCCGCCGGGCCAGGGCTTCGACGGTGCGGGTGGCGAAGATGTCCGCGACGCTGACATCCGTGACGTCCAGTCGTTGCCGGATCCGTGCCACGAGCGTGGTGGCCAGCACGGAATCGCCGCCGAGGGCGAAGAAGTCGTCCTCGGCTCCCACCGCGGCCGCGCCGAGGACATCGGCGACGATCGCGGCCAGCGCGGACTGCACCGGACCCGTCGGCGGACGGTTTCCGCTTCCGGCGTCCACCCGCTCGGCGACCCGTCGGGCGACGGCGTTGCGGTCGACCTTGCCCCCGATGGAGTAGGGGATCCGGTCGAGCACCTCGATGTGTCGCGGAACCATGTGAGCGGGAAGGTCTTTGGCGATCCGTGTGTGAAGGGAGTCCAGGCTTGTTCCGGCCGCGAGCTGGACGGCGGCCACCAGCCGGTCCGCGGACTCGGTGCGCCCGGGGACGGTCACCGCCACGGCACCCAGCACACCGGGCACCCGCTGCAACGCCGCTTCCACCTCACCGAGTTCGACGCGGTAGCCACTGAGCTTCACCCGGTGATCGGCGCGCCCGACGAATTCGCAGGTGCCGTCCGGCCAGAACCGGGCCAGGTCACCGGTCCGATACCAGCGCACCCCGTCGTGTTCGACGAATCGCTCCGCCGTCAGGTCCGGCCGGCCGCGATACCCCCGGGCAAGTCCTCGCCCTCCGATCCACAGCTCGCCGACCACCCAGTCCGGGCAGTCGGTGCCGGCGGGACCGACGACGCGGCATCGGTTGTTCGGCAACGGCTTTCCGAACGGAATCGCGGTCCAGTGTTCGGGGACGTCGGCCACCTCACAGACGGTGTTGTGGATCGCGGTCTCGGTGGCCCCACCCAGGCCGGCGAACCGTACGCCGGGGGCCCGGCCGCGCAGCCGGTGCGCCATCGCCGGGGTGACCCAGTCACCCCCGGTCGGCACCACTCGTAGCGTCGGCAGCGGGCCTGCGACGTCGAGCAGCATCGCCAACCAGCCCGGCAGAAAGTGCAAGACCGTGACCCGATGCCGTTGGATGAGCCGCACCCAGTGGTCGGGGTCGCGCCGGTGTTCCTCGTCGACCACGACGATCGCCCCGCCGGCGGCCAGGGTGGCGAACACATCCAGCACCGAGATGTCGCACTCGAGTGTGGACAGCGCCAGGCACCGGTCCTGCGGCCCGAGCCCGAAATGGCCGGTGATGAACTCGACGGTGTTCATCGCGGCGTCGTGGGAGACCTCGACACCCTTGGGCTCGCCGGTTGACCCCGAGGTGAACAGCACGTAGGCCAGACGGCCCGGATCCCCGGTGACAGCGGCCGATTCGGCGCCGTCGCCGCGGGTGATCGCGTCGGTGACCGTCATGCACGGAACCGGCGCCTCCGGCAGTTCGGCGCCGCAAGCCAGCGCCATGTCGACGGCCCCGCTCGTGAGGATCCGCCGGGCCCGCTCGGCCGGCTGGTCGATGCCGATCGGCAGATACACCCCGCCGGCCGCGTGGATACCCAGCAGCGCCGGGATCTGTTCGGCCGTCTTGGGCCCCAGCACCGCGACGGTGCCGCCGTCCGGAAGTCCCGCGGCCCGCAGCGCGGCGGCCACTGCCAGCGCCTGGCGGCACAGATCGTCATAGGTCAGGTCACCCATGCTGCTGAACACCGCAGGGGCATCGGGTTGACGCGATGCAAGGTCGAAGAAGCCGTCGTGCAACATCTTTCCGCTGGGTAGGGCGCTGGTGTTCACCGCTTCCCGCGCGGCGCGTTGCGACGCGGGCAGCAGCGGGCCGCGCTCGCTGTCCCAGGCGTCGTCCTCGCGCGCCAGGCGCTGCACTTCGTCGATGTGATGGGCGAACATCGCGTCGATGACGCCGGGGCGGAAGGCACTCTCCCGGACATCCCAATTGAGCAGGATGCCGCCGGCGAATTCGGTCACCTGGGCGTCGAGCAGGACCTGCGGCCCTTGGGAGATGATCCAGTCGGGTGTGCCGAATTGCGTTGTCACATCGGCAGAGAACAGTTCACCGAGGCCGAGGGCGCTGGTGAACACGACCGGCGCGAGCGCCTGTGTCCCGCGATGGCGGCTGATGTCGCGCAGCACCGACAAGCCCGGGTACGACGCGTGCGCCGCCGCTTCGTGCATGGTGTGCTGCAGCACCTGTGCCCGCTTACTCGGGGTGTCGGCAGCAGTGAGGTCGACATCGAGCAGCAGCGACGAGGTGAAGTCACCGACCACGTTCTCGATGTCGGGGTGCAGCGGTTCCCGCCCGAACAGCGGGACGTTGAGCAGAAAGCGCGGGTCTGCCGACCAGCTGCCCACCGTGTCGGCGAACGAAGCTGCCAGCGTCATCGCCGGGGTCACCCCGTGGCGGCGGGCCCGGTCGAAAAGCCCGTCGCGGGTGTGTGGGTCCAGCCAATGCCAGCGGCGACCGGGCCGATGCGGGTCGGTCTGTTCGGCGGCGGGCACCACCGGCAGCGCGGGCGCGTCGGGCAGATCCGGCACCCGGTTCGACCACCACTGCCGGTCGGTGTCGTATCGGTCCGACGGCGAAAGCTGTTGCCGGTATTGCTGGTACGTGTAGCCGATGTCGGTGAGCATGTCACCGCGATACAGCGCGGCCAGATCGGCCATCAACGCTCGGTAGCTCATCGCGTCCGCGGCTTGCATGTCCAGGTCGACGTGCAACCGGCTGCGCGTGCCGGGTAGAAGAGTCAGCGTGAGTTCGAAGACCTGCCCGTCGAGCTGCTGCCGCGACTTCTCCGACCGGATCGCGGCCAGCCGCTGCTCGACGTCGTCGGACTCCCGCAGGTCGATGACGTCGACCGGGAAGGTGTCCGGCGGTACGCCGATGCGCTGCGTGCCGTCGGACAGGAACTGGACCCGCAGCATCGGGTGCCGAGCCGCCAGCAGGGTGGCCGCCCGCCGGAGCCGCTCGGGGTCCAGCGCGTCGCCGTCGAACTCCACGTAGAGGTGGCCGGCCACGCCGCCGAGTTGTTGATCGGCGTGCCTGCCGACCCACATCGCGTGCTGCATCGGCGCCATCGGGAACGGCTCGCCGACGGCCGGTTGTGGTTGCGCAGGAAGCGGATTCGCGGGTTCGGCGGTGGTCAGCAGCTCAGCCCAGGCACGGACCGACGGGGCGGCCGCCAGCCGGGCGAAGTCGACGTCGAAACCCGCACGGCGCCAGCGTCCGGCCAGCGCCATCATGCGTATCGAGTCCAAACCCTGCGCGATCAGGTCGCCGTCCGGGTCGATGTCGGTGTGGTCGACGCCGAGCACCTCGGCGATCCGGTCGGTGATCATGGCCGCTTCAGCCGCGGTCACTGTCGCCTCCCTACCTCAGAACAGCCTCACCTAACTTTGGGAAGGCTACCCTATGCTTGCTGCGTGGAGATGGCTACGTCAGGGAGCGCAATGAGCGGATTCACCCCCTTCCCCCCGGACCGCGCGAGGCACTATCGCGACTCGGGGTACTGGGCCGGCCGGCCACTCGACGAGATCTTGCGGACGGCCGCGACGCGGTGGCCCGACCGGCCGGCGATCGTCGACGATTCGGCTCGCCTCACCTACGCCGAGCTGGACCGTCGAGCCGACGCCGCCGCCGCCGGGCTGTCCGCGCTGGGCATCGAGCCGGGGCACAGCGTGCTGGTTCAGTTGCCGAACAGCTGCCAGTTCGCGGTCGCGCTGTTCGGTCTGCTGCGTGCCGGCGCGCTGCCCGTGCTCTGCCTGCCCGGCCATCGCGACGCAGAGCTGGTGCACTTCCTGGATGTCAGTGGCGCGGTCGGGATCATCGTGGGCTGCGACCCCGCCTACGACTACCGGGCGATGGCCGAGCGGCTTGCGCAGCGCCCCAACCAGTTGCGACACATCATCATCGACGGTGACGCGGGTCCGCACATCACGTGGTCGCGGCTGTGCGAGGGCACCGGAAAGCCGCCGCAACTGCAGCCCGACACCAGCGGGCCAGCCCTGCTGCTGGTGTCCGGTGGCACGACGGGTGCCCCGAAACTGATCCCCCGTACCCACGACGACTACGTCTACAACGCGACGGCCAGTGCCGCGCTGTGCGAGATGACGAGCGACGACGTCTATCTTGTCGCGCTGCCCGCCGGCCATAACTTTCCGCTCGCGTGCCCCGGCCTGCTCGGTGCCATGAGCGTGGGTGCCACCGTCGTGTTCGGACGAGACCCCAGCCCGGAAGCGGCGTTCGCCACCATCGCCCGTCACCGTGTCACGGCCACCGCGCTGGTGCCCGCGCTGGCCCGATTGTGGGCGCACGCCTGCGAATGGGAGGAGCAGCCCCCCACCACGTTGCGACTGCTCCAGGTCGGTGGCGCCAAGCTGGCCGCGGACGACGCCGGACACATCCGGTCCGTGCTCACCCCCGGCCTGCAGCAGGTGTTCGGGATGGCCGAGGGACTGTTGTGCTACACCAGGATTGGGGATCCCCCGGAGATCGTCGACCACACCCAGGGCAAACCGCTGGCCGACGACGACGAGTTGCGCATCGTCGATGACGCCGGTGCCCCCGTGCCGGACGGTGAGCCGGGAGAGCTTCTGGTGCGGGGGCCGTACACCATCAACGGATACTTCCGGGCGGAGGCGGAGAACCAGCGTTCGTTCACCCCGGACGGCTTCTACCGCAGCGGGGACACGGTGCGCCGCTTTGCCAACGGGTATCTGGAGGTGACCGGCAGAGTCAAGGACGTCATTGTTCGTGGCGGGGAGACCGTGGCCGCCCTGGACCTGGAGAGCCATCTGCTGACCCACCCGCGGGTCGCGGCCGCGGCCGCGGTCGGCCTGCCTGATCCCTACCTGGGCGAGAAAATCTGTGCGGCAATTGTTTTCCATGGCAGCCCGGTCGCGCTGCCCGAGCTCAACGAGCATCTCGACGCCCGCGGCGTCGCTGTGCACTGCCGCCCGGACATGATCGCGCCGATGCCGGCGTTGCCGACGACAGCGGTCGGTAAAGTCGACAAGCGCTCCCTCGTCGCGCAGTTGAGTGGCTGAGCCGGCTCACCGCTCGACGAGGTAGGGCGCCAGGCAGGCCATCTTCTCGCAGGTCTCCTCGAACTCCCGATCGGGCGTCGAGGCGGCGATGATGCCCGCTCCGGCGCGCAGCCAGGTCCGGGAGTCGGCTTCGTACACCGCGCGCAACGCCAGCGCGGCATCCATCCCGCCGTCGGGGGTGAACATCGCGACCGCGCCGGAATACAGACCACGCGGCATCTCGTCGAGCCGCAGAATCGCCTCTACCCCGGGGCCTTTCGGAATTCCCGACGCCGTCACGGCAGGAAACAGCGCCTCCAGCGCGTCCATCCGGTTGCGGGTGGGCAGCAATGTGCCGCCGACGGTCGAGCCGAGGTGCTGAACACTGCCCCGCTCCCGCACGGTCATGAAGTCGGTGACCGCGACGCTGCCGGGCTCGGCCACCTCCGCGATCTCGTCCTGAGAGGTTCGCACCGACAGCGCGTGCTCGACGATCTCCTTGGCGTCGGATTCCAGATCGTCCCGGGCCGCCCGGTCGTCGTCCGGTCCGCGCCCGAACGCCCTCGTGCCTGCCAGCGGTTCGGTCACCACCGCTCCGTCGCTGCGCACCGCTGCCACCAGTTCGGGACTGAACCCCAGAGCCCGAATTCCGCCGTGCCGCAGGAGAAATGATCGCGCGGGGGTGTTGTTTCTGCGTCCCAGGCTGTAAGTCGCCGGGAAGTCGACGCAGAACGGCACGTCGACGGCACGGGACAGGATGACCTTCTGGTAGCGGCCGCTCCGGATCTCGGCGGCCGCCGTCGCGACGCGATCGCGGTACCGGCTGGGGTCGGTGGTCACATCCACCACGCCCACCCGCGCGTTGAGGCGGTCCGGCCGCAGCGCACGGATCGCCGCGTCGATCTCCTCGTCACCGTCGACCACCTGGATTCGGTCATCCGAGACGACCACCCGGCTGCGCGGGGTGAAGATGCGGGCCAGCGGTGCGCCCACCGGAAGCTTGTCGAACAAGCCGTGGCGGTGTGCACCGAATTCGAAGGCGATCCAACCGAATGCCGGCCCACCGTCGACCAACGCGGACTCGAGCGCGGCGGCAAGCACCTGTGCCGGACGTCCGCTCCATGGGTGTGCGACCACGGTCTGGCCATCGTGGATGCGGCATTCGTCGCGATCGAGCTCGATGGACGTCCGAGCGCCGATCGCCAATGTCCAGCGGCCGTGCTGCTCGTAGATGAGGTAGTCGTCTCCCGTTCGTTCGGGAACGGCGGCTGCCAGCTGTGCGACCACATCGGCCGGTGTCATGCCCTCGGGGGCCTCGGCACGGTGGGCCGCCTCGATCGGTGCTGCGGTCACGTCGGTCATATCGACAGTCCTCACTGGAAAAAGCCGGGCCCCCATGCGGGGGCCCGGCTCTTCATACCGTTACTTGGCGTCCGACGAGCTCGACGCTGAGCTCGACGACGCGGCCTTGCCGCGCGGGCTGCGGGCACTGCCTGCGGTCGACTTCTTGCCGCCGGTGGCCTTGCCGGCCGAGCCGGTGTCGCTGCTCGCCTTCGTCGATGACGTGGCCGTCTTCTTGGCGGTCTTGCCGGCTGCGGTCGGGACCGAAACGGCACTCTTGGTGGCGCTTTCAGCGGTCTCGCTCGTCGCGGTCTCGGTCGAGCTCGCCGCCGAGGTCGCCGTGGATCCCTCGGTCGAGGTCGTGGCCTCCTCAGAGGTGCCGGCCGTCACGGCCTTCGTCTGCGCCGACTCCGCTGCCGCGGACACCGCGGTCGCCGCCGGCGTGCTGCTTGCCGTCGTCGTGGTGACCGGGGTGATGGCCTTGGCGATCGCCTGCGGGATGGAGACCAGCAGCCGGCCGAGCAGGCCGATCGACGGACCGGTGACGGTCACCCCGTTGGCCGGGTCGGTCGGGGGTGCCACCGGGATGAAGGTCAGCAGAGCCGGGAACGGCGCGGCGGACTTCGGGTTGTTCCAGCCGTTGAGCACCGCGTTGACGAACAGACCCGGGGTGTTGACCACGGTGTTGATCGCTCCCACGGCGTCGCCGGCGGACACCGACTGAACCAGACCGCCCACGATGTCTCCGGCGGTGGCCAACACGCTCAACGCCGCACCGTAGACCGGCTGGAAGATGCCGTTGACCAGAGTGGTGCTGCTGAAGATCGCGCCGACGGCGTTCGCGAAGTTCTGCGCGATCTGCTGGGGGATACCGGGATTCGCCACCGTGCTGCCGCGGGGGGTGTAAGTCAGCAGCGCGTTGTAGATCGGCGTGATCGTTGCCAGCGCGCCGTACAGCACGAAACTGCTCAGCTGGTTCACGATCTCGGCGTTGTTGCCCTGGTCGATGGCGACCTTGAGGTTCGCCAGGAACGTCCCGCCGCGACCCGCCATGTAGTTGTCCCAGTTGACCGGGATGCCGCCGATGGCGGTGCCGAGCTCGGTGGCGTAGCCGAGCTGGTTGCGCGCCACCTGAGACAGAACAGGAAGCGGATCGGCCGCGATGGCCTGGGTCAGAGCTGCGATGTTGGTGACTGTGTTGGTCACGATCTGCGGGTAGATGGTCAACGGTGAGGCGGTGACCGAAAGGCCGGTCAGCTCGACGGCCTGGACCGCCCGCCGCTGGATTTCGTCAGGCAGCGACTGGGTGGCCGGACCGGCGACCAGCGCGCCCGCGGTGATCATCGCCGCACCGGCGATGGTGAATCTGCTGGCGCGGCGCGCCGAGATTGCCGGGCTGGCAACAAGATCAGCCCCCGAATAGTTGACAGCGGCGTGCACGAAATCTCCTTCTGCAAGATATTGACGAGTAAGTATCGCCGTCGGAGATTAGCTAAGACTTACCTAAGTTTCAATAGGTACGCCTAACCATACTTAGTTGAGCTCAGCAGGCCGCTCGAACGCGTAGAGCGCCATGCGCCGGTTCGACATGTCGAACTCGCCGACAAATTCACATCCCACGGCTTCGCACACCCGTCGGGCGGCCGCGTTGCGGTGGTCGGGATCGAACATCACCCGCCGGCACCGCGGCTCGACCGCGAACAGGTTGGTGATGAGCTGGGGAAGCAGGCCGAGCCCCACACCGCGGTTGAGAAGCGCCGTGCTGGCGATGGCGGCATGCAGGCCGAGATCGTATGGGTCCGCGTCATAGCAGGGCGCGATCGAATCCTTTGCCGCCCTGTACAGCTCGAGATACCCGTCGTCTACACCGTCGAGGCTGACGATCAGCGGCACGGAATACGTGCCGTCGAGTTGCGCCTGCAGATGCCGGCGCCAGCGGTCGACGGGCCAGTCGTATTCCCACGCCTGCGCCAGATGCGGCCGGCTCATCCATTCGGCGACCATCTCGGCATCGGCGGCCGTCGCCACCCGTATCGCATACGGCGGATCGACGGTCGGGACGACGGGAGCCGGGACTCGTGCCACCTCTTGTGGCAGGTCGGCGAGCGCGCGAGCCAGTACAACCTCGTTCATCGCGCGCAGCGTAGCCCAACGACGGCGTTGACGGTGGCCTCCCACATTCGCCTCATCACCATCACGAATGCGGTTGAATGGTCCGGTGGCCGACATCCGCCGCAGCCGAGCAATCGCCGCCGACCCGCAGAAGATCTGGGACGTGCTGGCCGACTTCGGCGCGATCAGTTCGTGGGCCGACATCGTCGACCACTCCTGCGTACTCGATCACGGAGCGGCCGGCGGCACCGTCGGGACGTCGCGCCGTGTGCAGCTCGGGCGCACAACGCTCGTCGAGCGGATCACCGACGTCGACCCGCCGCACACACTTGCCTACGACGTCGAGGGACTTCCCCCGCTGGTGCGCCGACTTCACAACCGCTGGACACTGCGACCGATCGCCCGGGGTCTCACCGAGGTGACCCTGACGAGTGCGGTGACCGTGGGATCCAATCCGCTGAAACGGATTGCCGAACGAGCCCTCGCTCGGGCATCCGTCGCGCAGCTCGATCGCCTCCTCGCGTGCCTGGCGAAACGACTGGAGGAACAACATGTCTGAACGCCCCGACATCATCATCGTGATGACCGACGAGGAACGTGCGACTCCGCCGTACGAGGCCGAGGACGTTCTGGCCTGGCGGCAGCGAGTATTGAACGGCCGGCGGTGGTTCGACGAGCACGGGGTGAGTTTCGGGCGCCACTACACCGGCTCGCTGGCCTGTGTGCCGAGCCGGCCGACGATCTTCACCGGGCAGTATCCCGATCTGCACGGCGTCACCCAGACCGACGGCATCGGAAAGGTATTTGACGATTCGCGGATGCGCTGGCTGCGCCGCGGTGAAGTGCCCACTCTGGGTAACTGGTTCCGCGCGGCGGGCTATGACACCCATTACGACGGCAAGTGGCACATCTCGCACGCCGACCTGACCGATCCCGAGACCGGTGGCCCGCTGGCGACCAATGACGACGACGGTGTCGTCGATCCCGGTGCGGTACGTCGCTATCTCGACGCCGATCCCCTTGCCCCGTTCGGGTTCTCCGGCTGGGTCGGCCCCGAACCGCACGGCGCGGGACTGGCCAACAGCGGCGTCCGGCGCGACCCGCTGATCGCCGACCGGGTGGTGACCTGGCTGCAGGATCGCTATGCCCGCCGGCGTGCCGGTGACGCGACGGCACTGCGGCCGTTTCTGTTGGTGGCGAGTTTCGTCAACCCGCACGACATCGTGCTGTTCCCCACCTGGGCGCTGCGAAGCCCGCTGGAACCCTCGCCCCTGGATCCACCGCGGGTTCCGCCCGCGCCCACCGCGGCAGAAGACTTGCGCACCAAGCCCGCCGCGCAGATCGCCTTCCGGGAGGCCTACTACTCCGGGTATGGGCCCGCTGCGGCGATCCAGCGGGTTTATGACTCTGGCGCGCAACGCTATCGGGACCTCTACTACCGGTTGCACGCCGAGGTGGACGGGCCTATCGACCGCGTTCGCCGGGCGGTGACCGACGGCGGCTCGGAGCAAGCCGTGCTGGTGCGCACTGCCGATCACGGCGACCTGCTCGGTGCGCACGGCGGACTGCATCAGAAGTGGTTCAACCTTTACGACGAGGCAACCCGCGTACCGTTCGTGATCGCGCGGGTCGGCGCCGGCGCGACAGAGCAGCGAACGGTGACCGCGCCAACCTCTCACGTGGATCTGCTGCCGACCCTGCTCGACGCCGCCGGCATCGACGTACAGTCCACTGCCGCAACGCTTTCCGAATCCTTCACCGAAGTTCACCCGCTGCCGGGCCGAAATCTCATGCCGATCGTCGACGGGGCGCCTGCCGACGACACACGGGCGGTGTACATCATGACCCGCGACAACATGCTCGAAGGTGACACCGGAGCCTCAGGTCTGGGCCGCCGCCTCAAGCAGACGGTGAATCCCCCTGCGCCATTGCGTATCCGGATTCCGGCACACACCGCCGCGAACTTCGAAGGGCTGGTCACCCGGGTCGACGGTCACCTGTGGAAGTTGGTGCGCACGTTCGACGACCCGGGCACCTGGACCGAGCCCGGGGTTCGGCATCTCGCCGCCAACGGTATGGGGGGCGAGACGTATCGCACCAGTCCGCTCGACGACCAATGGGAGCTCTACGACCTGACCGACGACCCGATCGAGGCGATCAATCGCTGGACCGATCCCGAGTTGCACGAGCTGAAAGCGAATCTGCGAACGCAACTCAAGCAGGTGCGCGCCGACGCGGTTCCCGAGCGGAACAATCCTTGGCCGTACGCGTCACGACGGCCTCCGGTGCCGCGACGCCGACGCCTGTTCGGCTAGCGGTCTTTACTCCGAGGCGATCTGGTGGCTGTCGACGAACACCAGGGTGCCGGCATCGGTGAGAACCGCCCAGCGCCGCGCCGCATCCGAGATGTGCACGTCCCCGACATCGACCGCGTGGCCGGCCAGGTCGCCGAAATCCTCGACCACGACGCCCCGTACCTCGTCGTCGGTGTCGGCATAGACACGGACGCGCTGATCGACGGCGATCTTCTCGTCGCCCTCAGCGCGCTTTCCCGCTGACTTCTTGACCACCCAAATACCTTCCCCGGCACCACACTGTCTGGTCAGTAGAGCACGTTCAGGCCCGATTCGGGTCCGAATTCCGCGGGATCGGTGGCGTGATCGACCACAATACCTCGCTGACATCCGGTCCCGGGTTGTCCCAGGAATGCGCTGCCTTGGCCGAGAAGGTGTAGCAGTCGCCGGTTTTGAGCACCGATTCCTGGCCGTCGACCGTCAGACGCAGACACCCGCGCAGCACGAAGACGAAGATGGTTTCGGAATCCAGCGTGTACGCCCCGCCCGTCCCGCCGCCGGGATGCAGCACCGTCCGCATCACCTGCAGATTGCGTTCGGTTTCCGGCGTCAGCAGATATTCGCGGATTCCGGTGCCGCCCATCTCGACTGGGGCACCACCGCCGCGCACGACCGGCGAATCCGGATAGTCGAACAGCGAACCCACTGAGACACTGAGGGTTTCGCACACGCGCAGCAGGTTGGGCACCGAGATGGTGGTCTGACCGCGTTCCAGCAGACTCAAGAAACCTTTGGTCAGGCCGGCCGAGGAGGCGACCGCCTCCAACGTCAGCGCGCGCTCTTTGCGGAGCTCGCGCAGCTTCGGGCCCAGCCTGGTCATCCAGCCGTCGACCCCCGCGAGAACCTCGACGCCGGTGCCCTCCTGCATCGGGACACCTCACTTCGGCGGACGGCCGGTCACCCGGCCCTTGTGGCATGGGAGTTTAGCGGTATATAACTTCGATAGTTTTACACCACTAAACCCTGAGGACGAAGCATGAGTCTGTACGCGGTGGTCGACCCGAAATCCGGCGAAGTCGTGCGCGAGTACCCGACAGCGACCGACGAACAGATCGAACAGGCGCTGGCTTCGGCCGCCGCGGCGTTCCGGACCTGGTCGAAGACGTCCACAGTGGCCGACCGGGCGGCTCTGATCCGCCGGGTGGCCGCACTGCACACCGAGCGTCGCGAGAAGCTGGCCGAGATCATCAACCGCGAGATGGGCAAGCCGCTGGACCAGGCCCTCGGCGAGGTCGACTTCAGCGCGGCGATCTACGAGTACTACGCCGACAACGCCGAGAAGTTCCTCGCCGACGAGCCGATCGAGCTGCTCGACGGCGAGGGCAGCGCGGTGATCAAGCGCGGCCCGGTGGGTGTGCTGCTGGGCATCATGCCGTGGAACTACCCGTACTACCAGGTCGCACGGTTCGCGGGACCGAACCTGACGCTGGGCAACACGATCGTGCTCAAGCACGCGCCGCAATGCCCGGAGTCCGCCGAGGCCCTCCAGCAGATCTTCGACGACGCCGGCTACCCCGCAGGCGCCTACGTCAACGTGTATGCGACCAATGAGCAGATCGCCGAGGCCATTGCCGACCCGCGCGTGCAGGGGGTGTCGCTGACCGGTTCCGAGCGCGCCGGTGCCGCGGTCGCCGAGATCGCCGGACGCAACCTGAAGAAGGTGGTCTTGGAGCTCGGTGGGTCGGACCCGTTCATCCTGCTGTCCAGCGATGACCTGGACACGACCGTCGAGGCCGCGATGGCGGGGCGCTTCGAGAACACCGGTCAGGCCTGCAACGCGGCCAAGCGGTTCATCGTTTCCGCAGACCTCTACGACGAGTTCCTGGACAAGTTCACCAAGAAGGTGGTGGAAGCGGCCGACGGGCTGGCTCCATTGTCGTCGGTGGGTGCGGCCCAGCGGCTGGCCGAGCAGATCGATCGCGCGGTGGCCGACGGCGCCAACCTGGTCTCGGAAGGCAAGCGCGACGGCGCCTACTTCCCGCCCGGGGTGCTGACCGGTGTGTCCCCCGATTCGGCGACCTATCGCGAGGAATTGTTCGGCCCGGTGGCGATGGTGTTCAAGGTCAATTCCGAGGACGAGGCCGTGGAGCTGGCCAACGACATCCCGTTCGGGCTCGGCTCCTACGTGTTCACCACGGATGAAGAGCAGGCCAAGCGGGTAGCCGACAAGATCGACGCCGGAATGGTGTTTGTGAACGTGGTCGGCGCCGACGGGGTCGAGCTGCCGTTCGGCGGAGTGAAGCGCTCCGGTTTCGGACGGGAGCTGGGGCGGTTCGGCATCGACGAGTTCGTCAACAAGAAACTGATCCGGATCGGATAATCCATGAGCACCACCACGGCTCCGGCCAAGAAAGACACCTACACCCCGCTGGAGCTGTTCGCGACCGACCGGTTGCTCGACTCCGACGAGCGCGACATCGCGGCCACCGTCCGCAAGTTCGTCGACACCAGGCTTCGGCCGAATGTCGAGGACTGGTTCGAATCCGGCACGCTGCCAAAAGAACTCGGCAAAGAGTTCGGCGACATGGGCTTGTTGGGCATGCACCTGCAGGGCTACGGCTGCGCGGGGACCAATGCGGTCAGCTACGGCTTGGCGTGCATGGAGCTCGAGGCCGGTGACAGCGGGTTCCGCAGCTTCGTGTCGGTCCAGGGCTCGCTGTCGATGTTCTCGATCTACCGGTACGGCTCCGAGGAACAGAAGAACGAGTGGCTGCCCCGGCTGGCGACCGGCGAGGCGATCGGGTGCTTCGGCCTGACCGAGCCGGACTTCGGTTCCAACCCGGCCGGGATGCGCACCAAGGCGAGGCGCTCCGGGGCAGGAAAAGACGCGGATTGGGTACTCGACGGCACCAAGATGTGGATCACCAACGGCAATCTCGCCGATGTGGCCACGGTGTGGGCACAGACCGACGACGGTATTCGCGGCTTCCTGGTACCGACCGACACACCCGGGTTCACCGCCAACGTCATCCACAAGAAGCTGTCATTGCGGGCCTCGGTCACCTCGGAGCTGGTGCTGGACAACGTCCGGCTGCCGGCATCGGCGCAGCTGCCGGAGGCCACCGGCCTGGGTGCGCCGCTGTCGTGCCTCAACGAGGCCCGGTTCGGGATCGTGTTCGGCGCGCTGGGAGCGGCCCGGGACAGCCTGGAGACCGCGATCGCCTATGCACGCGAGCGTGAGGTCTTCGACCGGCCGCTGGCGAGTTTCCAGCTGTCGCAGGAGAAATTGGCCAACATGACCCTCGAGTTGGGCAAGGGCATGCTGTTGGCCGTCCACCTCGGCCGGATGAAAGATGCCGAGGGCGCCCGCCCCGAGCAGATCAGCCTCGGCAAGCTCAACAACGTCCGCGAGGCGCTGGCCATTGCGCGAGAATGCCGAACCCTGTTGGGCGGCAGCGGTATCACGCTCGAGTATTCGCCGCTGCGGCATGCGAACAACCTCGAGTCCGTGCTCACCTATGAGGGCACCTCCGAGATGCATCTGCTGTCGATCGGACGTGCACTGACCGGCCAGGCTGCGTTCCGCTGAGGTGACCGACGCGACCGAACTGCGGCATCTGATCGCCGGAGAATGGCACGCCGGCCACGGCGACGCGATCAGCAGTGTCAACCCGACGCGGCCGAGTGCGGTTGTCGCCGAGGGACATTGCGCAACGGCAGCCGATGTCGACAGTGCCGTCGGCGCGGCAGGTGAGGCGCTGACGGGCTGGGCCCGCACGCCCATCCATCAGCGCGGAGCCATCCTGGCGGCGGCGGCCGCCGTCGTCGAGCGCAACGCCGAGGCATGGGGTCTCGAGCTGGCGACCGAGGAGGGCAAGACCAAGGCCGAGGGCATCGGTGAGGTTCGCCGGGCTGCCCAGATCCTGCGCTACTACGGCAACGAAGGCGACCGTCAGTCCGGCGAGATCTTCGCCTCACCGCGAGCGGGTGAGCAGATCCTGGTGACCCGCAAGCCGGTCGGCGTCGTCGCCGTCATCACGCCGTTCAACTTCCCCATCGCAATTCCCGCCTGGAAGATCGCTCCGGCGTTGGTCTATGGCAACACCGTGGTCTGGAAGCCGGCGACCACCGTCCCGCTGCTGGCGATCCGGCTCGCGGAGGCGCTGACATCGGCGGGCCTTCCGCCGGGTGTGCTCAATCTGGTGATCGGCGAGTCCGCGATCGGTGCGGCGCTGGTCGAACACCCGGACCTCGCCGCGATCAGCTTCACCGGCTCGACCGCGGTGGGCCGCCGCATCGCCGCCTCAGCCGCGGCCCGGGGCGTGCCGGTCCAGGCCGAGATGGGCGGAAAGAACGCGGCCGTGGTCCTCGACGACGCGGACATCGCGCTCGCCCTGGACCAGGTGATGCTGGGCGCATTCCGCTCCACCGGCCAAAAATGCACGGCCACATCACGATTGATCATCACCGAGGCAATTGCCGACCGCTTCCTCGACGAGCTCGCGACCCGGGTCGAGGCGCTGGTGGTCGGCGACCCGACCGATGACGCGACGCAGATGGGTCCGGTGATCACCGGTGCTGCGCAGCGGAATATCTATGGGGGCCTGGGCACCGCGATGAACCAAGGCGTCGACGTGCTGGCCGGCGGCGAGCCCTACTTCAAAGGCCTGCTGGCGGAGGGCTTTTTCGTCGCACCCACGCTGGTGGAGTTGACGGCGCAGGCCGACATCTGGTCCGAGGAGTTGTTCGGCCCGGTGCTGGCGGCGCGGCGCGCCACGGATGCCGACGAGGCATTCGCATTGGCCAATGACAGCGAATTCGGTTTGTCTGCAGCCGTTTTCACCCAGGACCTGACCCGCGCTCTGCACGCTGTCGAGCACATCGACGTCGGTGTGCTGCACATCAACTCGGAATCCGCGGGGGCGGATCCGCATGTGCCGTTCGGCGGGGCGAAGAAGAGCGGGCTCGGCCCCAAAGAGCAGGGCACTGCTGCCCGCGAGTTCTTCACCCACACCACCACGGTGTATCTGCGTGGGGGCGCTCCAGATTGAGTGAGTACTGAGGTCGGCGATTCAGCCGATCTATGACACCTCAGTACTCACTCGACGGCTAGTGGGCTACGGCTCGACGGTGACCTTGATGGCCTCGCCGCTTTTGACGATGTCGAACGCGTCGAGCACGTTGTCGAGCGAAAGATGGCGGGTGATCAGGTCCTTGACGGGGACCTGCCCGGTGGAGATGTATTCCAGCGCACGCTTGTTGTGCTCGGGCGCCGAGCCGTTCGCGCCATGGATGTGCAGCTGGCGGTAATGCACGACGTTGGAGTCGCAGGTGATGGTCGGATTGGTCTTGGGTAGGCCACCGAAGAAGGAGATGCGCCCGTTGCGCGCCGCCATCGCGATCGCCTGCTCCTGCGTGATGTTGGCGGCTGTCGCGGTGATGATCACGTCGGCACCCCGGCCGCCGGTCAGCTCCATGACCTTGGCGACGACGTCGACGTCGGCGGCGTTGATGACCTCATCGGGATGGACGGCGTCAGCCGACATCGCCAGGCGGCTGTCGTTGACGTCGACGAGATACACCGGTCCGCACTTGTGCACGCCGCGGGCGATCCGGATGTGCATGCAGCCGATCGGGCCCGCACCGAAGACGACGACGGTGTCGCCCTCCTCGATGCTCAACAGTTCTTGGGCGTTGATGGCGCAGGCGAAGGGCTCGGCGGCGGACGCCTCGTCGAAGCCGACATTGTCGGGAATCCGGTTCAGTCCGTCGACGGCGAGGACCTGCTTGGGCACGATCATGTATTCGGCGAAGCCGCCGTCGTACTGGTAGCCGACCGACGTCTGGTTCTGGCACACCGCCATCCAGCCCTTGCGACATTCGTGGCAATGCCCGCACGGCACCGCGGCGATGACCTGCACCCGGTCACCGATCTGCCAGCCGCTGCCGTAGGTCTGGTTGACCTTGGCCCCGACCTCGACGACCTCGCCGGCGATCTCGTGGCCGATCGTCCGCGGCGGGGTCAGGTTCTGGTGGCCGTTGTGGAAGATCTTGACGTCGGTGCCGCACGTGGAGCAGTTGCGGACCCGGATCTTGACCTCATCAGGCCCGCAGGTGGGCTCGGGGACGTCCTCCAGCCGGACATCCTCCGGTGCGTAGAAGCGCAGGGCTTTCATGGGCGATCGTCCTTCCTCTCGCGTGAGCTGACCCACACTCTAGCGGCATTCCGGGCACAAAACCACAGCCATTTCTGCCCGTTTATGACCGGATGCTTGCATTGATGCCCACATGTGGGTTTTACTGGTCACTAGATGTGATCGGCATCACCCCAAGAATCGGAGGCACCGAGTTGTCCACCACCGAGACAAAACCCCGGACCGGGGCACGGGTCCATGTTCAGAAGCTGGGCACGTCGCTGTCGAACATGGTCATGCCCAATATCGGCGCCTTCATCGCCTGGGGCCTGATCACCGCGCTGTTCATCAAGGCCGGATGGCTGACCGGGATCTTCCCGGGACTGCGTGACCCGGGCGGTTGGGTGGCCAAGATCGGCGGCTGGGGTGACTTCGCTGACGGCGGCATCGTCGCGCCGATGATCACCTACCTGCTGCCGATCCTGATCGGAGCCACCGGCGGCCGGATGGTGTACGGAATCCGCGGCGGCGTGGTCGGCGCGATCGCGACCATGGGCGTGATCGCCGGCACGGACATCCCGATGTTCCTCGGCGCGATGCTGATGGGACCGCTCGGCGGTTGGGTGATGAAGAAGGTCGACGCCATCTGGGACGGCAAGGTCCGCCCCGGCTTCGAGATGCTCATCGACAACTTCTCGGCCGGCATCGTCGGGCTGATCCTGGCCACCTTCGGGTTCTTCGGTATCGGTCCGATCGTGTCGGGCTTCAGCCACGGCGCGGGCCGGGTGGTCGATTTCCTGGTCGCCCACGACCTGTTGCCGCTGACGTCGATCTTCATCGAGCCGGCCAAGGTGCTGTTCCTCAACAACGCGATCAACCACGGGGTGCTCACGCCGTTGGGTACCACCCAGGCGCTACAAACCGGCAAGTCCGTGTTGTTCCTCCTGGAGGCCAACCCCGGACCGGGGCTGGGAATCCTGCTGGCGTTCATGGCATTCGGTCGAGGTGCCGCCAAAGCGTCAGCACCGGGCGCGGCGATCATCCAGTTCTTCGGCGGCATCCACGAGATCTACTTCCCGTACGTCCTGATGAAGCCGAAGCTGATCGCGGCCACCATCCTGGGCGGCATGACCGGCATCTTCATCAATGTTCTCTTCGGATCCGGCCTGCGCGCACCGGCGGCGCCCGGTTCGATCATCGCCGTCTACGCCCAGACCGCCTCGGGCAGCTTCCTCGGCGTCACCCTCTCGGTATTGGGCGCCGCCGCAGTGTCATTCGCCGTCGCCGCGCTGCTGCTGAAGACCGACCGTTCCGACGACGACGGAGACCTGGCCGCCGCGACCGCGGGCATGGAGACCCTCAAAGGCAAGAAGTCCAGTGTGTCCTCGGCGCTGGTGGGGTCCGACGGGGCCGCACTTGCCGGCTCCGCCGACGGGGCCGCACTTGTCGGCTCCGCCGACGGGCGCCCGATCACCAGCATCGTGTTCGCGTGCGATGCCGGCATGGGATCGTCCGCGATGGGAGCCTCGGTGCTGCGCAAGAAGATTCAGGGCGCCGGGTTCACCGACGTGAAGGTGACCAATCAGGCCATCTCGAATCTCACGGACGACTACGGGCTGGTGGTGACCCATCAGGACCTCACCGATCGAGCCCGCCAGAAGACACCGTCGGCCACCCATGTCTCGGTCGACAACTTCATGAACGCCCCGCAGTACGACGAGATCGTGGACTTGCTCGGGTCGGCCAACGGCGCAGGCGCCGGCGCTCCGGCCGTGGCGGAATCCGCCGCCGAGGCGCCGGGCGACGACGTGCTGGCCGTCGAGTCGATCGTGCTGGCCGGCACCGCCACCACGCGGGACGGCGCGATCAGCGAGGCAGGCCGGTTGCTGGTGGCCTGCGGCGCGGTTGAACCGTCCTATGTGCACGCGATGCACGAGCGGGAGGGCTCGGTGTCGACCTACATGGGCAACGGCCTGGCGATCCCGCACGGCACCAACGAGGCCAAGGACGCCATCCGGCGCACCGGGATCTCGTTCGTGCGCTACGCCCAACCGATCGACTGGAACGGCAAGCCTGCCGAGTTCGTCGTCGGCATCGCCGGTGCCGGCAAGGACCATATGGCGCTGTTGACCAAGATCGCCGGGGTGTTCCTCAACAACGACGAGGTGGCCCGGCTCAGGGAGGCCACGACTGCCGCCGAGGTCCGGGCAGTCCTCGGTGGCGCAGGCGGGTGAGAATACCCAGGTGGATTCGGACACCCGCCAAGCCCGCATAGTCGAGTTCGCCCGCACCAGGGGGCGAGTCGAGGTGGCGGCACTGGCCGAAGAACTCGACGTCGCGGCCGAGACCATTCGCCGCGACCTGAAGGTGCTCGCCGGTCGCCGGATCCTCAAGCGCGTGCATGGCGGCGCCATACCGCTGGAGACCGCGGCATTCGAATCGACCGTCGAATACCGCAGCCAGGTGGACCTCGCCGAGAAGCACCGGATCGCCGGGGCGGCCACCGAGCTGTTGCACGGAGCCGAAACGGTGTACCTGGACGAAGGTTTCACTCCCCGGCTGATTGCCGAACGGCTGGCCGATCAGGAGCTGACGGTGGTGACCTCGTCACTGCTGGCCGCGGAGGCGCTGGCACACAGTGAGTCGGTGACGGTCCTGCTGCTCGGCGGCCGGATGCGCGGCCGCACGCTGGCGACGGTGGACCATTGGGCCACCGACATGCTCGGCAGCCTGGTGATCGACGTCGCTTACCTTGGCACGAACGGCATTTCGCCCGAGCATGGCCTCACCACGCCCGACCCGGCCGTCGCCGCGGTGAAGCACATGGCAGTCAAGGTCGCCCGGCGCCGGGTTCTGGTGGCCGCGCACACGAAGTTCGGTGTCAGCAGCTTCTGCCGGTTCGCCGAGGTGGCCGATTTCGACGCGATCGTGACCGGCACGGAGCTGCCCGCCGCCGACGCCCGCCGGTATGAGGCGATGGGGCCCACGGTCCTGCGGACCTGACTCGACCGCGAGGTTATGCCTCACCGCCGAGTTCATTCTGGCTCCGCTCGGCATCGGCCTGGTCCGGTGTCATCTCAGACTGGTCCAGCCACCGCTGCACATCGCCGCCAAGACGGTCGGCGGCGAGGTTTGCAAAGTCCAGAGCGAGCACCGCCATGGCCGCCAGCACCTGCATTGCCCGCCCACTGCGGTGAATCTCGGTCATCAGTTCGCCCAGTGAGTGATTGTCGTCATCGCACAATGCGGACAGGTACCGCCGGGCGTCGGCGAACTCCCGGTCGACGTGCCCGACCCGGCTGCGGAAATCGTCTACCGAAGGCAGCCCGTCGGGCGGTTCGATGCTCATGCGCGTGCCTTCCGGTGGTAGGTCGGCCGGCGATCTCCCGGTCGCCACGCCGCGCTGCTACTGGCGAAACCCTAACCGCTGAACTGCGCCGGACAGGGCCGTTCAACCAGGAAGGCCCCACCGTGGCCGCGGCTGACTCGACGGCGGAGCCTTGGTTACGGTACCGTAGGTTACTAGTGGGTAACTTAGGAGGTGCCATGACTGAGCTCAAGTACGTGCGGCTGCACGGCGAACTCGTCGCGTATCGGGACAGCGGGGATGGCCCCACCCTGGTGATGCTGCACGGGATCGGCAGCAGTTCACGCACGTGGCGCGCGGTCACACCCCGGCTGTCCGAACATTTCCGGGTGGTGGCACCGGACCTGCTCGGTCACGGCGAGTCCGCGAAGCCCCGGACCGACTACTCGCTGGGCGCTTTCGCGGTGTGGTTGCGAAACTTCCTCGACGAGTTGGAGATTCCTCGGGCGACGATAGTGGGGCACTCCCTCGGCGGGGGCATCGGCATGCAGTTCGTGCACCAGCATCCCGAGTACTGTGAACGGTTGGCGCTGATCGCCAGTGGTGGACTCGGGGCCGAAGTGGGCCTGAGCCTGCGGCTGCTCGCGTCGCCGGCCGCCGAACTCATCGCACCATTGATCGCACCGAAATCGGTTGTCGCTGTTGGCAATCGGATACTAAGGCGATTGGACTCGGTTCGACCACCACAGATGGCGACGACCGAGACATGGGAAGCCTATGCCTCGCTGTCGGACCGTCCCACCCGCCAGGCATTTCTGCGTACCCTGCGCTCGGTGGTCGACTACCGCGGACAGGCTGTCAGTGCTCGGTCACGGTTGGACGTCACCCACGGGCTGCCGGTTTCCCTGCTGTGGGGCGAGCAGGACCCGATCATTCCCGTCGCGCACGCGCGGGCCGCGCACGACGCGCTGCCCGGGAGCCGGCTGCTGATCCTCCCCGGCGTCGGGCACACCCCGCAGTTGGAAGCGCCCGCAGCCGTTGCTGATTCGCTCGAGGCGTTCGTCAACTCGACGGCACCGTGGACTCCGATGGCGACAACGTGACGCCCTAGTCGCACGGCCCGCGCCGGGCCAGCCGGTGATACAGCGCGGCGGCCTCGGTTCTGTTGGCGGCGCCCAATTTCCGCAGAATGCGCTTGACATGCACCTTCACCGTGTTCTCCGTCAGGAACAGGGTGGTGGCTATCTGCGCGTTCGTCTTGCCCAGGGCGATGCTGCGCAACACATCCCACTCGCGCGGCGACAGCCGTTCGGTGGCACGCTCGGCGCGCGGCAACGGCGACACCGCGGCCAACCGTGGTGGGGGCTGCTGGGCCGATGGGCCGACCGGACCATCGTCGCCGGCCCGATCCCCCAAGGATGCCGATGCCTGGTTGATCACTTTCAACCTGTCGGCGAGTTGCGCTCGCTCGATGGCGAGACCCAGACCGCCGGCGTACAGGCCGAGCAGGTCGCGGTCGATCTCCTGGACACTGCGGGCCGGGTAGCGGTCGGCATGGAGCATGGCCACCGGAGCGCCCCACGCGTGGACCGGCGCGGCCACGTAATCGGTGGTCCGGGTGAACTTCACGATCTTGCGGAACACCCGGGGATGGGATTGCGCATCGCACACCAGGATTGGGGCGCCGCTGAGCAGCATCTCGGATTCCAGCAGTTGACCGGCCAATCGCTGAGAGTGTGCGGTTCCGAATGCCAGGAGCTGCTCGGCGAAATCGGCATCATCAGCGGTGTAGGCGTTGTGCGTCACCCAGATTCCGTGGTCGATCCTGGAGAACAGGACGCGGGTGAAGCCGATTCGCGCGGCCGCCTCGGCCGCCAACCCGAGTAGTTCGTTCATCGACGACGCCAGAACCAGTTGACTGACGGCATCCTGCACGCCGGCGACGAGACCGCCGGAGTCGGGCTCCTGCACGGCACTTCGCGTCCGGGCGGTGCCGCCCACCACCGCAGGCAGACGGCCCAGCGAAGTCCCGCCAGATGTCTTCACCGCGGTGTCGAGACGACCGATCACCTCCGCGAGCGTACGCGGGAAGATAATTTATGTCTATAGCTGATAACATTTGTTGCCGCACTTATGTGGTCGAATCAGCCACGCAATAGGGCTATTTCTCGGATCAATGTACTTGTTTGTTACGTTCCACAACCGGCGCCGAGTCGATCTGGGAGGATGTTCCAATCCGGCCGGAAGGAAGGAACACTCCAGCGATGCAGCCAACCGTCCCGGCCGTCAGGCGCAGGCCGAAGGACCGCAAGAAGCAGATCCTCGATCAGGCCGCCCGACTGTTCATCGACCGCGGGTTCCACTCGGTGAAACTGGAGGAGATCGCGGAGGCCGCCGGCGTGACGGCTCGCGCTCTGTACCGCCATTACGACAACAAACAGGCGTTGCTCACCGCGGTGATCCTCAACGCGCAGGACGAATACCAGAGTTTTCGCAATCCCGAGGGGCGTACGCCCGAGGCGACCGCCCGCCCGCTCCATGACGAGTTGCCCGACCTGATCGCGGCGGCCGTCGAGACCCGAGCGCTGACCGTGCTGTGGCAACGCGAGGCCCGGTATCTCACCGACGACGACCGCGCCGAAGTTCGGCAACGGATCAACGCCATCGTGGCGGGCATGCAGGCCGGTGTGCGCCTGGAGGTGCCCGACCTGAGCCCTCCGCATGCCGAACTGCGCGCGTGGGCGGTATCCAGCACCCTGACAAGCCTTGGGCGACATAGCCTCAGCCTGCCCGGCACTGAGCTGAGGGTGCTGTTGTACCGGGCGTGCATGGCAGCTGCGCGTGCCGCACCGGTCGGTGCGCTCACACCGATCGAGGGACCGGCGAGCCGGGAGTTGGCCGCGTTCTCGCGGTACGAGACGCTGCTGGCCGCAGGTGCGCAGTTGTTCCGTGCCCGTGGATATCCCGCGGTGAGCACCGCCGACATCGGTAAGACCGTCGGAATCGCCGGGCCCGGCCTGTACCGTTCCTTCTCCTCCAAGCAAGCCATCCTCGACACCCTGGTGCGCCGGCTGGACGAATGGTCCGCCCTGGAGTGCATCCGGGTGCTTCGCACCAATAGTCCTGCAGCGCAACGGCTTGACCAGCTCGTGGCCGGTCGGGTACGGATCAGCCTGGACGACCCCGACCTGGTGTCGGTGTCGATCACCGAACTGTCCTCGGCCTCCGAGGAGGTTCGCGACAGTGTCGTCAGGAACCAGGCTGACCGCGACGGGCTCTGGATCGACCTCATTCGCACGCTGGTCCCGCAGACCACCGTCGCGCAGGCCCGGCTACTGGTCGCGGCCGCGGTCAGCTTCATCGACGATGTCTCGCGGACCTGGCATCTCACCCGCAGGACCGACGTCGCGCAGGAGATGACGGCGATCGCGTTGGCAATCCTGACCAGCCAGGCCGACGCTTCCGAGTAGTCCGGCGAGAAGCCCGATCACCACAGTGCCGCGAGGGTTCCGCCGTCAGCGACCTGTGCCGTCCCGTTGATCATCGATGCGTCGTCGGAGAGCAGGAAGGCGACGATTCCCGCCATCTCGTCAGGTCCGGCCATCCGGCCCTGCAGGCGGCCGATCATCGTGTCGGCCCCGCCTTCGCCGAGCGCCTCGTCGAACATCGTCATCGCGGTCTGCTGCATGGGGGTGTCGACGAACGCCGGCAACAACGCATTGGATCGCACGTTGGCCGTGCGGAGTTCGGCTGCGGTGATCCTGCTGAGATGGATTATCCCCGCCTTGGACATCCCGTAGGCCGCGGTGCCCGCGGCCGCGACCTGGCCGCCGAGTGAGGACATGTTGACGATGGCACCACCCCCGCGCTCGACCATTCGGGGTGCGGCGTGCTTGGTGCACAGCCAGGCGCCGCGCAGGTTGACTCCGATCACCCGGTCGAAGTCGGCGACATCGGTGTCCAGCAGCGGGGCGAAATGCACGACACCGGCGTTCGCGACCAGCTTGTCGACACCGCCGAACGCTGCGACGCACGCCTCGACCATCCCGGCCACCTGCGGCTCGTCGCTCACGTCGACCTGGTGACCGATGGCATCGCCGCCGATCTCGGCGGCCGCGGACTTCGCGGTGTCGGCGTTGATGTCCGCACACAGGACACGGCACCCTTCGGCGGCCAGCCGTCGGGCGATGGCCAAGCCGATGCCGGCACCCGCCCCGGTCACGATCGCGGACTTGCCGGCCAGATCGGGATGCGTCATCGCTTCTCCTCTGCGAAACCGTTGGGTGCGAGCATGTGTCAGCCTGCCACCGGCCACACCGTCGCGGACGGTTCGACGTGCAGACCGTGTTCCCGGACGGCACCGAACATGAGCAGTCCCAGCTCCGGTGCGTCGTCGGACAACCGGACGGTGTACACCCCGAGGTCGCGCAGAATCCATGCGACGGTCTCGGACAGCAGATCCGGTGTAGTCGTGCCGGACAGCAGACCGCAGGCGCGGGCGGCCGGCGGGCGCAGATAGATGATCATGCCCGTGCCACGGGACCGCATCGCGGCGACCGCATCGGCGAGTTCCGCACCGCAACCGCAAGCCAGCGAACCGAACACGTCATCCGGCGGGCAGGAGCGAAGCGACCAGGGGATGGACCCTGGGCCTAGGCATTCGAGGTGGATGTGGACCGGCATCGGCGCGTCCGCGCCGGGATTGCCGGCGATCACCGCAAGGTGCTCGGATCCTTCTCGGGGGTCGCGGTAGCCGACCACCGTGAAAGCGCCCGACCCGGTCGGCAGCGTGGTCTCCGCCGAACGCACGACCTGCGGCTCGGTGCGACGCCGGTACGTCGCCAGCTCCGCCACCGAGATCACGGGCAGGCCATGCCGGGCCGCGAACGACACCAGCTCGGGACGGTCCGCCATGCCCGCCGGGTTTCGTTGCGACACAATCTCACACAACCCGCCCGCCGGCCGTCGCATACCGAGCCGGGCCAGGTCGACTGCCGCCTCGGCTGCACCCGCGGACCGGCCGAGCACGCCGTGCCGCCCGGCCTGCACCGGCACCACATGTCCGGGCCTGCGGAAGTCCGAGACAGTGGCGTCGGCGTCGGCGAGGGCGGCGATGGTGCGGGCCCGATCGATCGCCGAGATTCCGGTGCCGGTTTCGCGGAAGTCCACTGTCACCCGCTGAGCGGCGATACCCACTGACTCATCGTCTCGATGGCACACCGGCGGCAGGTTGAGTCGCTCACAGTCCGCAGCGGGCAGGGCGATCCGGATGTAACCGGAGGTGTGCCGGACCGTGAACGTGAGCAGTTGTGCCGTGGCGGCATCCGCGGCGAACACCAGATAGCCCTGGTCTTCCGAGTCGTCGATCACGATGGCGGGACGACCGGTGGCCACGGCGGCGATGGCGCGCCGCACCCGTCCGTATGCGGTCTTCATCGTCGTGACACCACTAGCTCAGTCCGCCAAGGAAATCGAGCAGCAGGCGGTTGGTCTCCTTGGGCTGCTCCTGTTGGATCCAATGCCCGACGCCGTCCACCATGTGGGTGCCGCAGTAGTTCGGCATCACCTCGTGCGCACGTTCAGCCGCCTCGGCACCCCAGGTGGTGCCGACGTCGTACTGGCCGCCGATGAAGAGTGCGGGCGGGGTCAGCGGGGTGCCCTCGTACTCGGCGAGGTCGTGCCAGTCGTTGTCGATGTTGTGATAGAAGCTCAGCGGGCCGCCGAGTCCGGATCGCTCGAATTCGCCGGTGTAGAAGTCGAGATCAGCGTCGGTGAACCACTCCGGCATGGTGTCGGGGTAGACGAATGCGTCTTTGAGCCGCGCACCGTGCGGCATGCACAGCGGGCCGGACCGGATCACGTCGATCGGATCCATCGCGGCGAGGTCCACCCCGGCCGCCTCGGCGGCCTGCGTGGCGGCGGCCATCGCATCGCCGGACACCGTATAGGTCAGACCGAGCAGCCACGTTCGCAGATCCTCTTCGACCTCGGCGATGATGCCGTCCTGCTCGGCGAAGTAGTCCTGGTACCAGACCTTTCCCGGGCCGGCCAGTTCCAGGTGGTAGTCGTTGGGCCGGTGCTCGCCGAACGGGCTGCCGGGCAACCCGATCACTCCTCGCCCGGCGAACGGCACGCTGATCCCGACCACACCGCGACACCGCTCGGGGTGCAGCCAGGCGAACGTCCAGGCGACCGGCGCACCCCAGTCATGGCCGATGACCACAGCCTGGTTCTCACCGTAGGCGTCGATCACGCCGAGAATGTCACCGACCAGTTCCTTGATCCGATACGCGGTCTGCACACGATATTTCGAGGACTGGCCGTAGCCCCGCTGGTCGATGGCCACCACCCGGTACCCCGCCTCGGCGAGCACCGGGATCTGGTGGCGCCACGAGTACCAGGACTCGGGGAAGCCGTGGACCAACACCACCAACGGCCCTTCGCCCTCCTCCACGGCGTGGATCCGGGTGCCACGGCAGTTGAGCATCCGATGGGTCTGCGACATCACGACCTCTTCTCTAATGGGACCGGGTGGCAGCCAAACCGATTGATACTTCCTCGGTTCGGATCAGGTCTTCGACGGACGGAATGGTGCGGTTCTCGTAGTTGCGCGCGATGAGGGTCTTCTGCCCGGAGAGTCTGGTCCTGGCCCATTTGCCGACCACGCGGCCGGCCACCTTCGGTGTCATCAGTGCCGCAGCGGGTTTGACCAGATGCACGACGGCCAGGAACTCGTTGTAGGTCTCCGGGTCGTCGTGCACCAACTCCATCACCCGGTCCATGTACCAGGTCAGGGCGCCGAAGTAGAACGGTCGCTTCTTGTCGGCGTCCTTGAGCCAGTCGAACCGCAGGTTCTGTTCCCGGATCACGAACCAGGCGGTGTCGGCCAACTTGGCGATCGCGCGAAAGTAGCGCCGCGGCAGATCCGGGTCGGTGGGCCCGTACTTCGCCAGCAGCAGCTGCATCTCCCGGACTTCCTTGAGCGCCAGGGTCATCCCGAGCCCGGATACCGGGTCGGCACTGGTGTAGGCGTCACCGACGACCACCAGTGCCCGGGGCAGGTTGCGCTTCTTCTCGTAGTGCAGCCGCAGCATGTTGGGGTAGCGGAAGTTGTAGATCGGCGAGGCCGGCTCGAGGCCGTCGATGTTCTCCCCGATCACCGCCGAGGGCATCCGGTTGGCGAACTCCCGGAACTCCTGTGCCGTACGGGGCGGCGAGTAGCAGTTGTAGGCCACCAGCGAGGTGGACAGGATGGTGCGTGAGCTGTCGGTGTAGTACTGCGCGGCGTAGGTGTCCTCGTAGGGACGGTACGCGTAACAGATGACCATCACCTTGTCGTCCCACTGCCGCTCCGGCGGCACGTGGTGGAACATGGTGGAGTAGAAGCAGTTGATGATGTCCTGCTCGACCTCCGGCGCCCCGATGCCGATGCGGTCCAGGAACTCCGGAAAGCGGGTGTTCTTCCCCGATGCGTCGACCACGAATTCGGCTGGAATGACTCCGAGTTCGTCACCGTCACCGGCGACTGCGACGCCGATCACGGTGTCATCGGCACGGTCGTAGACCAGGTCGGCCACTTCGGATTCATAGCGGAAGCTGATCCGCGGTTCGTCATCGAGGCGGCGCCGAACACACCACTCCAGCAGAGGTCGCGCGGCACAGACGATCTGGATCGGCCCGGTGCCCGGTTTCTTCCAGGTTCCGCCGAGCCGGATGCGGTACTGGGCGGCCATGTCGACGTCGAACGCGCCCTCGCGGACCATGTCGTCGATGATTCCGGGGAAGAACCGCTCCAGTTCGATGCGGCCCGCGGTGAGCAGATGGTGCAGGTGCCAGCCCTGCGCCGCACCGGGCCTGCCGTCGCGGCGGGTGTGCGGAGCATCTTTTTCCAGAACGATGACCTTGTCGAAGGTCTCACTGAGCACTTTGGCCGCCGCGATTCCCGCGATGCTCCCGCCGACCACCACCGCGGTACCCCGCCCGCGGCGTCGCACATCGGCCAGATCGACCGTGGCGTAATCCAGCCGGGGTGCTGATCGCCGGCGTGCGGCACCGCTGGCCACGAACTTCTCGTAGTACAGCCCGGTGCCGTGGATACCGTTGTCGTCAAGCCATTTACGGGTGTCGGTGATCATCCCGGCCGGACCGCACAGATAGACGTCGGCGTTACCGCCGTCGAACATTCTCGCCTCGAGCAGATCGGTGACCCGGCCCACCGGTCCATCCCACCGGGTACTGGGACGCGAGACGACGGTGTGGACCGCCAGCCCGGGCAACCGACGCTTCAGTGCCTCGAGCTCGTCGAGCTTGCAGAGATCGTCGACGTCGCTGACGCCGTACAGCAGATGGACGGTCCCGCGGTGATCGTCCTTCAGACTCTGCGCCATCGCGAGGATCGCCGACAGTCCGGTGCCACCGGCCACCAGGACCACCGTGCGCGCAGTCGGTCGCAGGTAGAAGCCGCCCTTGCTGCACCGCATGGCAATTCGATCACCGGGCTTGGCCTTGTCGCGCAGATAATCCGACATCACGCCCTGAGGTAGCAGCCGGACGATGAACTCCACCTCGGTGCGTCCGTCGGCGGGATGCGCATAGGAGTAGTTGCGCCACACCGTGCTCCCGGGCACCTGCAGCTGGGCGAACTGCCCGGGCAGATAAACCAGCGGTCCGAGTCCGGAGACGTCGACGCGCAGCAGCGCCGTCGTCGGCGACACGTGCTCCACGGCCGTCACCACACCGGTACCGGTGACCAGCCGCGCGGCGTTGTCATCGGCGGGATACTGCACGCTGATCACGCAGTCGGATTTCGCGAACGTCTGACAGGTCAAGACCTTGCGGGCGTCGCGTTCGACTTCGGAAAGCCCTTCGGTGCGCCCCATCTCGTAATCGCCTGCGACACAGGTGGCCACGCAGGTCCCGCAGATCCCGCTTTGGCATTCGTTGACGATCGCGATGCCGTGCTCCTCGGCCGCCTCCAGGATCGACTGGTCCTGTTGCACCGCCATCGTCTTGCACGTTCCGTCCGAATATCGCACGGTGATCTCGGGCATCTGCATGTCTTTCGGCCTTCTCCTCAGACGATCGCCGGCACGGGCTTCTTGGCGATCCGGGCATTGAGGCGCGGCATGACCTCCTCGGCCAGCAGCCGCATGGACTCCTTCCACGGCCCCGGATTGTCGAGGTAGTCGAAGCCGAGGATCAGCAGGTGACCGAACCCACCGACCTGGTCGTAGGTGGCCTCCAGCTTGTCCACCACGGTCTCGACTGAACCGACCACAAAGGTGTTCTCCGCCAGGTACTCCGGTGTCACATCCTCGTCGGGCACCGAGGGGTTGTGCTTGTAGAACTTGGTCATCCCGAACATCCGGAACGTCGGTAGAACGTACTCACGCATGTTGCGGCCCATCATGCCGTCGACCGCGTAGCGGAACGCCTGTTCGTCGGTTTCGGCGACGACCACCTCACGGACCAGGCGCCAGTCCTTGCGATCCGGCGTGCGGCCGGACCGGGCGGCACCCTCGAGCACCGCGTCCCAGTGCGAGGCAACATATTCGGTGTTGAGGTCCAGGCTCATCGGAAGGTAGCCGCGCTCGCCGGCCATCTTCAGCGTCTCGGAGCCCGCACTGAATCCGGTTACCCCGATCGGCGGGTGAGGAGCCTGAAAGGGCTTGATATGCCGCCTCATCAGCCCTTCGAACATCGGCGCTATTCCGTTGGCGTTCCAGTACTTCCCGCGGAACTCCCACGGCTGGTCCTCGGTCCAGACCTTCAGCATGATCTCGAGCGCCTCACGGGTCATCTCCCGGTGCTCGCCGTTCTTACCGTCGACGTCGAACAATGCCCAGTCGCCGGGGATGCCGCTGGCGCCGACGCCCAGCATGAAGCGGCCCTGAGCGAGATGGTCGAAGTAGGCCACCCGATGGGCCAGTTCGACGGGATGGTGGTACGGCAGCAGATGGGCGCCGGGAGCGAGCTTGATGTTCTTGGTGCGCAGCAGCGCCTGAGCCAACAGCAGGTCCGGTGCGCAGATCGGTTCCCACGGCACGGTGAAGTGCTCGCCGACCCACGCCTCCACGTAGCCGAGCTCATCGGCCAGCGTGATCAGGTCGAGGTCCCACTGGGTCGCGTCGTACAGGCTGCGCTCCGGTGGATGCGCCGGCATCAGGAAAAGTCCGATCTCCATCTTGAACCCTCTCGGTTAGTGGTCGAGCACGCGCGTGCGATCCGTCTGCTGCGACTTACAACACAGTACTAGCAAGATACTTGACTCGGCGCAAGATCCATTTTTCTTGCTTGTTTACCTAGTCGCAAGTTTCGATGTGAGCGTATCGGCTATGGACATTTTTGGGATATGCCGCGTAGCGTGCTGCATCAGCGGCGGCCGTCCGCGGCAACGGAAGGGAGCATTCGTGCAGCATTTCGACTACATCGGCTATGAACTGATCCAGGACGGCCGGATCGCGGTGATCACGCTCGATCGCCCGAAACAGCGCAACGCGCAGAACCGCGGCATGCTCGTCGAACTCGGCACGGCGTTCGAGCTGGCCGAAGAGGACGACTCCGTGCGCGTGGTGATCCTTCGCGGAGCCGGGTCCTGCTTCTCCGCGGGCCACGACCTCGGTTCCGCCGATGACGTCCGGGAACGCTCACCCGGTTCCGGGCAACACCCCACCTACCTGTGCAATGGCGGCACGCTGACCGGGGCGGATGCCCGGCACCGGCAGGAATGGCATTACTTCTACCAAAACACCAAACGCTGGCGGAACCTGCGGAAGATCACGATCGCCGAAGTCCACGGAATGGTGTTGTCCGCCGGGCTGATGCTCGCCTGGTGCTGCGATCTGATCGTCGCCGCGCAGGACACGATCTTCGCCGACGTCGTCGGGACCCGGCTCGGGATGTGTGGCGTGGAGTACTTCGGCCATCCCTGGGAGTTCGGGCCGCGCAAGGCCAAGGAACTGCTGCTCACCGGTGACTCACTCGACGCCGACGACGCCCACGCCCTCGGCATGGTCAGCAAGGTCTTCCCGGCCGCCGAACTGTCGGCGCGAACCATCGAGTTCGCCACCCGCATCGCGAAAGTGCCCACCATGGCCGCGCTTCTGATCAAGGAGTCGGTCAACCAAACCGTGGATGCCATGGGCTTCTCCACCGCGCTGGACGCCTGCTTCTCGCTGCACCAGCTCAATCATTCGCACTGGGCCGAGCTCACCGGCGATCCGCTGGGCATCGGCACGGTCGAATACGGCCTCGAAGATTGGCGGCTGGCCCCGGAAATCCTGCCCGCCGCGAAGAACCGGCCCTGAAAGCGGAGCACAGGTGGACATCGACTATCCCGACGAAGCGCAATCGTTCCGCGAGGAGATCCGGGCCTTCCTGGCCGAGCACCTGCCTGCCGACTGGGCCGGTCCCGGCGCTCTACCGCCCGAGGAGCGTGAGCAACTGCGGCACCAGTGGCGCAAGGTCCTCGCCGACCGCGGGCTGGTGGCGGTCTCCTGGCCCAAGGAGTATGGCGGCGGCGGACTCTCAGTGATGGAACAAGCCGTGCTGTCCGAGGAATTCGCCCGCGCGGGCGCCCCTGAGCGCGACGAGAACGACATGTTCGGTATCGATCTGCTGGGCAATACGTTGATCGCGCTGGGCACCGAGGAACAGAAGAAGCGGTTCCTGCCGCGCATCCTGTCCGGCGAGGACCGCTGGTGTCAGGGTTTCTCCGAACCGGAGGCGGGTTCGGATCTCGCGTCGGTGCGGACCAGGGCGGTGTTGGAGGGGGGCGATGACGGGGCGAGCGAAGCGACGGGAGAACGACACTGGACGATCAACGGGCAGAAGATCTGGACGTCGGCAGGACCGACCGCGAACTGGATTTTCGTGCTCACACGGACGGATCCCACCGCGCCGAAGCACAAGGGTCTGTCGATGTTGCTGGTTCCGGTCGACCAACCCGGCGTCGTGGTGCGGCCCATTGTCAACGCGGCCGGACACGCGTCGTTCTCCGAGGTGTTCTTCACCGACGCCCATGCCGCGGCCGGCGACGTGCTCGGCGGGGTCGGCGGCGGCTGGGCGACCGCGATGACGGTTCTCGGTTTCGAACGCGGGTCCCAGATAACCACGGCAGCAATCGAATTCGGGCGTGGACTCGACTGGCTACGGAGGCTGGCGGCCGAGCGTGGCCGGCACACCGATCCGCTGGTCCGCGACGAGCTGGCCTGGTGCTACTCGCGCGTGCAGATTCTGCGCTACCAGGGGTACCGCGGCCTGACCACACTCTCGAACGGTAAACGCCCGGGCGCCGAAGCCGCCATCAACAAGGTGATCTGGAGCGAGTACTTCCGCCGCTACACCGATCTGGCGGTCGACATCCTGGGCACCGATGCGCTCTGCGCGGAAGGTCCGGGAAACGCTGCCGCACTGATGATCCCGTCGCCGGGCACGGCGAACTCGGTTGCCTGCTGGCTCGACCAGTTTCTCTACGCGCGCGCCGCCACCATCTACGCGGGCAGCTCACAGATCCAGCGCACCGTGATCGGTGAACAGTTGCTCGGACTGCCGAAGGAGCCCCGCTGACATGGACTTCCAATACAGCAGCGAGCACGAGGCGCTGCGGGATTCGACCCGTGACTTCCTCGATGTGCACGGCCGTGACGAGCGTGGCTGGCACCCAGTGTGCACCGACTTGGAGTTACCTGGGTTGGCCGTGCCCGCGGAGTACGGCGGCGTTGGCGCGACACTGGTGGAATCGGCCATCGTGTTCGAGGAGTTCGGCCGCGCACTGAGCCCCCTGCCCCTGGCGTCGCACGTTTTCGCGGTCCATGCGGTGCTGCGCCTGGGCGACGACGAACAGCGTCATCGCCTGCTGCCCGGCCTGCTCAGCGGTGCCCGCAGGGCAGCGTTCGCGGCGACCGGCCCGGGCGCCGGTGACGCAGCGGCGGCGACGGTCTGGGCCACCCAAGACGACGGCCGCACCGTGCTGGACGGCGGGTGCGGCCCGGTAGTGCAGGGGCACGGCGCCGATCTGCTCGTCGTCGCCGCCCACACCGGTGACGACGCGGGGCTGTATGTGGTCGACACCGCCACTCCCGGCGTCGACATCACGCAGCTGCCCTCCTTCGACGCCTCCCGACCGGTTGCGCGGGTGACGCTGCGACAGGCCGCCGCCGAACGTCTCGGCGCGGCCCCGGACGAACTGGACCGGGTACTGGACACCGCGCGGGTACTGCTGGCCGCAGAGATGCTCGGCGGCGCCGAAGCCTGCCTGGCCCGCAGCATCGAGTATGCCTGCAGCAGAACTCAATTCGATCGACCGATCGGCACGTTCCAAGCGGTCAAGCACATGTGCGCCGAGATGGCGATAGAAATCGACGCGACCCGGGTGGCGGTGATGTTCGCGGCGATGAGCGCGGACGACCCCGCCGAACTGGCTGTCGCCGCGCCACTGGTGAAGGCCCAGGCGGCGGACACCTTCACCCTGTGCGCCAACACCGCCACCCAGGTACACGGCGGCATCGCGTTCACCTGGGAGCACGATCTGCACCGTTATCTGCGTCGGGCCAAGACCTGCGAGGCGCTGTTCGGCAGCAGCAGTCGGCACCGGGCACTTCTGGCCGACCGGGTCGGCCTATGACGTCCCCGTCGACCGGACTCACGCTCAGCGACGTCCTGGCCAGGCACGCCCGGGTGCGCCCGGACAACATCGGATTCGTGGATCCGCGCCGCCGCGGCACCTTCGGCGAGATCGACACGCGGGTGACCCGATTGGCCAACGCGCTGGCCCAGCGCGGAATCGGCCGCGGTGACCGGGTCGCCGTGCTGGGGCTGAACAGTCTCGAGGTCGTCGAGACCTGGTTCGCCATACTGCGACTGGGCGCGGTCGTGGTGCCCCTGAACTTCCGTCTGGTGGCCGACGAGATCGCCTACCAGCTGGTCGACAGCGGTGCGGTGGCCGTCGTGGTCGACGCCGCGCTGGCCCCCGTCGTCGAGCAGGCGCAGGCGGCATCGGTGCATTCGGTGCTCACCATCGGTGACGACTTCCAGTCCGCCATCGACCGCGCCCCCGGCGAGCCCGTCGACATCGCCGTCGGCGACGAGGAGCCCGCCTTCATCATGTACACCTCGGGCACCACCGGGTTCCCGAAAGGTGCTGTGCTGACACACCGCAACCTCTACCTCCACGCCTTCAGTTCGATCGCCACGCTCGGCCACCTCGCCGACGAATGCTGGCTGGGGGTGGCGCCGCTGTTCCACACCGCGGGTGTATCGGGCATGCTGCCCGCGTTCTTCACCGGGGGCACGGTCATCATTCCGCCCTCCGGCGGATTCGACCCCGAGGCGACGGTGTGCACCATCGTCAGCGAGCGCGTCACCTCCTGTTGGATGACCCCATCCCAATGGCAGGCCGTCTGCGCGATGGACCGCCTGGGGCAGTGGGACCTGTCGCACCTGCGGCGAATCTGGTGGGGCGCCGCCCCGGCGAGCACCACATTGCTGCAGAGCATGACCGAAGCGTTCCCCGATGCGGAGATCGTCGCGGCGTTCGGACAAACCGAGTGCGGCCCCATCACCTGCCTGCTGCGCGGTGACGATGCGATCCGCAAGATCGGTTCGGTCGGAACGCCGATGCTCAACGTCGAGGCCCGCATCGTCGACGACGACATGAACGACGTCAGCACCGGGGAGGTCGGTGAGATCGTCTACCAGGGTCCGCTGGTGATGAAGGAGTACTGGAACAACCCCGGCCAGACCGCGGCGGCCTTCCACGGCGGATGGTTCCACTCCGGCGACCTGGTCAGGCAGGATGAGGACGGCTACATCTACGTGGTCGACCGGAAGAAAGACATGATCATTTCGGGCGGAGAGAACATCTACAGCGCCGAGGTGGAGAACGCCCTGGCGGCGTACCCGAAGGTCGCCGAGGTGGCGGTCATCGGCGTGCCGGATCCGAAGTGGGGCGAAACCCCGCTGGCCGTGATCGTGGCCCGCGACCCCGGCGACCCGCCGAGCGACACCGAGATCGAGGCGCACTGCCGCGAACACCTGGCACCCTACAAGCGTCCGCGGCGTATCGCTGTCGTCGATGCGTTGCCCCGCAACGCCAGCGGCAAGGTGCTGAAAGGCGCTCTGCGCGAACAGTTCGGTGCGCCGCGGTCGTATGCGGCAGGACCCGACGGCACCGACCTGCTCGACGAGACGATCGGTGCCAACTTCGAGCGCACGGCCGCCGCACACGCGGGTGTCGACGCGCTGGTCGAGGTCGCGACCGGCCGGTCGTGGACCTACGCCGAACTGAATCGGGAGATCGACCTGGTGGCGCAGGCGTTGATCGCCTCGGGTATCGGCAAGGGCGACCGGGTCGGTATCTGGGCACCCAACTGCGCGGAGTGGACTGTGGTGCAGTACGCCACCGCCAAGGCCGGCGCGATCTTGGTGACCATCAACCCCGCGTACCGAACTCACGAACTGGCCTATGTGTTGCGGCACGCCGGCGTCCGAATGCTGTTGTCCGTCACCGAGTTCAAGTCATCCCACTATCGCGGTATGGTCGCCGAGGTACGCCACGAGGTGCCCGATCTGACCGAGGTGGTGTTCCTGGACTCCTCGGACTGGGAGTCGCTGAAGCAGCGCGGGGAAGCGGTGTCGGCCGACCAGTTGCGCGCCCGGATGCAGACGCTGACGCCTTCGGACCCGATCAACATCCAATACACCTCCGGGACAACGGGTTCCCCGAAGGGCGCAGTGCTCTCGCACCGCAACATCCTCAACAACGGCTACTTCGTCACCGATCTCATCAACTTCGGACCCGGCGACCGACTGTGCATCCCGGTGCCGCTCTACCACTGCTTCGGCATGGTCATGGGCAACCTCGGCTGCACCACACATGGTGCCACGATGGTGATTCCGTCAGCCGGCTTCGATCCGGCTGCGACTCTCGCCGCCGTGGAACAGGAACGCTGCACAGCCTTGTACGGGGTGCCGACGATGTTCATCGCGGTACTCGGGCATCCGGACCTGGCGCACCGCGACGTCTCGTCCCTGCGCACCGGCATCATGGCGGGCGCCCCCTGCCCGGTCGAGATCATGAAACGTTGCGTCGACGAGCTCAACATGTCGGAGGTGTCCATCGCCTACGGGATGACCGAAACCTCGCCGGTGTCCTGCCAGACCCTGCACGACGACAACCTGGAACGGCGCACGGCCACCGTGGGACGCGCGCATCCACACGTCGAGATCAAGATCGTGGACCCGGACACCGGTGCGGTCGTCGAGCGCGGTGCGACCGGCGAATTCTGCACCCGCGGTTACTCGGTCATGCTGGGCTACTGGAACGACGAGGGCAAGACCCGCGAAGCGATCGACGACGAGGGCTGGATGCACACCGGTGATCTGGCGGTGATGCGCGACGACGGCTACTGCACGATCGTCGGCCGGATCAAGGACATGGTCATCCGTGGTGGCGAGAACGTCTATCCCAGGGAGATCGAGGAATTCCTGCACACCCATCCCGACATCGACGACGTCCAGGTGATCGGTGTGCCCGACCCGCGTTTCGGCGAGGAGATCTGCGCCTGGATCAAGATGCGTCCCGGCAGCACGCCCCTGGACGCCGACGGCGTGCGGGCGTTCTCGGCCGGACAACTGGCCCACTACAAGATCCCGCGCTATGTGCGGCTGGTCGACGAGTTCCCGATGACCGTCACCGGCAAGGTGCGCAAGGTCGAAATGCGGGACGAGATGGTGCGGCTGCTCGACGCGCAGCCTTAGTGGACGCCCTCCATCAGACGGCTCACCCGGGGTGCGAACGCCCATACGATGACGCCGACTACGACCGCGACGGCGCCGAGGATGCCGAAGTAGGCGAACTCGCGGTCCGGGTGGTAGTACCCCGATAGCACCCCCGACATCGACGTACCCAGGCCGACCGAGAAGAAATACAGCGCCATCATCTGCGCCCGAAATGCGTTGGGCGCCAACTGTGTCGTCACTGACAGGCCGATCGGCGACAGCATCAGCTCGGAGATCGCGAAGACGGCCATGATCGCCGCCACGAACAGGGCGGGCACGCTGCGTCCGGTTGTTCCGGCCATCGGCAGGAACATCAGGAACGCCACGCCCATGCCGATGACGCCGTAGGCGAACTTGCGTGGGGTGGTGGGGGCGCGCCGGCCCAGCTTGGTCCACATCGCCGCGAACACCGGTGACAGCAGGATGATCCACACCGGTTCGATCGAGCCGATCCAGTTCGACGGTGCCCGCCACCCGAAGATCGACCAGTTCATCCGCTCGTCGGAGTACACCGCGAGCACGGTGAAGATCTGCTGGAACAGCGACCAGAACACCGCGTTGGCGATGAACAGCGGGATGAAAGCCCGCACCCGCATGCGCTCGAGTGGTTCGACACGCGGGCTGCGCAGCATCACCGCGAAGTAGGCGATCGAGGCGACGACCAGAATTCCGGTGGTCACCTGGGAGAGGGTGGCAAGAGTGATCAGACCGAAGACGAAGGCGAGGACAACCACCACCAGGACGGCTGCGGCAATGCTCGCGGTGCGCACGAAATGACTGCGGGACAGCGGGTTCGGTGGTGTCCGGCCGTGGCTACCGAGATTGCGCCGGAACACCACGTACTGGGTCAGGCCCAGCGCCATGCCGACGGCCGCGGCGCCGAACCCGTAGTGGAAACCCACTTTGGTCTGCAGGAGGCCGGTGATCAGCGGGCCGACAAACGAACCCAGGTTGATACCGAGATAGAACAGTGTGAATCCGCCGTCGCGACGGGGGTCGCCATCGTCATAGAGCGTGCCGAGCAGCGACGAGGCGTTGGCTTTGAGCGCGCCGGAACCCAGCGCGATCAGTATCAGACCGACGCCGACACCCGTCAGTCCGGGCAGTACCGCCAGTGCGATGTGGCCGAACATGACCACGACGCCGCCGTAGAGCACCGTGCGTTCCATGCCGAGCAACCGGTCGGCGACCCAGCCGCCCAGGACGGTGGACAGATACACCAGGCCGCCGTACGCCCCGACGACGCCGGTCGCGGTGGCCTTGGGCAGGCCGAGACCGCCCTCGGTGAGTGAGTAGTACAGGTAATACCCAAGAATCGTGAGCATCCCGTAGTAGGAGAAGCGCTCCCACAACTCGACGCCGAAGAGGTTGGCCAGACCGACGGGGTGCCCGAAGAATGTTCGTTGCGCGGGCGCGTTCTCGGTTCCGACGGCATCAGCCATGGATTTCACCATGCCATATCCGGGCCGTCACCAGAGCAGGATGATGGTCTCCGGCTCGCACTCGTCGTCCTCGCCCGCCGGGTCGCGTTGACCGGCCACACGGGCCAGCGGCAACTCGACGACGTCGGCGAGGCGCGGCTCCGGATACGGGGATGACACGCCCCCAGTCTCGTGGGACGGACGTTGCGTGTCACGAGTAGTCGCTACTCGAAACCGCCCCACGCCGGCTAGACCCACTGATCCCACGGGACGCTCCAGTCCCCGTTCTGCCACAACTGCAGCGGCTTGCCTCCGGTGTTGCGCACTTCGACGACGTCACCGGGCACCGAGAAGTTGTAGAACCAGATTGCGTTGTCGCGGTTGAGGTTCAGGCAACCATGGCTGGTGTCGGTGTTGCCCTGCGCCCAGACTGTCGCGTCCAGCTCGTGCAGATACACGCCGTCGGTGCTGATGCGCACCGCGTACGGGATCGTCTCTTTGTAGCCCAGGTGCGAGTTGATCGGCAGGCCGTAGGTGGAGGAGTCCATCACCACCGGATTGCTCTTGTCCAGAACGGTGTAGACGCCGGGCTGGGTCCAGAAGCTCAACGTGGTGTTTCCGACTTTCTCGGTGCCCCCGCGGCCCATCGATGTGGGCATGGTCCGGACGAGCTTCCCTCCGTCGAACACCGTCACCTGCTTGGTCGCGTCGTCGGCGATCGACACGTGCGAGGCACCGATGGTGAACGAGACAGGCGCGCCCGGACCGGGAGTGACGGTCACCACGGTGCCCGGCGCGTAGTACTGCGGCGGGCGCCAGTGCATGGTGCGGTCGTCGACCCAGTGCCACGCACCGGCCACTGGAGGCGAGGTGTCGACCTGCAGTGCCTGCTCGGCCAGACCGCGATCACCGACAGGAGCGTCAAAATGCGCGACGATCACGGTGCCGATGCCGTAGGTGCCGCCGTTGTGCAGCGGCGCATTCGAGGTGGTGGTGAACGCCACCGGCGGCAGGACATCGTCGGCGTGCGCCACGACGGCAGGGCCCGCCTGAACCGCCACCAGAACCAACACCACCGACAGCAGAACTCGTGCCCTGCGACCCACTACAGCCATTCACATCTCCACGATCTCTCGCCCAACCGATCAATCATGGTGCATCACAGCCATTCCGCCCAGTTGCGCTGCTAGCCGGGCTCGGCCGAGGTCGGTGTGGTGGTGAGCTGCGGCGTGGCGACCTGCGCCGACACCGACGCCTGGCCCGGCGACGTAGTCGTGGTCGCGCCGGTGGTCATCGTGCTGGTGGCCGGGGCGATGAACGTCCCGGGATCGGACATCACCGTCCCTTCGCTACCGCGCTCCACCTGTATTGCCACCAGGAAGACGCTCGCCAAGGCCGCGCTGGCACCCACCGATGCCGCGACGACCTTGGAGCGAGAAAGTCGGCTCGCGTTCATGCGGCCTGGATTATCCGCATCAGCACGATGGCAAACCGTTGTCCGGTGAGTGTGACCCTTCTGTCAGCCGCGGCGCAGTACGTCGGCGGCGGCCAATACGGTCGCGGTCAGGGACCCCATCAAGGGACTGTCGAGCTTCCAGCACTGCCAGAACAGCGGGACATCGAGGTGGACATCGCTGACCTGGACGAACGAGCCGTCGGCGAGCGCCTGTGCCGCCGACTGCTCGGGATACATGCCCCACCCGAGGCCGGCGTGTACCGCGGCACCGAAGCCCTCCGCGGTCGGCACGTACGTGACCGGACGTTCGACAGGCCGACCGAATGCCTTGCGCACCAGCATGTTCTGCAGTGCATCGTCGCGATTCCATGCGAGGGACGGCGCAGGTTTGACCGACTCCAGTGTGAAACCAGCTGGGAAATACCGCTTTACGTACTCAGCGCTGGCCACCGGCAGGTACCGCATCACCCCCAGCGGATGGACCCGGCAGCCGGGTACCGGGGTGCGCTCGGTGGTGACCGCACCCATGACTACCCCCTCCCGCAACAACCGCGCGGAGTGGTCCTGGTCTTCGATGCGGATGTCGAACAGCACATCGGGCATCTCGGACAGCACCCGGACGAACCATGTCGCCATGGAGTCGGCGTTGACCGCCATCGCGATCCGCGGTCGCGGCGCAGCCTCGCCGCCGCCGGCCATCTCGGCGATGGCCTCGGCCTCCAACATCGCGGTCTGTGCGGCCAACCGAAGCAGCGGTGTGCCGGCCATCGTTGCCACACAGGGCTTTCCGCGGACCACCAGCACCTGGCCCACCTGCTTTTCCAGAGCCTTGATGCGCTGACTGACCGCCGACGGCGTGACATGCAATCGATCGGCCGCCGCCTCGAAACTACCGAGTTCGACTATCGCGGCGAACGCCGCGAGTTGGCCCGCGTCGAGGCGAGCCTCACCGGCGGCGCTCAGTAGCAGGGATCCGAACCTGGGGTGTAATACGGGACCCCCTGCGGCGTGTAGCACGGCGGCTGCCCCGCGGCCGCCTGCGCCGCAGCGTCGTCGTCGGAGGCCACCGCGCCGGCCACGGCGACATCACCGGCGACGTTGGTGCACCCGCCGACGTTCACATGACGTCCTCCGACGTCTCCGCACACATCGGCGTGCGCACCGGGCGCGACGGCGACCGGCGCAACAGCCAGTGCCATGGCGCTCAACAGCGCCGCTGCCAGCTTCTTCATCGTCAGTACTTCCCCTCGTGCGACCGACTCACCGGCAATTATCGCCGTTGGCGGGGGTCACCGCGGAGAAATCACCTCAAGGAGTATCGGATCGGCAGGTGCTTGATCCCGCCGACGAAGGTGGTGGCCATGAGCTCGGGATCGCCGGCGAGTTCGATGGAGTTGATGCGCGGGACGAGTTCGGTGAAGAAGCTGTTCATCTCCATGCGGGCCAGCGCTGCGCCCAGACAGAAGTGCACGCCGTAGCCGAAGGACAGGTGCTTGTTGGGGTCGCGCCCGACGTCGAAGCGCATCGGGTCGGCGAAGACCTCTTCGTCGCGGTTGGCCGAGACGTAGGACAGCAGCACGGATTCACCCTTGGCGATGGGGACGCCGCGAACCTCGGTGTCGGCTTGGGCGGTGCGCATGAATTCCTTGACCGGCACGACGCAGCGGATCATCTCCTCGACCGCGGTGCCCATCAGGGACGGATCGTCCTGCAACCGCTGTAGCTCACCCGGGTTGCGGATGAGTTCCATCAGGCCGCCGGCGATTCCGGCACTGGTGGTGTCGTGGCCGGCGCTGGCGACGATCACGTAGTAGGAGGCGGTGTCCATGTCGGACAACGGTTCTCCGTTGATCGTGGCGTTCGCGATCGCCGACGTCAGATCCTCAGTGGGGTGCTCCCGGCGCGAGGCGGTCAGTGCCGAGAAGTAACCGAAGAAGTCCAGCAGCACGGCGATCATCGCGTCTTTGTCCTGCGCGCGTTGGAACTCGCTGTCGTCACCGCCGAACAGTTCCTGAGTGAGTTTGAGCATCCGGGGAAAGTCCGACTCCGGAAGACCGAGCAGCGTCAGAATGACATACAGCGGAAAGTTGACCGCGATCTCTTGGGCGAAATCGATCTCCGGTCCGCGCTCCACCATCTGGTCGACGTACATCTTGGCCAATTCGTCGCAGCGAGCCTTCAACGCGCGCATGGCTTTTGGCCGGAACCAGTCGGCACCGATCTTGCGCAGGTCGCGGTGATGCGGGTCGTCGATGTGGATCAGCGTGCTCAGGCCCGCCCCGGCTTCCCGGTCGGCGCGCAGTTTGTCGTCGAGGTCCTGCACCACCAGGATCGGACGGGGGTCGTTGGTGAACAGGTCGTTCTGACGCTCGATGTCCATGATGTCGGCGTGCTTGGTGATCGCCCAGAACGGCCGGTATCCCTCGACGTCCACCCACGACACGGGGGCATGCGCACGCAGGTGCGCGAGCGCCCTGTGGAGCCCCGCCTCGTCGGTGTAGGCCTGCGGGTTGGCCAGGACGCGCGCCGCTTCATCCATGATCCGGGTCGTCATCGGTGACTCCTTGCGCCATGCGAGTAATCTGGAACGAATTCGTTCTGGATTATGGCGCGGCCCACACGATGGGTCAAGATGGCGTCATGGTTGTCGAAGGACGCACCTACGGCGGGCTCAGTTCACTGCAGCGCTCGCAGGAGCGCCGAGCCCGGCTGCTCGACGCCGCCCGCGACCTGATCGCCGAGACGGGCATCGCACCGCTGACCGTCGACCTGGTGTGCCAGCGAGCGCGACTGAGCAAGCGCTACTTCTATGCCGAATTCAGCACGAAAGACGATCTCCTGGACGCCTGTGCCGAAGACCTGTACAGCAGGCTCAAGGCTGCAATGGAGGTGGTGCTGGCCACCCTTCCCAAGCCCGAGCGGGCCCACGGGGTCCTGCAGACCGTGGTCCACACGCTGGTCGCCAGTGCCGCCGACGCCCGGCTCTACATGGAGTCGCCTGGATTTCCCCGACTGCGCCAGCTCCAACAGCGGGAGATCAGTGCGTTCACCGAACGCATCGCGGCCGAAGCAATGCCGTTCGAGGGACCGCCGAAGCCGTCAGTGGACCGCTTGCTTGCGACCAGGACGATGGTCACCGCCGCCACGGAGCTCATCGCCGCTTGGTTACACGGCGACATCGACACCGACGAAGACACCCTCGTCGCCACGCTGACCGCCACCACACTCGGAGCGGCCGGGGCGGTCTGATGAGCTTCACGTCTGCGACCGTCGTCGAGACGTTCGCACCGAATTCTCGGCTGCGTCGCGTCAGGCTGCGGGTGGACGCCCCCGAATCGCTGGCCGTCGCGCCGGCCGCCGATTGCGCCGTCGGGGTGTACTTCGACGCGGACTCGCCGAACAACGGCCGCACCTACTCCGTGCGCCGCCAGGCCGGAGACCTCATCGACCTGGACATCCTGCTGCATCCCGGCGGTCCCGGCAGCGTGTGGGCGCAGACCGTCAGCGTGGGCGATCATGTCGGCCTCGACCACGCCCGCGCGTGGTACCGGCCGCCGGCAAGTACGACGTGGCAGCTGCTGGTCGCCGATCTCGCCGGGCTACCCGCGCTCGCCCGCATCATGGCCGAAGCGCCGCCGGCCGTCTCCACCACCGTCGTGGTCGAGGTACTCGACAACGACGATCTCGACTATCTGCCGACCCGGGCCGGCGTCACGCTCATACCCAGCCTGGGCAGCGGGAACGGCGTCGCGGCGCGCCGGCTCGCTCAGCTGGTCCGCGGCGTCGAACTGCCGGCGGACGGCTACTGCTGGTCCGGCGGCGAGGCGGGCGCATCGCGGGAGGTCCGCAAGCACCTGCGCCGCAGCGGCTGGACCATCGACCAGTACGACGTCATGGGGTACTGGCGGCAGGACTCGGCTGACTGGGACGCGCGGTTCGCCCTGGTAGGAGACGACTTCCTCGCGATGTACCGGCAGGCGATCGCCGACGGTAAGAGCGACAAGGCCGCCGCCGAGGAGTTCGACGACGCCTTGGAGCGGATCGGTCTCTAGCGGCGCCAGACGACCACCCGACAACCGTTACCCGGCGGTGCTTGTGATCCGCATCACCTATTTCTAGGATCATGAACTAAGTCACATACGGAGGTGTTGGATGACCGGCATGGAACGTCCTCAAGGACCGAGAGTCGTACCGCTCCCCCGCGCCGCCATCAACCCGCACAGCGGACTGATGGCATTCCTGATGGTCGCGATCTTCGTCGCCGGTGTCGTCGGCGTGGTCGTGGCACTGTCGATGGGTCACGCAGCGTTCGTGCTGAGCATCGTGCTCATCTCGTTCGGGCTCATCGCCGCCGCCGCCATCTGCTGACGTCGCTATCGGATTAGCGGCGCTTAAGCACCGCAAGCAACTTTAGCTGGACTGTTGCGGCGGTCCTTTCTTACCGTCTAGGCATGACCTCGCCGCTACTCGTCGGATTCCTGACGTCGTTCACGCTGATCGCCGCCATCGGCGCGCAGAACGCGTTCGTCCTGCGTCAGGGAATCCGGCGTGAGCACGTCCTGGCGGTCGTCAGTGTGTGCGCGGTCTCCGACTTGCTGCTCATCACCGCCGGCATCGCGGGTATCGGTGCCATCATCACCGCGCACCCGAACACCGTCACGGTGGCCAAGATCGGCGGGGCCGCCTTCCTGTTCTGCTACGGCGCCATGGCGGCACGCCGAGCAATGAAATCGGCCAGCATGGCGCCGGCGCAGAACGGCTCCACCCGGCTGATCTCGGTGCTGCTGACGTGCCTGGCCATGACCTTTCTCAATCCGCACGTGTACCTCGACACCGTCGTGCTGCTCGGAACGCTGGCCAATCAGCACGCCGACAGCCGGTGGTTGTTCGGCATCGGCGCGGTGACCGCCAGTGTCGTCTGGTTCTTCAGCCTGGGGTTCGGCGCGCGCCGGCTGGCCGGGTTGTTCGCCACTCCGCTGACCTGGCGGATCCTCGACGGTCTGATTGCCGTCGCAATGATTGGACTCGGCATCTCGCTGGTGGTGGGTTAATCTCGCGCCGTGAGCGCGCAGTGGACGAGGCGTGGATTCCTGGGAGCCGCCGGTGCGGCGGGAGTGCTGGTTGCGGCGGCGTGCTCGCCGAACAGATCCGGCGACGACGCCAACCCCACATCGGTAACCATCAAGCACATCTTCGGCGAAACCACCATCTCCGCGCCGCCGAAACGCGTCGTCAGCGCCGGCTTCACCGAGCAAGACGATCTGCTGGCGGTCGGGGTGGTCCCCATCGCGGTGACCAACTGGTTCGGTGACCAACCATTCGGCGTGTGGCCGTGGGCCCGCGCCAAGCTCGGGTCAGCCCAGCCCGTTGTCCTCAACCTGGACAACGGAATTCAGGTCGACCAGATCGCGGCGCTCAAACCCGACCTGATCGTTGCCGTCAACGCCGGGCTCGACGCCGACACGTACAAGAAGCTGTCGGCGATCGCGCCGACGATCGCCCAGTCCGACGACGACGCCTTCTTCGAACCGTGGAAGGACCAGGCCACCGCGGTGGGAACCGCGGTGTTCCAGGGCAGGCAGATGAAGCAGCTGATCTCCGACGTCGACGCCAAGTTCGCCGACGTCGCCAAGAACAACCCCGGTTTCAAAGACAAAAAGGCGGTGCTGCTGGCGGGCACCTTCTCCGGTGGCACCGTGGCGGCGACGCTGCCCGGCTGGCGCACCGACTTCCTGACCGCGATGGGCTTCCAGATCGCCGACAGCATCACCGCGTATGCCGTCGACGACCACCGGGCGGCAATCCCACGCGACAAGCTCACCGACGCCCTCGACTCGGCCGACGTGCTGATCTGGTCCACCGAGAGCGACGCGGACCAGGCGGCGCTGTCCGCCGATCCCGGGATCGCCAAGCTGGCCACTCGGAACGTGTTCACCGGCCTGGACCTCGCCGGAGCGATCGCGTTCGCCTCGCCGCTGTCCTATCCGGTGGTGGCGGATCAATTGCCGCCGCTGCTCTCACGCGCGCTGGCCTGACCTGCCGTGCTTGGATAGCACCTGTGACAAGCAGCCAGGCCACCGCGCGCGCCGACGTTCCCACTCCCGGATTCGCGCAGGTCGGTTCTCGCTACTATCCGGTCTTCGTCTCGGTCTTCACGGCTCTGGTGATCATCTCCAATGTGACCGCCACCAAGGGCGTCGCATTCGGGCCCGTCATCGGAAACTGGTCGATCATCACCGACGGCGGTTTCATCGTCTTCCCGCTGACGTACGTGATCGGTGACGTGCTGTCCGAGGTGTACGGGTTCAAAGCCGCGCGCCGGGCCATCATCCTCGGCTTTGCCATGAACATCCTTGCGGCACTGGCGTTCTGGGTGACGATCTATCTCCCGTCGGCCGACTTCTACACCAACCAGGAACACTTCGAGAACGTCGTCCACGCCTACACCCAGCTGATCATCGCCGGCTTGGCCGGTTTCATCGTCGGCCAGACCATCAACGCGTGGACCGTCGTCAAGATCAAAGAACGCACCAAGGAAAAGCACCTGTGGGCGCGGCTGGTCGGCTCGACTTTCGCCGGCCAGCTCGGCGACACCCTGGTCTTCTGCAGCATCGCCGCCGGCGCCATCGGCATCACCAGCTTCGGCGACTTCGTCACCTACACCGCGCTGGGTTGGGTCTACAAGACCGCCGTCGAAGTGATCATGTTGCCAATCACGTATCGGGTCATCGGATACATCAAACGTCACGAGCCGACCTACACCCTGATGGTCTGATCTTCGGCAACGGCGGCAGACCTCGTGGTGTCCAACACAATTCGCGACTACGGCGACCGAGCGCTGCTGCTGGAATGCCCGTCCACCGACGCGGTGCTGGCACTGACCGCCAGCCTGCGCGAGGCACGGTTGCCCGGCGTCCTGGACATCGTGCCGACGGCCCGCACCGTGTTGCTGACCCTCGCCGACCCGGCTGACCAGGCACCGACGCGGCAGCGCCTCACCCGACTACGCATCGATCCCGGGCACGTCGAGCACCATCCGAGCGGCGAGGCCGACGTCACGATCGACGTGATCTACGACGGACCCGACCTACTCGATGTCGCCACGCACACCGACATGACAACCGCCGAGGTGGTCGAGGCGCACACCAGGACGCCGTGGCGAGTCGGATTCGGCGGATTCGCACCGGGTTTCGCCTACCTGGTCGGGGGAGACTCCCGCCTGATCGTGCCACGGCGCAGCGATCCCCGCACCGCGGTGCCTGCCGGATCGGTAGGCCTGGCGGGCGATTTCAGCGGAATCTATCCGCGGCCCTCGCCCGGTGGCTGGCAGCTGATCGGACGCACCGACGCGGTGTTGTGGGACATCGCGCGCCCACAACCCGCGCTGCTCCTGCCCGGCATGTGGGTGCGATTCCGGGCGATCACGCCAGGTCGCTCATGATCACGCTCGAGGTCCTGCGGACCGGCCCCCTGGCGCTGCTGGAAGATCTCGGCCGGCCCGGTCTGGCGCACGTCGGGGTGACCCGCTCAGGGGCGGCCGACCGTGGCGCACACCGGTTGGCCAACCGGCTGGTGGCCAACCCCGACGACCGGGCCACGGTGGAGATCACCCTGGGTGGATTCACCGCGCGGGTACAGGGCGGCGACGTCGACATCGCTGTGACAGGCGCCGACGCCGGTCCCGCGGTAGGTGGAATTCCTTTCGGCACCAACAGTGTTCATCGCGTCCGCGCCGGCGAAGTGGTCTCTCTCGGCGTGCCGCACGCCGGCCTGCGTAGTTACCTCGCGGTGCGCGGCGGGATCGACGTCGAACCGGCGCTGGGTTCGCGCAGTTACGACACGATGTCGGGGATCGGGCCCCGACCACTGCGCGCGGGCGACGTACTTCCGGTGGGCACCCCGAGCGAGCGGTACCCCGAACTCGACCAGGCGCCGGTGGCCGCGATCGCCGCCGGCCGAATCGAGCTGCGCGTCGTGCCGGGACCGCGCGACGACTGGTTCGTCATGCCGGACGCACTGGTCCATACCGACTGGGTTGCCACCGACCGAAGCGACCGAGTCGGCATGCGGCTGAGCGGGCGCCCTCTGACATACCGATGGCCCGACCGCCAGCTGCCCAGCGAAGGAGCCATCCGTGGCGCAATTCAGGTGCCGCCCAACGGCCAGCCGGTAATCCTGGGGCCCGATCACCCGGTGACCGGCGGCTACCCCGTCATCGGCGTGGTCACCGACGCCGATACCGACACGGTGGCACAGATCCGGCCCGGCCAATCCGTGCGACTGCGCTGGACCACACCCCGTATCCCAGCGGACGGCTCCCCGGACTGGTAGAGCTGAGGGTGTGCACGCGCAGGTCCACACCGCCCGGCTGATCCACACCAGCGATCTGGATGCCGAGACCCGCCTGAGCGCCCGTCAGATGCTCACCGATGCGTTCGGCGGCCCGGCTGAATTCACCGACTCGGACTGGGAACACGCGCTGGGCGGGATGCATGCGATCGTCACCCACCGCGGCGCGCTGATCGCCCACGCGGCCGTCGTTCAGCGCCGACTCCTCTACCGCGGGACGGCATTGCGCTGTGGCTATGTCGAAGCCGTCGCGGTGCGCGACGACTGGCGGGGGCAGGGGCTGGCCCACGCCGTGCTCGACGCGGTCGAGCAGGTGATCCGTGGCGCCTATCAAATCGGCGCCCTGAGTTCGACTCCGCTCGGCGAGACGATTTACCGGCCCCGCGGGTGGCTGCACTGGCAGGGGCCGACATCGACGTTGGCGCCGGGTGGCCCGACCCGCACACCGGATGACGACGGTTCGATCTTCGTCCTGCCGGTCGATGTCGAGGTCGATGCCACGGCGGAACTGGCGTGCGACTGGCGTCCCGGCGACGTCTGGTGAGCGCCCGATAGATAAGCAACCGCATACAACTCGCCATCCTTGCCTTCGGCAGCTCACCGCCCAACCAACAGGGAAGCGCTCTGGACAGCGTCGACGAGGTTGAGGGCCTGGTGTCCTCGCGGTACGGGCGGGCTCCGATTGCCGCTATATAGCCTTCGTGATATAGATACCCGGTGGCAAAACAGCTGACCGATCCCGAGGTCAGCGAGTGCGTAGGCGACGCCCTCGACCAGGCGATGGACTTGACCATCCGGTTCCTCAGCGACCGCGCCGATCTCAGCGCCTCCGCCGCGTTCACGATGAACCGGGTGTACCGCGAGGGCCCGGTCCGGTTGACCACGCTGGCCGGCAAGGAAGGCGTCAGCCAGCCGTCGATGACCCAATTGGTCCAGCGGCTGGAACGCGCCGGGCTGGTGACCCGGCTGCCCGACCCCGACGACGGCCGGGCCTGCCTGATCGGAATCACCACCGAGGGCCAGGCGTTGCTCGATGATCGCAAGCGTCTACGCCGGGAACGGCTGGCGGCGTTGATGACGACACTGACGGCCGAAGAGCAGTCGGCGCTGTGGCTCTCGGCGCGAGTGGCATTGCCGCTGATCGGCCGGCTCGTCGCCAATGCCGACTGCGGGACAGACGGCGCTTCAGAGCATGCAGACGAAGGGCCGGCCGCGCCGCGGCCGGGCAGGTGACGGAAGGTGTTCGGGTGAAAGCTATTCCGGTCGGCCGCGTGTTCAAACGCATCTGGATTCCGTTGGTACTCATAGTGGTGCTGTCCGTTTCGGGCCTGGTCGTCTCACGACTGCACAAGATGTTCGCCTCTCAGGACCTGAATGCCGGAGCGGGCTCGGGCATCGAGATCGTCCAGTTCAACCCCAAGGTCATGGTCTACGACGTCTACGGCGCGCCCGGAACCAACGCCCAGATCAGTTATTTCGACCCGGAAGCCAAGGTGCATACCATCACCGTCCCGCTGCCCTGGTCGATCACCCTGTCGACAACATTGCCCGCTGTCAGCGCCAGCCTCATGGCGCGGACCGACGGAGATCAGATTGGATGCCGCGTCACCGTGAACGGAACCGTCCGTGAAGAGCAATCGGCCGATGGCGTCAACGCCCAGACCTACTGCCTGGTGAAGTCGGCATGACCCACACCGTCACCGCGCCCGAACCCGCCAGCGCGCCGAAGCGGCCGGTCGTCCCGCACCTACTGCGCATCCTCGCACTGCCGATCATCCTGTTCTGGATCGCGATGGCTGTCCTGGTCAACGTCGTCGCGCCCCAGCTCGAAGTCGTCGGCGAGATGCACTCGGCGCCCATGGCACCCGAAGACGCCCCGTCGATGAAGGCGATGAAGTTGATGGGGGCCAACTTCAAAGAGTTCAACTCCAACAGCACGATCATGGTCGTCATCGAGGGCCAGAAGCCCCTCGGCCCGGACGCCCACCAGTACTACGACGAGATCATCCGCAAGCTGGAACAAGACCCCGAGCACATCCAGCACATCCAGGACTTCTGGAGTGACACGCTCACGGCAGCCGGCGCCCAAAGTGCCGATGGCAAAGCGTCTTACGTGATGATCAACCTCGCCGGCGAGCAGGGCCAGACGCTGGCCAACGAAGGCGTGGACGAGGTTCGCAAGGTCATCAAGGAGACCCCGGCACCGCCCGGCGTCCAGGCGTACGTCGCCGGACCGGCAGCGCTCACCGACGACCTGCACGTCATCGGCAACGCCAGCCTCGCGATGATCACCCTGATCACCCTGGCCGCCATCGCGGGCATGCTGCTGATCGTCTACCGATCGATCCGAACCACGCTGATCCAGCTGTTCCTGACGTTCCTGGGACTGTTGACCGCCCGCGGCGTGGTGTCACTCCTGGCTCTGCACGGCGCGTTCGGGCTGACCACCTTCGCCGGCAACATCCTCACAATGCTGGCGATCGCGGCCGCCACCGACTACGGCATCTTCATCTTCGGCCGATATCGCGAAGACCGCGCCCTGGGATTGGACCGCGACGACTCCTACTACGCCACGTTCAGATCCGTCGCGCCCGTCATCGTGGGCTCGGGACTGACGATCGCCGGCGCGACGTACTGCCTGTCGTTCGCGCGCCTGCCGTACTTCACCACCATGGGCGCGCCCGTCGCGATCGGCATGCTCGTGATCGTCGCGATCGCGGTCACCCTCGGGCCGGCCGTGCTCTACCTGGGCAGCCGCGTCGGGCTGTACGAGTCGAAGCGGCCCGCCCACAGCAGATTCTGGCGGCGCGTCGGCACCGCGGTGGTGCGTTGGCCCGCACCGATTTTCGTGGCGAGCCTGTTCGTGGTGCTGATCGGCATCGTGGCCATACCGGGATACAAGCCGGCCTATAACGACCAGCACTACCTCCCTGCGGACGCCCCGGCCAATCAAGGCTTTGCCGCGGCCAATCGACACTTCACCGAAGCCCGGATGAATCCGGACATCCTCATGGTCGAAGCCGACCATGACATGCGCAATTCCGCGGACATGCTGGTACTGAACAAGATCGCCAGCAATGTGATGCACACCGAGGGCATCGCGATGGTGCAGAGCATCACCCGGCCGCTGGGCATCCCGATCCAGCACAGCTCGATCCCCTTCCAGACGAGCATCCAGGGCCAGACGAGCAACATGAACCTGCCGTTCCAGCGCGATCAGTTGGACAACCAGCTGAAAACGGTTGACTCGATGAACGTCTCGATCGACATCCTGGAGAAGCAATATCAGCTGTCCCTGAAGCAGACGCAGCTCACTCAGGACTCCGCGGCCCGCTCCCAGGATCTGCTGGAGACCACCAAGCAATTGCGGGACAACATCGCGAACTTCGACGACCAGTTCCGGCCGATGCGCAATTACTTCTACTGGGAACCGCACTGCTACGACATCCCGCTGTGCGCCGCGGCCCGGTCACTGTTCGACTCCCTCGACGGGATCGACGAGGTGACCGACAAAACCCAAGGCGTGCAGGGCAATACCGATCAGCTGGCCGCGATCGCGCCACAGCTGACCGCCCTGCTCCCCCAGACGATCGCGTCGATGAAGGTCAGCCGCGATCTGGCACTGGCGTCATACAACTCGCAGAAGGCCCTGCTGGACCAGATGCAGGCGTCCAACGACACCGCCCTGGCGATGGGTGAGAGTTTCGACCAGGCCAAGAACGACGACCTGTTCTTCCTGCCGCCGGAAGCCTTCCAGAATCCCGACTTCGAGCGCGGCCTGAAGATGTTCTTCTCGCCGGATGGCAAGTCGACCCGCATGTTCATCACCCACGAGGGTGACCCCGCGACAGTGGACGGCATCGCCCGCGTCAACTCCGAACGCAAGGCCGCCCAAGAGGCGCTGAAGATGTCCTCGCTGTCGAACGCCAAGATCTATCTCGGTGGCGTGGCGGCGACCTATAAGGACATGTCCGACGGCGCGCGCTACGACCTGCTGATCGCGGTGGTGTCGTCGCTGACGCTGATCTTCATGATCATGCTGATCCTGACCCGCAGTGTGGTCGCCGCACTGGTGATCGTGGGAACGGCAGGCAGCTCGATCGCCGCGTCGTTCGGTATCTCGGTGCTGCTCTGGCAGGACCTGTTCGGGATCCAAGTGCAGTGGCTGGTCATGCTGATGTCCGTCATCATCCTGCTGGCGGTGGGGTCGGACTACAACCTGCTGCTGGTCTCGCGGTTCAAGGATGAGATCCACGCCGGGTTGAAGACCGGCATCATCCGATCGATGGCCGGCACCGGCAGCGTCGTGACGTCGGCCGGTCTGGTGTTCGCCGCCACCATGGCCGGCATGATGTTCAGCAAGCTGGTGGTGCTGGCCCAGATGGGGTCGACGATCGCGATCGGCCTGCTGATCGACACCTTCATCGTGCGGTCACTGCTGATGCCGTCGATCGCGACGATGCTGGGCCGGTGGTTCTGGTGGCCGCAGGTGGTCTACCCCCGAGGCGACCACCACTTCCTGCCCCCGCAGCCGCGCAAACGACCCAGCGACGACGCGGACACGGCGGCGATGCCGGCGCAGGCCTAGGAACCTCGCCGAGCGTGCGGGTTGTCGTCGAGTTTTCGCGGATTCTCCACGACAACCCCCACGCTCGGTGGAACTGCTAGCGCCAGCGGTCCAGGATCTCGTTGGCCCGCACGCTCAGCGCCCGCTGCCAGAACGGCCCGAAGCTGATCCGCCCCACCCCCAGCGGCCCGAACGACGCCGGGTCGTCGGACTCCGGCAGCGCGATCGCGTTGATCGGTAGCGGCAGCTCAGTTGCCAAGCGGCGCAACGTCTCCGATTCGTGACGGCCCACCGGGTACAGCACGTCGGCACCGGCGGCCGCCGCCTCGGTCAGCCGGGCGATCGCCCGGTCCACCCGGTCGGCGTCGTCGCCGTCGTTGCGCAGGAACAGGTCGGTGCGGGCGTTGACCACCACGTGCACCCCGGCGCTGTCGGCGGCGGCACGCAGCGCGCCCACCAGTTCGGCATGCTCGGCTGAGGATCGCAGTCGCTTGCCCTCACTGTGCACGGTGTCCTCGATATTGAGGCCCACCGCGCCGGCGCTCAGCAGCCCATCGATGAGGCGCTCGGCAGGCTGTGCGTAGCCGGACTCGATGTCCACCGAGACCGGCACATCCACCGCCGAGGTGATCTGGGTGACGCGGGCGACGACGTCGTCGAAACTCATCCCCTCGCCGTCGGGCTTGCCGACGGAATCGGCCATCGGATGGCTGCCGACGGTCAGCGCCGCGAACCCGGCCGCCACCGCCAGGTTCGCCGACCAGGCATCCCACACCGTCGGCAACACCACCGGATTGCCCGGCTGATGCAACGCCAGCAGTGCGTCGGCGTGCTTGGCAAGACTGCTCGTACCGGACATCGGGTCCCCTATCTGTCGGCGTGATCCTGGGCTGTCCAACACGACTGCCGCAACGCCATTCCCGACGTGACCTGTCTCACGTTGGGATCCGAATGTGGCTAGCATCGGGTGTCGTACTGTGATCCATAACACCTTCAGCCCAGGGAGGTCCCCTTGTCCACCACCACAGAATTGGCCGAACTTCACCATCTGATCGGTGGATTGCGGCGCTGCGTGAGCTCGTTGCAGAGCCGTTACGCCGACAGTCCGGCAATGCGCCGAATCGTCAACGATGCCGAGCGCATCCTCAATGACGTGGAACTTCTTGATATCGACGCCAATGAGCTTGCCCTAACCCAGCAAACGGCCGTGTCGTCAACCGAGAAGATCGGGATCCCCGACACCCCTTACGACTCCGCCTTCTGGCGCGACGTCGACGACGAGGGCGTGGGCGGCCACAACCGCCGCTGACCCGAATTTAACCGGGTGCCGTGATCTGGGTACCCTCCGATGAGTTCATGCGAAGGGGATCACAGTAGATGAGCGCACCTGCGGCTAACCGCCCGAAGACCGGCGTCTTCTCACCCGGCCGTGCCCAGATACCGCAACGCACGCTGCGGACCGACAACTGGCTGAAAGCGCCGATCTGGACCGACCTCGGATTCGCGGCCTTCGTCATCTACGCGACGGTGCGCGCGTTCCAGCGGGACCACTTCTTCGTCCCGCAGTACCACTACCTGACGCCGTTCTATTCGCCGTGCCTGAGCAAGGCATGCGGTGAGGCGAGCGACTTCTGGCCGCAGATCCTGCCGACGACCGGACTGCTGTCGTTGCTGCCGTACGCCTTCCTGTCACTGCCGTTCCTGCTGCTGTTCCGGTTGACCTGCTACTACTACCGCGGCGCCTACTACCGCTCGGTGTGGCAGTCCCCGACGGCGTGTGCCGTGGCCGAGCCGCACGCGAAATACACTGGCGAGACCCGCTTTCCGCTGATCATCCAGAACACCCACCGGTACTTCTTCTACATCGCCGGCATCATCTCGCTGATCAACACCTACGACGCGATCGTGGCGTTCCACTCCGAAACCGGCCCCGGTGGCTTCGGATTCGGCCTGGGCAACATCATCCTCGTCGGCAACGTGGTGATGCTGTGGGTCTACACGATCTCCTGCCACTCCTGCCGGCACGTGACCGGCGGACGGCTCAAGCACTTCTCCAAGCATCCGGTCCGGTACTGGATCTGGACCCAGGTCAGCAAGCTGAACACCCGGCACAAGCTGTACGCCTGGATCACGCTCGGCACCCTGATGTTCACCGATTTCTACGTCATGCTGGTGGCCAGCGGCACCATCTCTGACCTGAGATTTGTTGGCTGAGAAGAACTTTCAAACCCATAGCTTGAGCGAGGTCAAATGACGGTGGAAGTCGAACGGCATTCCTACGACGTGGTCGTGATCGGTGCCGGCGGCGCAGGCCTACGAGCAGTGATCGAGGCCCGGGAACGCGGTCTCAAAGTCGCCGTGGTGACGAAGTCACTGTTCGGCAAGGCGCACACCGTCATGGCCGAGGGTGGCTGCGCGGCGGCGATGCGCAACGTCAACACCAAGGACAGCTGGCAGGTGCACTTCGGTGACACCATGCGCGGCGGCAAGTTCCTGAACAACTGGCGGATGGCCGAACTGCACGCGCAGGAAGCCCCCGACCGGGTCTGGGAGCTCGAGACCTACGGCGCACTGTTCGACCGCACCAAAGACGGCAAGATCAGCCAGCGCAACTTCGGTGGCCACACCTACCCGCGCCTGGCGCACGTCGGTGACCGCACCGGTCTGGAGATCATCCGGACCCTGCAGCAGAAGATCGTCTCGTTGCAGCAGGACGACAAGAAGGAACTCGGCGACTACGAGGCCCGGATCAAGGTCTTCCACGAGTGCTCGATCACCGATCTGATCAAGGATGGCGACAAGATCGCCGGCGCCTTCGGCTACTGGCGCGAGACCGGCAAGTTCATCCTGTTCGAGACGCCCGCCGTGGTGCTCGCCACCGGCGGCATCGGTAAGTCGTTCAAAGTGTCGTCGAACTCGTGGGAGTACACCGGCGACGGGCACGCGCTTGCCCTGCGCGCGGGTACCGGCCTGATCAACATGGAGTTCATCCAGTTCCACCCGACCGGCATGGTCTGGCCGCTGTCGGTGAAGGGCATCCTGGTCACCGAGGGTGTCCGCGGTGACGGCGGTGTTCTGAAGAACTCCGAAGGCAAGCGGTTCATGTTCGACTACATCCCCGACGTGTTCAAGGGGCAGTACGCCGAATCCGAGGAAGAAGCCGATCAGTGGCTCAAGGACAACGACTCGGCACGCCGCACCCCTGACCTGCTGCCTCGCGACGAGGTTGCCCGTGCCATCAACGACGAGGTCAAAGCCGGCCGCGGAACCCCGCACGGCGGCGTCTACCTCGACATCGCCTCCCGCATGCCCGCCGAGGAGATCAAGCGCCGGCTGCCGTCGATGTACCACCAGTTCATCGAGCTGGCCGAGGTCGACATCACCAAGGACATGATGGAAGTCGGTCCGACCTGTCACTACGTGATGGGCGGCATCGAGGTCGATCCCGACACCGGCGCCGGCGCGACGCCGGGCCTGTTCGCCGCGGGCGAGTGCTCGGGCGGTATGCACGGCTCGAACCGACTGGGCGGCAACTCGCTGTCCGATCTTCTGGTGTTCGGCCGGCGTGCCGGGCTCGGTGCGTCCGACTACGTGCGGGCACTCTCGGAACGTCCCGCGGTGTCGGACGCGGCGGTCGACGCGGCCGCCACGCTGGCGCTCGCGCCGTTCGAGCCGAAGGACAACCCGGAGAACCCCTACACCCTGCATGCCGAGCTGCAGCAGTCGATGAACGACCTGGCGGGCATCATCCGCAAGGAGGGTGAACTCGAAGAGGCGCTGGGCAAGATCGACGAGCTCAAGGCCCGCTACGCGAACGTCGTCGTCGAGGGCGGCCGGATCTTCAACCCGGGCTGGCACCTGGCGATCGACATGCGCAACATGCTGCTGGTCAGCGAGTGCGTGGCCAAGGCGGCGCTGGCGCGCACGGAAAGCCGTGGCGGACACACCCGCGACGACTTCCCGAAGATGGACTCGCACTGGCGGAACAAGCTGCTGGTGTGCCGGGTCGCGCCGGGCGAAGCGGACGCGGTCGTGCCCGACGTGACGGTGACGCCTGAACAGCAGCCCGTGATGCGGCCCGATCTGCTGGCGACGTTCGAGCTGAGCGAACTCGAGAAGTACTACACCGAAGATCAATTGGCCGAGCACCCTGACCGGAAGGGCTGAGAATGGCTGCTTACGACGCAAAACTGCGGGTTTGGCGCGGCGACGAGGACGGCGGCGACCTGCAGGACTACACCGTCGAGGTCAACGACGGCGAAGTGGTGCTCGACATCGTGCACCGGCTGCAGGCCACCCAAGCCGGCGACCTCGCCGTGCGGTGGAACTGCAAGGCCGGCAAGTGCGGTTCGTGTTCCGCCGAGATCAACGGCAGGCCGCGGCTCATGTGCATGACCCGGATGTCGACGTTCGATGAGGACGAGGTCGTCACGATCACTCCGCTGCGAACGTTCCCGGTGATGCGCGATCTGGTCACCGATGTGTCCTTCAACTACGAGAAGGCGCGGGAGATCCCGTCGTTCACTCCCCCGAAGGATCTGCAGCCGGGCGACTACCGGATGCAGCAGGAGGACGTGAACCGCAGCCAGGAGTTCCGCAAGTGCATCGAGTGCTTCCTGTGCCAGAACGTGTGCCACGTCAACCGTGACCACGAGGAGAACAAGAAGTCGTTCGCCGGCCCGCGCTACCTGATGCGCCAGGCCGAGTTGTCGATGCATCCGCTGGACACCATCGACCGCCGCGACATGGCCCAGGACGAAAACGGCCTCGGCTTCTGCAACATCACCAAGTGCTGCACCGAGGTGTGCCCCGAGCACATCAAGATCACCGACAACGCGCTGATCCCGATGAAGGAGCGCGTCGCCGACAAGAAGTACGACCCGGTGGTCTGGCTGGGCAACATTTTGTTCCGTAAGAAGTAGCTCCTTCGCGCGAGCAGACGCGAACGCCCCCGACACGCTGAGTGTTCGGGGGCGTTTTGCGTCTGCTCGCCAGTGCAGGTTCCCGTTGGCGCAAGCGTGAGTAGCCTCGAATAGATGGGGACAGTCCACAGCATCAACGACATCCGCACCGCGATTCGCGAGCTGTCCGCCCGCGCCGAGCTGGCCCGCAAGCAGGGTCGGACCGCCGATGCGGACGAACTCGAACAGCGCGTCGCCGGCTATCGCGACGAACTCGCCGAGAAGCGCTGACCGACAGCGGAGATCAGGCTGGGCTAGATGCCCAGTCTGCGAAATGTGCTGCGGTGGAACACAATCGGCGGCACGTCATGCACAGTGATGTCCTGGACCCGCAGTACCACGATGGTGTGGTCACCGGCCGGCACCAACTGATCGATCGAGCTCTGCATCCACACGCTGGTGCCGTGCACGAACACCGCACCGCTTTCATGAGAGTGCGTCTCCAGCCCGGCGAAGCGGTCGCCGGTCTTGGCTGCCAGCGTGCGGGCCGCCGCGTCGTGCGATTCGCCGAGCAGGCTGATGCCCAGGGACGGCAGGTCCTTCAGCTTGGGCCAGGTCTCGGAATTGTTCTGCACACAGAACGAGACCAGCGGCGGGTCCAGCGACACCGGCACGAAGGTGCTGGCGGCCAGGCCCACCCGGACGCCGTCGACTTCCGCGGCGATCGCGATGACACCGGACGGGAAATGGCCGAACGCCTCACGCAGCGAGGCGGGGCTCAGCTCTGTGTTGCTCATAGCGTTGACATCTTCCCACGTCGCGCCCGGCCGCGGCCAGAATGAATCCCGCCCAGAGGGCAATTGAGACTCCTGGGGGCGGGCACAGCTCAAATCTTCGTTGAGTAGCCTTGGACAGTGCCGAACGTCTCCATCCTGTCCGTGCTGCGTGACCGCGCCGATACGACGCCAGATGCCGTCGCCTTCACGTTCACCGACTACGACCGGGACTGGAATGGCGTCGCCGAAAGTCTGACCTGGTCTCAGGTGTACCGCCGCACCCTCAACGTCGCACGGGAGATCAGCCAGCAGGGCGTCCCGGGCGACCGGGCGCTGATCATCGCGCCGCAGGGCCTGGACTACATCGTCGCGTTCCTGGGTGCCATGCAGGCCGGCTTCATCGCCGTCCCACTCTCGGTGCCCGTGCCCGGGTCGCATGACGAGCGGGTCAGCGCGGTGGTGACGGACACGTCGCCGACAGTCGTGCTGACCACCTCCGCGGTGTTCGAGGTGGCCGCGCAGTACGTCGACGACGGCGCCGCCGTGATCGCCACGATTGCCGTGGACACCCTCGACCTCGACGCACCCGGCGCCGACAGCGTCGAGGTGCCCGACGGCCCCGACATCGCCTATCTGCAGTACACATCGGGATCGACCCGGCTGCCGGCCGGCGTGATGATCTCGCACCGCAATATGGTGGCGAACTTCGACCAGTTGATGGCCGACTACGTGCCACACTTCGGCGGCGAGTTCCCACCGGGTACCAGCCTGGTCTCCTGGCTGCCGTTCTACCACGACATGGGCCTGATGCTCGGGATCGGTGCTCCGATCTTCAGCGGGCACCCGGCCGACCTGATGAGCCCGATCGCGTTTCTGTCCCGGCCGGCGCGGTGGCTGCAGGCGCTGGCACGCCACCCGAAAGCATGGTCGGGTGCACCGAACTTCGCCTTCGACCTCACCGCGCGCCGCAGCACCGACGAGGAATTGGACGGCCTCGACCTCGGCGGCGTCATCGGCATCATCAACGGAGCCGAGCGGATCCATCCCGACACCCTGGTGCGGTTCAATGAGCGGTTGGCGCCCAACGGTTTTCGTCCCGAAGCGATGGCACCGTCCTACGGTCTGGCCGAGGCGACGGTCTACGTCGCCAGCAGCACCGCGAATGAGGTGCCGGAGGTGGTCGAGTTCGACGCCGACGAACTGACCCAGGGCAACGCCATTCGCAAGCCCGGTGGCACCCAGCTGCTGCGGTACCAACTGCCGGCATCGCCGCTGGTGCGGATCGTCGACGCCGACACCTGCGAGACGTGCCCGGACGGCACGGTCGGCGAGATCTGGACGCATGGCGAGAACGTCTCGGCCGGATACTGGCGCAAACCCGAGCAGACCGGTTCCGCCTTCGGCGCGACGCTGGCCGGCCCGGCGGGCGACGTCCCCACGACCGGTTGGCTGCGGACCGGTGATCAGGGCTTCGTCTCCGAGGGTGACCTGTTCATCGTGGGGCGCATCAAGGACATGCTGATCGTGCGCGGCCGCAACCACTACTCCGACGACATCGAGGCGACGGTGCAGAAGATCACCCGGGGCCGGGTCGCAGCGATCGCGGTGGCCGATGAGGAGACCGAAAAGCTGGTCACCGTCGTCGAATTGAAGAACCGCGACGATACCGACCTCGAGTCAGTGAAAAGCGATGTGGTCGCGGCTATTTCGCGGGCTCACGGTCTGCAGGTGGCTGACATCGTCCTGGTGGAGCCCGGGTCCATACCGACCACCACCAGCGGCAAGATCCGCCGCGCCGGGTGCGTCGAACAGTATCGGCAAGGACAGTTCGTGCGGTTGGATGCGTAGCTGATCATCCGATGTGGTTCACCCTGCTGGTGATGGCCGTGGCCGTCAGTCTGGAACCGTTCCGCATCGGCATGTCGGTGGTGATGCTGAATCGTCCCCGCCCGCATCTGCAGTTGGCCGCGTTCCTGTGCGGCGGCTTCGTGATGGGTTTGTCGGTCGGCGCGGTGGTGTTGTTCGCGCTGGAATCGCACATACCGGCCTCGGCGCATTTCACCCTCCCACGGGTGCAGATCGTGATCGGTGCGCTGGCCCTGGCGGCCGCGGCGATTCTGGCCGTCACCAAGGGCCGCCGCGACCGGACGGTGCCGGCGTGGTTGAGCCGTCTGCTCGACGGTCCGTCGCTGTGGGTCGCCGGAGTCGCCGGTCTGGGGATCGCGCTGCCCTCGGTGGACTACCTGGCGGCGCTGGCCGTGATCGGCGCGGGCACCGCGGATCCCGCGATGCGGTTCGCGGCGCTGCTCACGTTCACCGTGATCGCATTCGCACTCGTCGAGATTCCGCTGCTGGCCTATCTGGCGGCCCCGCAGCGCACGCATGCGGCGATGACCCGACTGCACAGCTGGGTTCGGGCGCGGCGGCGCCGCGAGGTGGCGGCGCTGCTGGCCGTGGTCGGCGTCGTGCTACTCGCGGCGGGTCTTCTCGGCGTCTGATCCCTGTCGGCCGTCTGGATCAGTGCGCGCTGGGGCCGTGGTTCAACACATACTGCAGCCCCGCCGTCAGCTGCGACAGCGGATCGCTGCCGCCACCGAAGGCGGCCTGCGTGGCCGGCGCCGTGACGGCGGCCGGGTCGTAACCGTTCACGGGGTCGACCTCGATCGGCGCGGTCAACGGGTCATCGTTGCGCGAATACCCGGCATCCACCGAGGGTTTCAGCACCGCATCCAGCTGCCTGAGTGTCCCTTCGTCCACGCCGAGGTACTTGAACGGCAACACCAACGGCAGGTGCTGTTCCGGGATCAAGTACGTCGTCGTCTTCGCGCCCCGGGAGTTGACCGTGGTCCTGATGTTCTGCGGCGGCACCATGCTCGGATTGGTGAACGCGACGGCGGTGTGACCGGTCGCCAGCCCCACGACCGCATTCGCCAGCGCCATCCAGTTGTCCTGGCGGTCCGGCCAGTCGGCGATGCTGTCGTAGGCCGACACGAAGCGGTACGAGTCGTACTGGCTGTCGACCTGCGGGGGGATCCGGTAGTCCAGTGCCGGAACGACACTGCCGACCGGGAAGTTCTGGGCCAGGAAGCCCGCCCCGAACGCGTGCGGGGAGATCGGATCGCCGTACGTGGCGAACGACAGCTGATCCGGTGGCGGCGCGTTCGGATCGGTGGCCAACCGGTTCTGCACGGCGTTGAGCACCATCGCGCCCTCGGACAACCCGATCGCGGTACCCGGGCCGCCCGCCTGAACCGCCCGGAGGACGTTGCCCTCGCCCTCATCGACCGATTCGCCGATGCTCGGGCCGTCGATACCCAGACCCGGGAAGTTGTCGTCGAGCTTGCCGATACCGGGGAACAACCGCTCCAGGGTGTGGCCCTGAACCTGGCCGGCGGGATAGTCCACGATTTGCCGGTCCAAGCCCGGGAACCACTGGGCGCCGGTACGGCGGATGTACTCGTCGTATGGGATGCCCAGCACGTGCGCACCACCGAGGGCATAGCCCCGGCCGGGCGTGCCGATCGGGGTCGGCCCGTCACCCTGCGACCCGCCCGGTGACGGTTGGTCGGCGGCGGCGACTCCGCCCGTGGCGCACACCGTGATCAGCGTTGTCGCCGCAGCGAGTAGCTTCTTCATGCTTTGACGCTCCCCTGCGAGCTCGATCGTGACGGCCACCAGTTCGCTTTTCCGACCAGCGTAGCCATGGCGGGTACGGTCACGGTCCGGACCAGGAACGTGTCCAGCAGGATCCCGGCGCCGATGACGAACCCGCCCTGAACCACGGTACCGATGCTGGAGAACAACAGGCCCCACATCGACGCCGCGAAGATCAATCCGGCCGCGGTGATCACGCCACCGGTCGACGACAACGTCCGGATCACCCCGTAGCGGGTGCTGTCCGCGGACTCGTCCCGCAGCCGCGACGCGAACAACAGGTTGTAGTCGGCGCCCACGGCCACCAACACGACGAAGGCCAGCGGCGGCACCGTCCAGTGCAACTGCTGATGGAACAAGTACTGGAAGACCAGTACGCCGATACCGAGCGCCGCGAAGTACGAAAGCACCACCGAACCAACCAGATACAGCGGCGCGATCACCGCCCGCAGCAACAGCATCAACGTCAGCAACACCACGATCATCGTGATCGCGATGATGAAGCGGATGTCCTTCTGGTAGTAGTCGCGGGTGTCGCGCAGCGCGGCGGGATACCCGCCCATCGAGATCGTGGCATCCGCCAGATACGTGTTCGGCTGCGCGCTACGGGCGGCGTCCCTGATCGCGTTGACCTGATCCATCGCCGCGGCGCTGAACGGATCGAGCTTGGTCAGCACCAGATACCGAACCGAGTGCCCGTCCGGTGAGATGAACATCTTCGACGCCATCTTGAAATCGGGCAGCTCGAGAACCTCGGGCGGAATGTTGAACCCCGCCATAGCCGGCGATGCGGCGTTCTGCTTCATCGACAGCAGGAACGCGGCCGCCTGATCGAGCCCGGTACGCATCAGCTTGATCTGGTCGACGACCTGGTCCACGCCGTTGGCCACGTCCCGACTTCCGCTGGCGGCGCGATCAGCCCCCTGCCGGAGCTTGGTCGTGCCCGCCTTCGCGCCGCCGGGCGAGTCGAGCCCCATCTGACGCATCAGCTTCGTCAGCCGGCCGAACGCGTCATTGAGCTGGTTGAGCGTCGCGTTGAGGGACTGCTTGTCCTGCATCGACTGCAATTGCGTTGCCAGCGAATTGATCTCGTCGAGGGTGCCGTCATTGCGGGCGTCGACCAAAGCCTGGAAATGCCCACGGGTCTCTGCGCAGGACGGATCCAGGTCGCACACCGCATTGCCGTGTAGCGCGACCAGCACCGGGCCCACCCAGGCGAACATGTCCCGGGCCGCCGTGAAGCTCACACCCATCGAATTGCCGAGCCGGTTGACCGCGTTGACCAGCTTGGTCGCGACTTCGACGTTCTTGACCAGCTTGTCGCCGCCGTACTGGCCCTTGATGGAGCCGAACGCGTCGACCACGCTCTGCACGCTGCTGGTGATCTGACCGACCTGACCCCGCACGTCGCCGAGATTGTTCGCCAGCGTGTCGGCGCCGCCGGCCAGCCGGTTCAGGCTGCCCATGTTCTCGGCGATCATCGCCGAGCCGGTGCCCAGCCGGTCGCCGACCAGACCGGCCTGATAGGTGGCACGGAACTCCTGCGGCACCTCACCGAGGGGCCGGGTGATACCGCTGACCATCGAGATGTTCGGCACCTGACTGATGCGCTCCGCCATCTGCTCGAGGTCGGCAAGCGCCCGCGGGTTACGCAGATCGCGTGGTGAGCGGACCAGCACGTAGGACGGAATCGACTGGTTGAGATCGAAATGCCGCTCCAGAGCGGTGTAACCCACCGAACTCGGGGCCCCCGGTGCCACGGCCTTGCGGTCGTCGTAGTTGTAGTGCGCCAGCCCCACACAGCTGGCCAACAGGATCAGGATCAACACGCTGGCCACCAGATGTGCCCGCGGTCTGCGCACGATGCGGATGCCGGACCGCCGCCACCACCGTGCGGTCAACTCGCGGCGAGGCGTGATCCAACCGCGCGGGCCGGCCAGCGCAATGATGGCCGGCAACAACGTGATCGCGGCCAGGAAGGACACCCCGACGCCGACCGCCGATGACACACCGACGGTCGAGAACACCCCCATCTTGGCGAAGCTGATGCCCAGGAACGTGATTCCGATGGTGGCCGCGGATGCGGTGATCACCTTGCCCACCGAGTTCAATGCCAGCCGCACCGCCGCGTCGGAGTCCTCGCCGCGGCGCATGTAGTCGTGGTAGCGGCTGATCAGGAAGACCGCGTAATCCGTTCCCGCACCGGCGATGATCGCGCTCAACAGGATGATCGCCTGGTTGGACACCCCCAGACCGGTGGTGTGCGACAAACCTGCGACCACCGATTGCGCGATCACCAGCGAGATTCCGATGCCGATCAACGGCAGCAGCATGGTGATCGGATTGCGGTACACGATCAACAGCACGAGGAGCACCAGCACACCGATCGCGATCTCGATCGGCAGGCGGTCTCGTTCGCCGGCCACGGTGAGGTCGGCGACGGTGGCCGCGGGTCCGGTCAGGTGCACCTCCAGCGGGCTGCCCGCGGTGCTCTGTTTGACGATGTTGGCCACCCGGTTGTAGGCCTCATAGGACTGCGGGGTCCCCAACGCGCCCGCGAGTCCGACCGGCACCACCCAGGACTTGTTGTCCTTACTCGTCAAAAACGAACGCAGAGCAGGTGTTCCGACGAAATCCTGCAACATCACGACGTCGTGCTGGTCGTCGCGCAACGCGGCGACCAGCTTGCGGTAGGTGGCTTCATGAGCGGGGGTCAAACCCCGCTCGTCGGTCAGCACCACCAGGAGCAGATCGTCACCGCCGGGTTCTTTGAACGCCTCGGTCATCTGCCGCGCCGCCACGCTGGACGGCGCATCGGCCGGCAACATCGACAACGGATGTTTCTGGGCCATCTCGGTCAGGCTCGGAAAGGTCAGCGGCAACGCAACCGCCAGGGCAACCCAGACACCGATCACAGCCCAGGGCCACCGCACCACAAAATCGGTCAGCCGTCGCACAATTTCCTCACACCGCGCGAGGCCTTGCGGCCCCGTGCCCCTTCACTGCATCGAACTTCACGAAATCCAACACTTCACTGAATCCAACAAAAGGCGTCACCAATGCCCGCTGTCGGCGATCCGTCCACACACCGACTTCATCGCGGCGATGTAGCGAGCGACCGATTTCTGGGCGGTTGGATTGTCCGGAAACATCACCGCCATCGCGGTGCCGGCCTCATACCGGAATATATAGATCGTCAGCTGGTAGCTGAAGCGGCCGTCGGAGTAGATCCCGATGTTGTTCGAATAGCCCATGTCAGCGGCCGCGAGCACAGCGTTGAGCGGTGCGGCGCCGCCATGCAGGAAGTTCGAGACCGGGAAGTTCGGGTGCGGCTTCTCCAACCACGGAGCCAGCTCGAGCACCCGGTAATACGGCACCCGCGCCAGGCTCAGGCCGGAATCGAACGACGTCTGCGCCGCCCAAGCGGCCTCGCCGAACGTCGTCGCGGCGATCGGCACGGTGATCGGCACCAGGCCGGTGAACCAGCCCTGAGTGGTGAAGTTGTCCGAGGTTCTGCGGGTGTCCCGAGGCGTGAGCCCGTAATACGTTGTCGCACCCGTCAATTCATGTTCGACCATGGCGGTGCAGGCATACAGACCGCCGACGAAGCGAACGCCGGCCGCGGTACACGCCGCGTCGAATCGCGCGGTCTGATCGGCGTCCAAGATCATCTCGCCGACCATGTCAGCGACCGTCGGCTCCAGGGCGTTCCCCAACGGCAACGGGAACTCGGGAAGCGTGCCGTTGTTGTTCTCGGCAAACTCGATCCAGGCCCGGACCTCCGGCGAATCGACGGTCAGATCCGCGGTGGCGTCGCGCTCCTGGATGCAGAAATCGTCGAAGCTGCCGGCCTCGGGCAGCGCCATCGGCTGTCCGGTCATGGTCAGGGACGTGTACATGCCGTGCGCCTCGAGCATGGTGATCCCGATCAGCGCCGCATCCCCGTGAACATGGTCGATGCTGGCATAAAAATCGAAGTGATCGTCACTTTGCACGACACCGAAAGAAAAGCAGCCCCATTCCATGGGAGTCGGAATGTCGACGATATGTTTGCGCGCATCCTCGGCCGCCATGACGCCGTTGTCGATCGGTTCGAATTCAATATCGGCGGGATCGGTGATGGTGCGCCTGACAATATCGCCGGACCCCGCGTATTCGAACCAGCTCCGATACGTGTCGTGGCGGCGAAGATACGCGTTCAGCGCGTGATTCATGGCGTCGATATCGCACTGGCCAGGCACTTCGCAGGTGGCGATGATCTGCCGCGAATAGTCGAGTCCGGCCTTGTCCTGTTCGTAGACACCGCGAATGTGTTGGCCCTGCATATAGCTGACGGGCACCGAACTGACGGGCGCTTGACGCGCCTTTTCCATTGCGGCCTTTGTCGGGTGCCAGGAAATCACCACACCGGGGCTCGGCGACCAATCATCGATTGTGCCGATGGTTATCTTCCCGATGTGCAAAATTCCCCTCCCGGGTCTACAGCGGCTACGGCCTGGAGACCGGCAACCTGGTGGCCAGACCAAGATAGCGCCTGTCGCTGTGGCGGTTCGCCGTCGACCCGTAAAGCCCCTGGTCACAAGTAGTGACTAAAGGCCCTAAATAAACCGGTAACGCCTGGCCACGCACCCGTCGACACCAGGGTGAAAGCCGTTCGTTCAGCAACGCCCGTGCAATACTGACCGTCGGGAGATGAGCCGGCCGTCGCTGTCGGGAGATGACCGAGCCGTGGCCGTTCGGAAGTTGTTCCTGGCCCTGACGTGGTCTCCCACGACAGCACTGCGACACTTCACCGGCCCGATGCGGAGAACACAACCTGATGGCACCCACCGAACGTCCGACGCAGCAGACGCCTCGTTTTGCAATCATCGGTTACGCGGCACGTCTTCCCGGAGCCGCGGACGCGGACCAGTATTGGGACGTCCTGCACAGCGGCCGGGACGCGATTTCAGAGGTGCCCGCCGACCGGTGGGACATTGAGGAGTTCTTCGACTCCGACCCGGACGCGGCAGGCAAGATGGTCACCCGGCGAGCCGGGTTCGTCGACGACGTCACCGGGTTCGACGCACCGTTCTTCGGGGTCTCAGCGCGCGAAGCCAACCTGATGGATCCGCAGCACCGACTGCTGCTGGAGACCGCATGGCAGGCGGTCGAGCATTCCGGCACTGCGCCAACGACTTTGGCGAACAGCAGAACCGGCGTTTTCGTCGGCTTGGCCACCCATGACTTCCTGGGCATGGCATCCGATGCGCTGACCTACCCCGAGATCGAGGCCTATCTGGCAATCGGCACGTCCAGCGCAGCCGCCGCGGGCCGGATCAGCTACCGGTTGGGGCTGCAGGGCCCCGCGGTCACCGTCGACACGGCGTGCAGCTCCTCGCTGGTGGCGATTCACCAGGCCTGCCAGGCACTGCTGCTGGACGAATGCGATCTGGCACTGGCCGGCGGGGTGAACGTCATGCTCAGCCCGGCCACCATGATCACGTTCTCGCACTCCCGCATGCTGGCGCCCGACGGCAAGTGCAAGACCTTCGACGCCTCGGCCGACGGTTACGTACGCGGCGAGGGGTGCGGTGTCATCGCCATCAAGCGCCTGGACGACGCGCTCCGCGACGGCGACCACATCCGCGCCGTGATCCGCGGCAGCGCGGTCAACCAGGACGGCGCCTCGGGCGGGCTGACCGTACCCAACGGCGTCGCTCAGCAGCGCGTGATCGCCGAGGCGCTGGAGCGGGCCGGCCTGACACCCACCGACATCAACTACCTGGAAGCCCACGGAACCGGGACGTCGCTGGGTGACCCCATCGAGGTCCAGGCCGCGGCCGCCGCGCTCGGCAAGGGCCGCGACGCGGACCAGCCGCTGCTGATCGGGTCGGCGAAGACCAACATCGGCCACCTGGAGGCCGCCGCGGGCGTGGCCGGCGTCCTCAAGGTCGTCCTGTCGCTCGAGCACTCCGAGCTGCCCCCGCACCTCAACTTCAAGAACCCGTCCCCGCACATCCCGTGGGACCGGATCCCGGTGCAGGTCGTGGACAAGGCTCGGTCGTGGGAGCGATCCGATCGACCGCGTATCGCCGGCGTCAGCTCGTTCGGGTTCTCCGGCACCAACGCCCACGTCATTCTCGAAGAGGCACCGGTCACCAACCCGGTCACTACCGGCCCAGCGCCGGACGACCGCCGGTTCGCCGTGCTTCCGCTGTCGGCGCGCACCCCGGCCGCCCTGGTGCAGACCGCACAGGACTACCGCAGCTGGCTGGGCGAGCACCCCGACGCCACTCTCGCCGACGTCTGCCTGACCGCCGGGGCGGGCCGGGCCCACTTCGAGCACCGCGCCGCCCTCGTGGTCAACTCCGTCGAGTCGGCCCGCGAGCTGCTCGGCGCGCTCGCCGACGACCTACCCGCTCCCGGACTGGTCCGCGGCGACTGCGTCGATGCGCCGAAGACCGCCTGGTTGTTCCCCGGACAGGGCAGTCAGTACGCCGGCATGGCCCGCGAACTGTTCGAGACCGAACCGGTGTTCGCCGACACCATGAACCGGTGCGCCGACGCTGTCGCCGATGTGCTCGAAAACCCGTTGCTGGACGTCATCTTCGATCTGGATGGCGCCGAGACCCTGAAGCAGACCCGGCATGCCCAGCCTGCGATTTTCGCGGTCGAGATGGGCCTGGCCAGGCTCTGGCAGTCGTGGGGTTTCGAGCCGGACGTGGTCCTCGGCCACAGCGTCGGCCAGTACTCCGCCGCCTGTGTCGCAGGGGTTTTCAGCCTCGAGAACGGCGCACGGTTGCTCGCCGAGCGCGGCCGCCTCTTCGGTGACCTGCCCGCCGGCGGGCGGATGTGCGCTGTCTTCGCCGACCCGGACCGGGTGGAGAGCCTGACCGACGAGTTCCCGAGCCTGTCGGTGGCCGCCTACAACGGCGCCAACACGGTGCTGTCGGGACCGGCCACCGACCTCGAACGCGCGGTGGCCCACCTGTCGGACGAGGGCGCCCGCTGCGACTGGCTGGACACCAGCCACGCATTCCACTCGTCACTGCTCGACCCGGCGCTGGACGCCTTCGAGTCCTACGCCAACGGATTCGAATTCGCGGCACCTCAGCGGATTCTGGTGTGCAACCGCACCGGGGCAGCACTGGGCCGCAACGCCAAGCTCGATGGGCAGTACTGGCGCCGCCACGCCCGTCAGCCGGTGCAGTTCGCCAAGGGGGTGGCGACGCTGGCCGAACTCGGCTGCGCGCTGCTGCTCGAGGTCGGCCCGCAGCCGGTGCTCACCGCCGCTGCACTGCGGGCCTGGCCGGACCCGGCGACCGCACCCAAAGCCGTTGCGTCGCTGCGCCGTAACGGCGCGGACCACCGCCAGCTGACCGAGGCTCTGGCCGGCGCCTACGTCGCCGGGCATGTTCCCGACTTCGCCGCACTGCTGCACGAGCCGGCCCGCAAGCTCGATCTGCCGACCTACCCCTTCCAGCATCGCCAGTACTGGTATCAGAGCAAGCAATCCCAGTCGACAGCCAATGATGCCGCCCGCACCGAGGCTGTGCAGCTGCTCGAGGACGGCCGGATCGAGGAACTGGCCGCACTGCTCGGCGGCGACGGATCCACCACTGCCGCCGAGGTGCTGAGCAAGCTTGCCGCCCAACATAATCGGCAGCGGAGCGCACAGTCCATCGCCGATATCCGCTATGAGGTCCGCTGGCAGAAATCCATCAGCCCGTCGACCGAGGTTGGCGAGGGCGCAGCGTGGCTGCTCATCGGCGACGACGACGCCGTCATGCGCCCGCTGGTCGATGCGCTGACCGCACACGGCCACCGGCATCGCGTCCTCGGTCTGCCGGTGTCCGACGCCGACGAGGAGCGTCTGGTCGCCGACCTGATCGCGGCGGTGCAGGACGAGCCCGCGCTGCGCATCCTGCACCTCGCGGCCCTGGACTCGGACGGCGCGTCGTCGATGCGGTCCCTGCTGCGGATGCAACACCGCGTACTCGGGGGCACCCAGCGCCTGTTCCGCGCCGCGGCTGCCGCCGAATTGCGCAGCCCGATCTGGGTATTGACCCACAACGCGCAACGCGTGAGCGACACCGACACGGTGGCGCCGGAGCAGACCGGACTGTGGGGCTTCTGCCGCGTCGCCGCGCTGGAGTACCCGCAGCTGTGGGGCGGCCTGGCGGATCTGTCCGGGACCAGCGCCGACGAGTGGACGCGGCTGATCAAACAGGTCGTCACCGCGTCGCCCGGTGAGGATCAGATCGCGTTGCGGGACAGCGGTGTTCATGTCCCGAGGCTGGTCCGGCGGACCGGTCAGCCGAACTCGACCCCGCTGGAATTGCGCTCCGAGGCAACCTATCTGGTGACCGGCGGGCTCGGCTCGATCGGGCTGGAAATCGCCGGCTACCTGGCCGCGCACGGAGCTCGCCAGCTGGTGCTGACCAGCCGCCGCGCCCCAGACGAGGCCGCGCAGCGCCGCATCGACGCGCTGGGCGAACAACACGGCTGCGCGGTCCGGGTGATCGCGGCCGACGTCGCCGACCCGCACGACGTCGCGCGGCTGCTCGCCACCGTGGCCGCCGAGCTGCCGCCACTGGCAGGCATCGTGCACGCCGCCGGCGAGAACTGCACCACCCCGCTGAGCTCCCTCGACAGCACCGAGATCGACCGCGTGTTCTCCGGAAAGGTCTGGGGCGCTTGGTACCTCAGTGAGGCCGCCGCCGATCTGAAGCTGGACTTCTTCCTGTCCACCTCGTCGATCTCGTCGGTGTGGGGCAGCTACGGCCAGAGCGCCTACAGCGCGGCCAACGCCTTCCTCGACGGGTTGACGTGGCGGCTGCGCGAGCGCGGCGTCCACGGCATCAGCGTGAACTTCGGCCCGTGGTCGGCCGGCATGGCAGACCAGGACGCCCGGGCCCAGCTGGACCGGCGTGGCATCCGCACACTGTCGCCCACCGATGCATTGGCCGGCATGGCCGATGTCATGTCCGCCGCCGGTTCGCAAGGTCCGGCCGAAGCCGTTGTGGCGCGCATGGACTGGGCCCGCTTCCTGCCGATCTACCTGCAGGCCGGCCACCGGTCGCTGATGGCCGAGGTGGCCCGCGAAGTTCCGGAGTCGGTGCCCGCGGCCACCGGTGCGTCAGGCACCACCCGGCTGGTCGAACAGCTCACCGCCGCACCGGTCCAGCAGCGTAAGAAGCTCGTTCTGGAGTATCTGCGCAACACCGTCGCGGAGGTGACTCGGGTCGACGCGTCGGAGGTCCGCGAAGAGGCCGGATTCTTCGACCTCGGCATGGACTCTCTGATGGCCGTCGAACTTCGACGCCGTCTGGAACAGGCTGTCGGCAAGGAACTTCCGGCGACACTCGCCATGGACTTCCCGCGGCTGACCGACGTGGCCGACTACCTGCTCGGCGAGGTGCTCAACCTCAACGAGAAGGCCGGCGCACAGCTTGCCGCCGCGCCGGCGTCGCTGGCGGGTTCGGCGACCGACGAGCCGATCGCCATCATCGCGGTGGCCTGCCGGTTCCCGGGTGCGGCTGATGCCGATGCGTACTGGGATGTGCTGTCCGGCGCCGTGGACGCGATCCGGGAGATCCCCGAGGACCGCTTCGACGTCGACCAGTACTACGACCCCGATCAGCAGACGCCCGGCAAGATCTACACCCGCAGCGGCGGCTACCTGGAGAGCGTCGACAGCTTCGACCCGGAGTTCTTCGGCATCTCCCCGCGCGAAGCGGTCTGGATCGACCCGCAGCAGCGCCTCATGCTCGAAATCGCTTGGGAGGGCTTGGAGCGTGCGGGCTACTCCCCCGCCTCGCTGCGCGGCAGCCGCACCGGCGTCTTCGTCGGCGTGGGCGCCAATGAGTACTCGCACCTGCTGTCCGGCGAATCGGTCGAGAACCTGGAAGCCCACTTCATCACCGGCAACGCGCTCAACGCGATCGCAGGCCGGGTGGCGTTCACCCTCGGCCTGGAAGGACCTGCGATGGCGGTGGACACCGCCTGCAGCTCATCACTGGTGGCGGTGCACCAGGCCAGCCAGGCGTTGCACTCCGGTGACTGCGACATGGCCCTCGCCGGTGGCGTCAACGTCCTGCTGAGCCCGGCGTCGATCGTCGCGGCGTCGCGGGCCCGGATGCTGGCGCCCGACGGCCGATGCAAGACCTTCGACGCGGCGGCCGACGGCTACGTCCGCGGTGAGGGTTGCGGCATCCTGGTGCTCAAGCGGCTGTCCGACGCGCAACGCGACGGCGACCGGATCGCCGCGGTCATCCGCAGCAGCGCGGTCAACCAGGACGGTGCGTCCAGTGGTCTGACCGTGCCCAATGGCGGTGCGCAACAACGCCTCATCACCGCGGCACTTACCCGCGCGGGTCTCGGCGGCGCGGATGTCGACTACCTCGAAGCTCACGGCACCGGCACCCCGTTGGGTGACCCGATCGAGGTGCAGGCCGCCGCGGCCGTCTACGGCGCGGGTCGTGACTCGGCCCGGCCGCTGCTGATGGGCACGGCCAAGACCAACATCGGGCACCTGGAGTCCGCTGCCGGTGTGGCCGGTCTGATCAAGGTCGTGCTGTCGCTGCAGAACGAATTGCTGCCGCAGAACCTGCACTTCCAGAACCCGTCACCGCACATCCCCTGGGACTCGTTGCCGGTGCGGGTGGTCGATGAGGCCACCCCGTGGGTCGCCAACGGCAGGCCGCGCCGCGCCGGGGTGAGCTCGTTCGGCTTCACCGGCACCAACGCCCACGTGTTGATCGAAGAGGCACCGCAGCCCGCGCTCGGTGACGATCCGGCCGACGAACCGGTCGAGGTCATCGCGCCGGAGCCGGTGCGTGAGCCGCTGAGCGTCCTGCCGCTGTCGGCACGGTCCGGGCCGGGCCTGCTGGCGTTGGCGCAGCGCTACTCCGATTGGCTGGCAGCCCATCCCGATGCCTCGATCGCCGACGTGAGCTACACCGCGGGGGCGGGACGATCGCACTTCGAGCACCGGGCGGCCGTGGTCGCCAACTCCGTGTCCGAGGCCAAGATGCTGCTCGACGATCTGGTGGCCAACCGGCTACGCCCGGGCGTGCTCCGCGGCGAGTGCACCGACCCGCCGACCACCGCGTGGTTCTTCCCGGGACAGGGCAGCCAGTACCCGGGCATGGCGAAGGAATTGTTCGACACGGAACCGGTATTCGCCGACACCCTGCGCCGCTGTGCGCAGGCCGTCGATCCGATGCTGCCGCGTCCCCTGCTCGACGTGCTGTTCTCCGGTGACCGCGAGAACGCGGAAACCCTGCGGCACACGTCATTCGCCCAGCCTGCGATCTTCGCCGTCGAGATGGGCCTGGCCCGGCTGTGGCAGTCGTGGGGCATCGAACCGGACGTGGTGCTGGGCCACAGCGTCGGCCAGTACGCGGCCGCGTGCGTGGCAGGGGTGTTCAGCCTCGAGGACGGTATCCGCCTGATCGCCGAGCGGGGCCGGTTGTTCGGCAGCCTGCCCGAGGGCGGCCGGATGGTCGCGGTGTTCGCCGACCCCGATTACGTGGAGCGCGCCGCGACGAGCTTCCCGCGCGTCTCGGTCGGTGCCTACAACGGCCGCAACACGGTGCTGTCGGGCCCGGGCGAGGATCTGGAGCAGATCGTCGCCGCCTGCAGCGAGGACGGCGCCCGATGCACCTGGCTGGAGACCAGCCACGCCTTCCACTCGGAGCTACTGGATCCGGTGCTCGACGAATTCGAAACGTTCGCAACACAATTCGAGTACGCGGTGCCGACCCGGCCGCTGGTCTGCAACCGGACCGGCGCGGTGCTCACCGCCGAGACGCCGATCAACGCGCAGTATTGGCGCCGGCATTCCCGGCAGCCGGTGCAGTTCACCGAAAGTGTGCGCACCGTGGCGGCCCTGGGTTGCTCGGTGCTGATGGAGATCGGTCCGCAACCGATCCTGACCGCCGCGGCACTGCAGATCTGGCCGGAGTCCTCGGCGACGCCGCGCGCGATCGTGTCGCTGCGCAAGGGCGCCAACGCTGCGCGCCAGATGACCGAAGCGCTTGCCACCACCTACATCTGCGGACACCGGCCGGATTTCGCGGCCCGGTTCCACACGACGGGCCGGCGACTCGAACTGCCGACATATCCGTTCCAGCGCCGCCGGTACTGGCCGAAAGCATCCAATACCACTGGATTGGGCTCGGACGGCGTTCGGCTTTCCGGGATCCTGGGCAGCGCCAAGGACCTGGCGTCGGGCGACACCGTCTACACGAACGTGCTGTCGGTCAAGACCCAACCGTGGCTGGCGCACCATGTCATCTACGGCACCGTGGTGGTGCCCGGCGCAACGTACGCGGCGATGGCCATGGCCGCCGCAGGCGCACCGGCACGGGTGAAGGAAGTCTTCTTCTACGAACCGATCATCCTGCCCGACAAGGCCTCTCGTGAGGTCCAGCTCAGCCTGCATCCCGTCGACGACGGCTGGAAGTTCCAGGTGCACAGTCGGCCCCACGGGGTTCGGGAGGCCGAGTGGTCGCTGAACTCCGACGGCACCCTGCTCTCCGGCGTCGACCCGGATGCGGAACCGGCGGAAACGGTGGCCCCGGACGAGGCGATCGAGCAGATGAATCGCACCCGCCCGCAGGAACTGTTCGACATCTTCCACGACATGGAATTGGCCTGGGGTCCGACGTGGTCCGGCTCGCTGAAGTCGTTGTGGGTCGGCACGGGTGAGGCGATCGGGGACATCGCGGTCGGCGAAGAACTCGGCGAGCATCTCGGCCCCGAGCCGATCCACCCGGTCTTGCTGGACCTGTGCACCGGTGTGGCATTTCCCGCCTTCCCCGCCACCCTGGCTGCCGAGCAGGGGATGACGGACCTGTTCCTGCCGTTGCGGTATGGGCAGGTGACGATCGCCGAGAACATGCCGCGGCGGTTCTACTGCCGGGCCCGTTGGCACGAGAACACCATCACCAACGAAACCCAGGTCTTCGACATCGATTTCCTGGATCGGGACGGCCGAGTGCTCGGTGGTATCGCCGAGTTCACCGTGAAGCGTGCGCCGCGCGAAGCGTTGATGCGTGGGCTGGGTGGCGATTCCACCCGGTTGCTGTACAGCCTGGGCTGGCAGGAGATCGCGGCGGCTCCCGCAGTTGAGGAGGCCGGAGACGATGCGGCCAAGAGCGCGAACGGCACCTGGCTGATCGCCGGCTTCGATTCGCTGGCGACCGAGGTTCCGGGGTCGGTGACGATCGACGAGGCGACGGATCCGCAGTCGTGGCAGCGGGCGTTCGCCGAGGCCGCCGAACGTGGTGCGCCGGTCACCGGAATCGTCTGGCGCAGTTCGGGACACGCTGCCGAGGACGGCTCCACCGCGGAACTCGCGTCCCGGCTGGAGGCGCAGGTCGCCACGCTGCTCGGTGCCGCGCAGACCGCACTGGCCGAGCAGAAGGGCACGTTGGCCGACGGCCTGTGGATTGTCACCGAACGTGCGGTGGCCACCGAGCCCGGCGAGCCGGTCGATCCGGTCCAGTCAGCGCTGTGGGGATTCGGCCGCACCCTGATCGCCGAGCAGCCGAGCCTGCGTGTTCGCCTGGTCGACTCCGACGGCGGCGACGAGTCGCTGAGCTGGCTGCCCGGTGCGCTGGGCGCCCCGGTCGTCGAGCCGGAAATGGCAGTGCGGCAGGGACGTTTCCTGGTATCCCGGCTGCTGCACTGGGCGCGTAACGGTCAGCTGCCGATGCCGCGCAGCGACGACTACGCCCTGGCGCCGACCGAACGCGGTGCGATCGACAACCTCCGCCTGACCGAGATCGAGGTGACCCCTCCGAAGGACAACGAGGTGCAGGTCCGGATCGAGGCCGCCGGCCTGAACTTCCGTGACGTGCTCAACGTGCTGGGCCTCTACCCCGGTGATCCGGGCCCGATCGGTGGCGACCTGTGTGGTGTGGTCACCGACATCGGCTCCGCGGTCACCGGATTCGAGGTCGGCCAGCGAGTCTTCGGGTCGATGCAGGGTGCCTTCGCCAGCCGGCTGAACGTTCCCGCGCCACTGCTGACGACGGTGCCGGACGGGATCAGCGCGGTCGATGCCGCGACGATTCCCGCTGCGGCATTGACGGTCCGGCTCGCGTTCGACTGGGCGAAGCTCAAGCCCGGCGACAAGGTGCTCATCCACGCCGCCAGTGGTGGTGTGGGGCTGGCCGCGGTGCAGATGGCACGTGCGCACGGCGCCACCGTGTTCGCCACCGCGAGCAAGTACAAGCGCGCCACCCTGCGGGACATGGGTGTCGAGTACGTCTATGACTCGCGCACAACGGAATTCGCAGACCAGATCCTGGCGGACACCGACGGCGCAGGTGTTGATGTGGTGCTCAACTCGCTGACCAGCGAAGGATTCGTCGAGGCGACGGTGCGGGCCACCGCCAAGGGCGGCCGGTTCGCCGAGATCGCCAAACGCGACATCTGGACGCACGAGCAGATGGCCGAACTGCGTCCCGATATCGCCTACGAGATCGTCGCGCTGGACGTCACGATGATGACCGATCCCGACCACATCCAGCGACTGATGGTGGAGGTCGCCGACGGCCTGGCCAAGGGCGAGTGGACGCCGGTGCCCGCCGAGGTCTACCCGCTGACCGAGGCCAGGACCGCGTTCCGGCGGATGCAGCAGGCCCGCCACATCGGCAAGATCGTCGTGCAGATGCCCAAACCGCTTCAGCCGCGCGGGGATCGGAGCTATCTGGTCACCGGCGGTCTGGGTGCGCTCGGCCTGCACACGGCGTCGTACCTGGCCCAACTGGGCGCCGGCGACATCGTGTTGACCAGCCGCCGCGCCCCGGATGCGGAGGCCCAGGCGGCCATCAACGCCGTCACCGAGCGATTCCACTGCCGGATCCACGTCTTCTCGGCCGATGTCGCCGAGGAGTCCGAGGTGGCCGAACTGCTGGACAGGATCCGGGCCGAGTTGCCGCCACTGGCGGGCGTGGCACACCTGGCCGGTGTGCTCGATGATGCCCTGCTGCCGCAGCAGGACCTCGATCGGTTCCGGAAGGTATTGGGGCCCAAGGCGTATGGCGCGCACCACCTGCACAGGTTGACGAAGGACGACGATCTCGACTTCTTCATCCTGTACTCGTCGGCCTCGGCGGTGCTGGGCTCGCCCGCCCAGGGCAACTACGCAGGAGCCAACGCGCTGCTCGACGGGCTCGTCGCGCAACGACGGGCGCAGGGACTGCCCGCCACCGCCGTCAACTTCGGCCCGTGGGCGCAGGGCGGCATGGCCAGCTCGGCGGCCGCTGTCGCCAACCTCAGCGCGCAGGGCATGATGCCGCTCGAACCCTCGGCGGCACTGGCCGCTCTCGGCGAGGCCATCCGGCAGGGCGTCGCGCAGGCCACCGTACTCAAGGCGAACTGGCAGCGGACGGCGAAGATGCTGGCCGGTATCCGTCCGCCGCTGCTGGACCAGGTGCTGCCCAGCGGCGACGGCACAGTGGTCGGGGACAGCGAGTTGTTGCGGCAGCTGCAGGAGCTTCCGGTGGCGGCGCGAGCCGGCTTCATCACCGAGTTCCTGCAGAAGGAGGTGCAGGGCTTCCTGCGTCTCGCGCAGCCGCCTGCCGCGTCCAGCCGGTTCCTGGATCTGGGCACGGACTCACTGATGGCGGTCGAATTGCGCAACCGGCTGTTCGGTCAGTTCGGCGGGAAGTTCGACATCAGCCCGACGGCGGTGTTCGACCATCCGACGATCGGCGAGCTCGCCGAGCATCTGGTCTCGCAGCTGCCGGATGCCGACGGGCCGGCGGCCGAGCCGGAACCGGCGACCTCCGCAGAGCCTGCGGAGTCCGCGCCTTCACCCGCCTCCGAGGACTGAAACGCGGCAACGCCGGAGCGAGTGTGACGAAGATCGCACCGCTGCGGCGTTGCGGCCGCGTTTCACGCGGCCGGGCATCTGACCTGTTCAGAGCCTGGTGGACGGCCCGAAGTTTGGATTTGACGAGCGCGGTAATACCCCAAACCGACCGGTGGGTTGGTTAGTTGGCTGAACTTGCTCACACGCGGTTGATTTCCAGTTACCCGTGGGTATAGTAAGCCGTGTTACTGGTGGGTAACTTAGACCAAAGTACTCAACCACAAAGCCCAAAATTCAGATGACATTCTCGCTGAGGAGGAGCCGTCATGAGCCATTACAAGTCAAACGTGCGCGACCAGGTATTCAACCTGTTCGAAGTCTTCGGTCTCGAGAAGGCACTCGGCCAGGGCAGCTACAGCGATGTGGACGCCGACACGGCCCGCGAGATGCTGCAGGAGATGAGCAGGCTGGCCGAAGGGCCCGTCGCCGCATCGTTCGTCGAGGGTGACCGCAACCCGCCCGTTTTCGATCCCGAGACCCACTCCGTGAAGCTGCCGGAGTCGTTCAAGAAGTCCGTGCACGCCGTGACCGAAGCGGGCTGGGACAAGGTCGGTATCGAGGAGGAGCTCGGCGGCACGCCGGTTCCCCGCGCACTGGTCTGGTCGCTGGCCGAGCACGTGCTCGGCGCCAACCCGGCGGTCTGGATGTACGCCGGTGGAGCGGGCTTCTCGAGCATCTTCTACAAGCTGGCCACTGACGAGCAGAAGAAGTGGGCCGTCCTCGCCGCCGAGCGCGGCTGGGGCTCGACCATGGTGCTCACCGAGCCGGATGCCGGCTCCGACGTCGGCGCCGGACGCACCAAGGCCGTCAAGCAGGACGACGGTTCGTGGCACATCGACGGCGTGAAGCGGTTCATCACCTCCGCCGATTCCGACGACATGTTCGAGAACATCTTCCACCTGGTGCTGGCCCGCCCCGAGGGTGCCGGCCCGGGCACCAAGGGCCTGTCGCTCTTCTTCGTTCCGAAGTTCCACTTCGACCCCGAGACCGGCGAGCTCGGCGAACGCAACGGCGCTTTCGTCACCAACGTCGAGCACAAGATGGGCCTGAAGGTCTCCACCACCTGTGAGCTGACCTTCGGTCAGCACGGGGTGCCCGCGAAGGGCTGGCTGGTCGGTGAGGTTCACGACGGCATCGCGCAGATGTTCGATGTCATCGAGATGGCTCGAATGCTGGTGGGCACCAAGGCCATTGCGACGCTGTCGACCGGCTACCTGAACGCCCTGGAGTACGCCAAGGAGCGCGTGCAGGGTGCCGACCTGACCCAGATGACCGACAAGACCGCACCGCGGGTCACCATCACCCATCACCCCGACGTCCGCCGCAGCCTGATGACCCAGAAGGCTTACGCCGAGGGACTGCGCTCGCTGTACATGTTCACCGCGACCTACCAAGACGCCGAGGTTGCCGCGGCTCTGCACGGCGTCGACGCCGAACTGTCGGTGAAGGTCAACGATCTGCTGCTGCCGATCGTCAAGGGTGTCGGTTCCGAGCAGGCCTACGCCAAGCTGACCGAAAGCCTGCAGACCTTCGGCGGCTCCGGCTTCTTGCAGGACTACCCGGTCGAGCAGTACATCCGCGACGCGAAGATCGACTCGCTCTACGAGGGCACCACCGCCATCCAGGCGCAGGACTTCTTCTTCCGGAAGATCGTGCGCGACAAGGGTGTTGCGCTGGCGCACGTGGCCGGTCAGATCGAGGCGTTCATCTCCAACGAGTCGGGCAACGGCCGGCTGAAGTCGGAGCGCGAGCTGCTGGCCAAGGCGCTCGAGGACGTCCAGGCCATGGCCGCGTCCATGACCGGCTACCTGATGGCCGCGCAGGAGGATTCCGCCAGCATCTACAAGGTGGGGCTGGCCTCGGTCCGCTTCCTGATGAGCGTCGGCGACCTGGTCATCGGCTGGCTGTTGCAGCGGCAGGCCGCGGTGGCCATCGCAGCTCTCGACGCCGGTGCCAGCGGGGCCGACCGCTCGTTCTACGAGGGCAAGATCGCGGTGGCGTCGTTCTTCGCGAAGAACATGCTGCCGCTGCTGACCAGCACTCGCCAGGTGGTCGAGACGCTGGACAACGAGATCATGGAGCTCGACGAAGCAGCCTTCTGAGTCATCCACGCACAACGGCTCCGGGACCTTCGGGTCTCGGAGCCGTTGGCGTTTCGGTGCCGACTCGCCGGGGACTTCAGGTCTTTTGTGCCAGCTGACCCGCGCAGGCGCACGGATATCGGGACTTTGGGCTCTGGCAGTGAGCTGGTGATCCGCTACATTCTAGGAATGGCAATGCCCGACAGCAACGATGCAGTTCCGGCGCATCCGGCTGCTACCGGCAAAAAGTCTGGTGGTGGCGCTCCTCTGGCGAATATTGTCGCGCCGTTCACCAAGACCGCTGGGTACTACGCGCGGTCCTGGGGCGCATACCTCGATGGCGGTAGTGGCGAGTTGCCCGTCGCGCGACCGACGCTTTCGCTGGCCACGCACGCCCTGCGGGACGAGATCGTGCTGGTCGGCCTTCGCATGCGCAGGCCGCTCAGCGACGCCGCCGTCTACGACAAGATCAACACCGAAGTCGTCAAGGCCATCGACTTCTACGGCAAGCACGGCTGGCTGGCCAGGCCGGAAGGATTTTTCGCCGCTCCGCCGGTGCCGACCAACGTATCGATCCGGACGTTCGGCAAAGGCAACCGCAAGCACGAGCGGATGTCGTTCGACAGCGGCTACACGCCCTACGCCCGGGAACCGGGGCGCCAGCGTTGGCTGAGCTACCCCGGCAACCGCCGCGAATACGCACTGATGCTGCGCCACAGCGAGCCCCGGCCGTGGCTGGTGTGCATCCACGGCACCGAGATGGGCCGGGTGAATCTGGACCTCACGCTGTTCCGGGCGTGGCATCTACACGAGGCATTCGGCCTCAACGTCATCCTGCCGGTGCTGCCGATGCACGGCCCGCGGGCCAAAGGTCTGCCGAAGGGCGCGGTGTTCCCCGGCGAGGACGTGATGGACGACGTCCACGCCACCGCGCAGGCGGTGTGGGACGTGCGCCGGGTGCTGGCCTGGATCAGGTCGCAGCAACCCGGCGCGCGGATCGGGGTGAACGGCATCTCGCTGGGCGGCTACATCGCAGCTCTGGTCGCCAGCCTCGACGAGGACCTGACGTGTGCCATCCTCGGCGTGCCACCGGCCAACCTGGTGTCGATCCTGGGCCGGCACGCCGGACTGAGCGTCGACGATCCGCGGCACCGAACCCTGGAGTTGGCCGCACCGATCGGCGACATGATCTCGCCGCTGTCGCTGCAACCGAAGGTCGCCCCGCAGGGCCGGTTCATCTACGCCGGCGTCGCCGACCGGATCGTGCACCCGCGCGAGCAGGTGCTGGGATTGTGGGAGCACTGGGGGCGCCCGGACATCGGCTGGTACCGCGGCGGGCATACCGGGTTCTTCCAAGCCCGTCCGGTGCAGCAATTCGTGGACGCCGCACTCGTGCAATCGGGGCTGGTAGACCGGGGCTAGCGGAAAGACTGCTCATCGGCTTTGCGGGACAGCTGGGAGTCCTCATAGAGACCGCCGCTGGAATCCCCTCTTGTCCAGCGGCGGTCCTTCGTTCATGTCAATAGGACACAAACAAAGAGGATGCCCCGTGTTGCCGTCGGGTCGGGGGGTCAGACGGCAACACGGAGCTATCCGATACATCTGTATCCCGGACGGGTTCGTTACAAACCCACGGAAACTTTTTTCGATTTTTTTCTAGGCCTCGAGAATCGCGGTCACGCCCTGGCCGCCGGCGGCGCAGATGGAGATCAGGCCACGCACCGGTTGTCCCGTCGCCTTGTGCTTTTCCGCCAGCTGTTTGGCCAGCTGAGCCACGATCCGGCCGCCGGTCGCGGCGAACGGATGGCCGGCCGCCAGCGAGGAGCCGTTGACGTTGAGCTTGGTTTTATCGATGCCGCCCAGTGCACTATCCAAGCCGAGCCGCTCCTTGCAGTACTCCTCGGATTCCCACGCCTGCAGGTGGGCCAGCACCACCGACGCGAATGCCTCGTGGATCTCGTAGAAGTCGAAGTCCTGCAAGGTCAGACCGTTGCGGGCCAGCAGGCGGGGCACCGCGTACGTGGGTGCCATCAGCAGGCCGTCGGCACCGTTGACGTAGTCGACCGCGGCGGTCTCGGAGTCGACGAAATAGGCCAGCGGAGTCAGCGAGTGTGACGTTGCCCACTCATCGCTGGCGAGCAGTACCACCGAGGCGCCGTCGGTGAGCGGGGTCGAGTTGCCCGCCGTCATCGTCGCGTCGCCGTTGCGCACGCCGAACACCGGCTTGAGCTTGGCCAGCTTCTCGGCGCTGGAGTCGGCGCGCAGATTGTTGTCCCGGTACAGCCCCAGGAAGGGGGTGACGAGATCGTCGAAGAAGCCGGCGTCGTAGGCGGCGGCCATGTTGCGGTGGCTGGCGGCGGCCAGCTCGTCCTGGTCGACGCGCTTGATCCCCATCTGCTTGGCGGTGATCGCGGCATGGTCGCCCATCGACAGCCCGGTTCGCGGCTCGCCGTTGGTCGGGATCTCGATGCCGAGGGAGGCGGGCAGCTTGCCGACCAGCTTGAGCCGGTCCACGTTCGACTTGGAGCGGCGCAGATTGAGCAGGGTGCGACGGAGCTCGTCGCCCAGCCCGATCGGGGCATCGGAGGTGGTGTCCACCCCGCCCGCGGCCGCGGCTTCATAGCGTCCGGCGGCGATTCCGTCGGCGGCGGCGATGGCCGCCTGCAGACCGGTGCCACAGGCCTGCTGCAGATCGATCGCCGGGGTGTAGGGCGAGAGCTGGCTGCCGAGCACGCTCTCCCGCATCAGGTTGAAGTCGCGGCTGTGCTTGAGCACCGCGCCGCCGATCACCGCGCCGAGTTGCTCGCCGGCCAGCCCGAATCGGTCCACCAGCCCGCCGAGGGCGGCGGTGAACATGTCCTGGTTGGATGCCTGCGCATATGCGCCGTCGGAGCGCGCGAACGGAATGCGGTTGCCGCCGATCACGGCGACCCGGCGGCTGTTTCTAGTGGTAGAGGCCACGTCAATCTCCCCTTTGGGTTCGGTTTGAGAGGGGGTATACCCACCCATACTACGCACGGTCCTTACTCTGGAGTAAGTTCGTTCCCGGTCCACCCGCATCGCAACTCGAAAGGCATGTTCGTGGCTTCCGACCTTTTCTCGCAGATCGTCAACTCAGCGCCGGGCTCCCTGCTGGCCAAGCAGCTCGGCATTCCGCAGCCCGAGACGCTGCGCCGCTACAAAGCCGGTGAGCCGCCGCTGGCCGGCTCACTGCTGATCGGTGGTGACGGCCGCGTGGTCGAGCCACTGCGCGCGGCGCTGGCCGAGGACTACGACGTGGTCGCCGACAACCTGGGCGGCCGCTGGGCCGACTCGTTCGGCGGGCTGGTCTTCGACGCCACCGGCATCACCGAGCCGATCGGACTGCGCGGTCTGTACGAGTTCTTCACCCCGCTGCTGCGCAATCTCGGTCACTCGGGTCGCATCGTCGTGATCGGCACGACGCCCGACGAGGCGGGCAGCGCCAACGAACGCATCGCCCAGCGCGCCCTCGAAGGATTCACCCGGTCTCTGGGCAAGGAGGTGCGCCACGGGGCAACCGTCTCGCTCGTCTACCTGTCGCCGGCGGCGAAACCCGCCGTGACAGGCCTGGAGTCGACGCTGCGGTTCCTGCTGTCGGGCAAGTCGGCCTACGTCGACGGGCAGGTCTTCTATGTGGGCGCCGCGGATTCCACCCCGCCCGCCGACTGGGACAAGCCGCTGGACGGCAAGGTCGCGATCGTCACCGGCGCCGCCCGCGGCATCGGCGCCACGATCGCCGAGGTGTTCGCCCGCGACGGCGCCAAGGTCGTCGCGATCGACGTCGAGGGTGCGCGTGATGCCCTGAGCGAAACCGCGGTGAAGGTCGGTGGCACCGCACTGCCGCTGGACGTCACCGCCGAGGATGCCGTCGACAAGATCACCGCGCATCTGCGTGAGCACTACGCCGAGCACAACGGGGGCCGCGCCGACATCCTGGTCAACAACGCAGGCATCACCCGCGACAAGCTGCTGGCGAACATGGATGACGCCCGCTGGGATGCCGTCGTCGCGGTCAATCTGCTTGCACCGCAACGCCTTACCGAAGGCCTGATCGAGAACGGCAGCATCGGCGACGGCGGACGCATCGTCGGGCTGTCCTCGATGGCCGGGATCGCAGGCAACCGCGGACAGACCAACTACGCGGCCACCAAGGCCGGCATGATCGGCCTCACCGAGGCGCTGGCGCCGTCGCTGGCGGACAAGGGCATCACGATCAACGCCGTCGCACCCGGATTCATCGAGACCGCGATGACCGACGCGATCCCGTTGGCCACCCGCGAGGTCGGCCGCCGGCTGAACTCCCTGTATCAGGGCGGCAAGCCGGTCGACGTCGCCGAGACCATCGCCTACTTCGCCAGCCCCGCGTCGAATGCCGTCACCGGCAACACGATCCGCGTCTGCGGCCAGGCCATGCTGGGAGCCTGAGGTGACAACCGTGACCGAACAGCCGAGCGGACTGCGCAACATGCTGCGAGCCGCGGCGGGCTCGCTGCCATTCATCCCGCGCAGCGACCACCTGCCCACCCGCACCCTGACGGTCGATGAACTGGCCATCGACCCGTCCAACGTCGCCGCCTACGCGGCGGTCACCGGCCTTCGCTTCGGCGACACCGTGCCGCTGACCTACCCGTTCGTGCTGACGTTTCCCACCGTGATGTCCCTGATCACCGGATTCGACTTCCCATTCGCCGCCATGGGTGCGGTCCACGTGGAGAACGAGATCACCCGGTATCGCCCGATCGCGGTCACCGACACCGTGAAGCTCGCGGTGCACGCCGAGAACCTGCGGGAGCACCGCAAAGGCCTGCTGGTCGACGTCATCGCCGACATTCACGTGGGCAACGAGCACGCCTGGCATCAGGTGACGACGTTCCTGCACCAGCAGCGCACCAGCCTGTCGGGTGGACCCAAACCCGAACCGCCCAAGCGGCCGAAGCTGCCGCCGCCCAACGCGATCCTGAGGATCAGCCCTGGCCAGATCCGGCGTTACGCATCGATCGGCGGGGACCACAATCCGATCCACACCACGTCGGTCGGCGCCAAGCTGTTCGGCTTCCCCACGGTGATTGCCCACGGGATGTTCAGCGCGGCAGCGGTTTTGGCCAACATCGAGGCGCAGATACCCGATGCGGTCCGCTACTCGGTGAAGTTCGGCAAGCCGGTCATCCTGCCGGCCACCGCCGGTCTCTACGTCGACCGGGTCACCGACGGCTGGGACATCTCGATGCGCAACCTGAGCAAGGGATACCCGCACCTCACCGGAACGGTTCGCGGGCTCTAGGAAGTCGCGGGTGCGGCTTCCTTGTCGGCGGGGGCGCCCTTGAGGCCGCGCCAGAACAGGTTGATCAGCATGTCGGCGGCCTCGTCGACATCGGCGTCGCCTGCGCTGACGCGGGCGGCGACCGCCTCACCGGCACCCACCAGGGCGACAGCCATCATGTGGAAGTCGGTGCCGGGCTCAGGGTGTCGAGTGCCGGCCTCCAGCAGCCGGGCCACCATGTCGATGATCTTCTCGCGGCCCTCACGGACGGTGTGCGCGAACGCCTGAGAGCTGGTCGCCTGGGTGTAGAGCACGATCCAGGAGGCCCGGTTGGCGTCGATGTATCGCAGCACGGACAGAATCACGCTGCGCAACAGGTCATGTGGGCTCTGCTTGAGGTCGATGTCCTCACGCACCGCTTCGATGAAGCGGCTCAGTTCGCGGGCCAGGCACGCCCCGAACAATTCTTCCTTGGAGCCGTAGTACAGATACAGCATCGGCTTGGAGATCTGCGCCTCACCGGCGATGACGTCCATCGACGTCTCGTGATAGCCGTTGACCGAGAACATCTGTACAGCGGCGTCGAGCATCTGCTGCTCCCGCACGGCACGGGGCAACCGCTTGGTGCCACCCGCCATATCACCGCCTTCCGCCAGACCCCCGCGTCGCTGAGTCCGTGATCTCTCAGGCTAACCGCCGCAGCGGGGACTTTGCCCTTTGAGACGCGCCATTCGCAACACCGAAGTCTCGATGGCGGGCAGCGACAGTTCACCCGCATTGACCGCCTTCTCGAGCCGGTCGAGCACCGCCGGCACCTCGTCGGTGGTCACCCACAGCGCCACGTCGGTGCCGGCCTGCAGGCTGCGCAGCACCGCTTCGGCCACCCCGTACCGGTCGGCGATGGCCGCCATGCTGGACAGGTCGTCGCTGAAGACCGGGCCGTCGAAACCCGGGCCGCCGTAGCCGCCGCTGCGCAGCAGACCCACCGCCGCGGCACTCAGGCTGGCCGGCGTCGTCCCGGTCAACCCCGGCACCTCGAGGTGGCCGACCATGACGGCGACGGGCGCTTCCGTGGTCAACGTGCGGTAGGGCACCAGGTCGTTGGTCATCAGAGCGTCCAGCGGCGGGGTGGTGACCGCCCCGGCGGTGTGCGAGTCGCCCGAACCGTGACCGTGGCCGGGGAAATGCTTCAGCACCGGGAGCAGACCGGCGTCGCGCAGACCGCGGGCGTACGCACCGGCGTATTCGGTCACCTTCGCCGGGTCGTCGGAGAACGACCGGTCGCCGATCACGGTGTCGTCCGGGGCGTCGGTGACGTCGACGACGGGCGCGAAGTCGATGGTGATGCCGAGGCCGCGCATCTTCTTTCCCCGGTCCAGTGCCAGCTGGTACACCTGATCGGCGGTCTGGGTCTGCGCCAGCACCCGCGCCGACGGGGCGTCGCCGATCAGCGACGTCAGCCGCTGCACGCGGCCGCCCTCTTCGTCGACGCTGACAGCCAGTGGGAGCGGGCCGGCATTGGCGTAGTCGGGCAGCGAGCCATCGGTCAGCATCGACAGGTCGGTCCAGCTGCCGATGAAGATGCCGCCGACGTGATAGGTGTCCACCACGTTGCGCGCATCGGCGGCCCCCTTGACCCCGACCATCAGCACCTGGGCGAGCTTGTCGCGGGTCGACATCGCACTGAGCAACCCGGGGCCGTCGCCGCACGCCGGCGGTGCCGGGGAGGCAGGCGCCTGGGCCGGTCCGGCCAACGGCACCGAGCTGGCCGACGACGACTTGCCGACCGGTGCCGACGACGACGCCGCGGGGCGCGAAGCGGTCCCTGAACAGCCGACGAGCAGCAGGGGCAGTGCCGACAGGGCCGCGACTCCGCGAATCGAGAACAGGCGGTTAGGCATCCGCACATGCTGTCACGGCCCTCGCCGAGGGCCAACCAAGGTTGGCCGCGTGCTAGGTTTGCCAGCGGGTATTCACCCGTGACATTGCGGGTCTTCACCCGATGATCTGCACCGTCCCAGCACCCGCGAGGAGAAGCGACCATGAACCGGTTCGTGGTTCCCGCCGCCGCCAGCATCGTGGTCGGTCTGCTGCTCGGAGCTGCCGCGATCTTCGGCGTGACGTTGATGATCCAGCAGGACACCAAGCCCCCGCTGTCGCCCGGCGACCCGGCGTCGTCGGTGCTGAACCGCGTCGAGTACGGCAACCGCGGCTAGCCTGAGCACTATCGCCGCCGCCTCCCCCGCGGTCACGGAGGCGCCCATCACGACCCCGCCGCTATCGCGGCGTTGGCTCTCCTGTGTCTTCCTCGTCGCGCTGGTGTTGTGCTTCGCCCAGTCGCCGGGACTGATCTCGCCGGACACCAAGCTCGACCTGACCGCGAACCCGCTGCGTTTCCTCACCCGCGCGGCCAACCTGTGGAACAGCGACCTGCCGTTCGGCCAGGCGCAGAACCAGGCGTACGGCTACCTGTTCCCGCACGGGGCGTTCTTCCTGCTCGGCGACACCCTCGGATTGCCGGGCTGGGTCACTCAGCGGCTCTGGTGGGCGTTGCTGCTGACCGCCGGCTTCTGGGGTTTGTTGCGGGTGGCCGAAGCGCTGGGCATCGGGACCCGCTCGTCGCGCATCATCGGCGCTCTGGCGTTCGCCCTGTCCCCGCGGGTGCTGACCACGCTGGGGTCGATCTCCTCGGAGACGCTGCCGATGATGCTGGCGCCGTGGGTGTTGCTGCCGGTGATCCTTGCGCTGAAGGGTGGCGCCGGAGCCGCCGGGCCGGGGACGTCGGGACGAAGCAGATCGCTGCGAATGCTGGCGGGCCGCGCCGGTCTGGCGCTGGCGTTGATGGGAGCGGTCAACGCCGTCGCGACGCTCACCGGCTGTCTGCCGGCGATCATCTGGTGGCTGTGTCACCGACCCAACCGGGTGTGGCTGCGGTTCAGCGCCTGGTGGGCGCTGGCCTCCGCGCTAGCGGTCACCTGGTGGGTGGTCGCGCTGCTGCTGCTGGGCCGGATCAGTCCACCGTTCCTGGACTTCATCGAGTCCTCCGGGGTCACCACGCAGTGGGCGTCGCTGACCGAGATGCTGCGCGGCACCGACAGCTGGACGCCGTTCGTCTCGCCGAACGCCACCGCCGCGGCCGAACTCGTCACCCAGCCGGCCATGGTGCTGGCGACCACTCTCGTCGCAGCCGGTGGGATGGCGGGGCTGGCGCTGCGTTCGATGCCGGCCCGCGGCCGGCTGGTCATCATGCTGCTCACCGGGGTGGTGCTGCTGGGCCTCGGCTACTCCGGTGGACTCGGTTCGCCGGTGGCGCAGCACGTGCAGGCCTTCCTCGACGCGGCGGGCGCCCCGCTGCGCAACGTCCACAAGCTGGAGCCGGTGATCCGTCTCCCGCTGGTGCTGGGGCTCGCACACCTGCTCAGCCGAATCCCGCTGCCCGGCAGCGCGCCCCGGCCGGTATGGGTGCGGGCGTTCGCGCATCCCGAGAACGACAAGCGGGTGGCGGTCGGCATCGTCGTGATGGCCGCGCTGATGGTCGCCACGTCGATGGCCTGGACCGGCCGGCTCACCCCGCCCGGTGCATTCCGCGCGATCCCGGACTACTGGCATCAGGCCGCGGACTGGCTGACCAAGAACAACACCGGTCAGCCGACACCAGGCCGGGTGCTGGTGGTTCCCGGTGCGCCGTTCGCCACCCAGGTCTGGGGTAACAGCCACGATGAACCGCTGCAGGTTCTCGGCGAAAGCCCTTGGGGGGTACGTGATTCCATTCCCCTGACCCCGCCGCAGACGATCCGTGCGCTGGATTCGGTGCAGCGACTGTTCGCCGCGGGCCGGCCGTCGGCGGGCCTGGCCGACACCCTGGCCCGCCAGGGCATCTCCTACGTGGTGGTCCGCAACGACCTGGACCCGGACAAGTCACGCTCGGCCCGCCCGCTGCTGGTGCACCGCGCCATCGACGGATCGCCGGGTCTGCAGAAGGTGGCGCAGTTCGGCGACCCGGTCGGACCGGGCACACTGGACGGTTTCATCAGCGACAGCGGGCTGCGGCCACGCTATCCCGCAGTCGAGATCTATCACGTTGGCGCCCAGGGCAATCCGGCGACACCGTACTTGACCGATGCGAACCGGATGGCCCGGATAGACGGCGGTCCCGAGGTGCTGTTGCGCATCGACGAACGCCGCAGGCTGCTCGGGCTACCGCCCCTCGGCCCGATGCTGCTGACCTCGGACGCCCAGCGCGCCGGGCTTCCGGTACCGGTGGTCACCGTGACAGATACCCCCGTCGACCGGGAAACCGACTACGGCCGGGTCGACGATCACTCGTCGGCGGCCCGGGCCGAGGGCGACCACCGCAACACCTTCAACCGGGTACCCGACTACCCGGTTCCCGGCGCCCGGCCCGTCCACGGCGCCTGGACCGGAGGGCGGCTGTCCGCGTCGAGCTCGTCGTCGGACGCCACCGCGCTGCCCAACGTCGCGCCGGCCAGCGGACCGGCCGCCGCCATCGACGGCGACTCGGCCACCGCGTGGGTGTCCAACTCGTTGCAGGCCGCGATCGGACAGTGGCTGCAGGTCGACTTCGACCATCCGGTCACCAATGCAACGCTGACCATCACCCCGAGTGCCACCGCTGTCGGGGCCCAGGTCCGCCGATTGCAGGTGTCCACCGTAAACGGCACCACCACAGTGCGTTTCGACGAGCCGGGCAAACCGCTCACAGTGGCGCTCCCCTACGGCGAGTCGCCGTGGGTCCGGATCACCGCGATCGGCACCGACGACGGCTCGTCGGGTGTTCAGTTCGGCATCACCGATCTGTCGGTGACCCAGTTCGACGCCTCCGGATTCGCCCATCCCGTCGACATCAGGCACAGCGTCGTCGTGCCCGGGCCGCCCGGTGGGTCCGCGATTGCCGGCTGGGACCTCGGCTCCGAACTGCTCGGTCGGCAAGGCTGTGCCGATTCCCCCGACGGGGTGCACTGCGCGGCGTCGATGTCGCAGGCCCCCGAGGAGCCGGTCACGTTGAGCCGCACGCTGACCGTGCCCAAACCGATCGACGTCATCCCCACGATCTGGGTCCGCGCCCGGCAGGGACCGCATCTGGCGGACCTCGTAGCCCAGCCGGGCACCGTCCGCTCACGCGCCGACGCCGATCTGATCGACGTCGACGGATCCGCCTATGCCGCAACCGATGGCGACCCGCGCACCTCGTGGACGGCACCCCAGAACGTGGTGCAGCATCGCAGTGCCCCCACCCTCACGGTGACCTTGCCGAAACCGACCGAGGTCACCGGCCTGGTGCTGACCCCGAGCTCGTCGGCGCTGCCCACTCATCCCACGATGGTGGCCGTCGACCTCGGTGACGGCCCGCAGGTCCGCCGGATGGACGCCAGACCGGATGCCGGTGCGCAAAGGCTGACGCTGCGTCCACGGCTGACCGACACCGTCCGGATCAGCCTGCTCGACTGGAATGACGTGATCGACCGCACCGCACTGGGTTTCGATCAGCTCAAGCCCCCCGGCCTGGCCGAGGTGGGTGTACTGGGCCCGGACGGCAAGCCCGTCGCCGCCGCCGACGCGGCCACCAACCGCAAACGCACCATCGAGATCCCGTGCGGCCAGGGACCGATCGTCGCGGTGTCCGGCCGGTTCGTGCAGACCTCGGTAACGACGACCGTCGGCGCACTGCTGGACGGCGAACCGGTCCCGGCCCGCGCGTGCGACCCGGCGCCGATCGCTCTGCCCGCCGGCCAACAGGAGCTGCTGATCAGTCCCGGCTCGGCATTCGTGGTGGACGGAGCCCAGCTGTCCGGCCCGTTGGCCAGCCAAATCAGCACCGCCCCAACGACTCCCGCCGACGTCACCAGTTGGGGTGCTGATCGCCGGGAGTTCGACGTCCACCGGGCGCCCACCGCACGCGTGCTGGTGGTCCCGGAAAGCGTGAATCCCGGCTGGGTGGCCCGACTGCCCGACGGGGTCACACTCACGCCGGTGATCGTCAACGGCTGGCAACAAGGCTGGGTGGTACCTGCCGGTGAACAGGGCACCGTCACGGTCAGCTTCCCCTCGAACCGGATCTACCGGATCGGGCTCGCCGTCGGCCTGTCCCTGCTCCCGCTGCTGCTGCTGTTGGCGCTGGTGCCGCCGCGGCGCCCGCCGGCAGCGCACGAGCCGGCCCGGCCCTGGGCCGTGCCGCTGCTGGCCGGCGCCGGGGCGCTGGCCGCCGGAGGGTTGATCGCCGGAGTCGGCGGGCTGGCCGTGTTCGGGACGGCCATGCTGCTCGGATACCTGCTACGCGGGCGGGCCCGGCTGCGCGACCGGCTGACACTGACAGCCAGCGCCTGCGGGTTGATCGCGGCGGGCGCGCTGCTGTCGCGCTACCCGTGGCGCTCGGTCGACGGCTACATCGGCCACTCACCGTGGGTGCAGCTGCTCGCCCTGATCGCCGTCGGCGCGCTGGCCGCCTCCGCCATCCGTCCTCGACAGCCTCGAACTGATCGCGAAACCAAAGAGGACACAAGCATTTCCCGTTAGGGTGTCGGCATGACAGAGCCGTCACAGGTCGAGACCGTGCGAGGCCCGGTCGCGACCAGCGACCTGGGTGTGGTGTTCATGCATGAACACGTCTTCATCCTGTCGCAGGAGATCATGGCCAACTATCCCGAAGGCTGGGGTGACGGCGAGGCCCGCGAGGCCGACGCGGTCGCCAAGCTCAACGAGTTGAAGGCACTCGGGGTGGACACGATCGTCGACCCGACGGTCATCGGGCTGGGCCGCTACATTCCGCGTATCCAGCGGGTGGCCGCACAGACCGACCTCCAGATCGTGGTCGCCACCGGGATCTACACCTACAACGACGTGCCGATGTACTTCCACTTCACCGGCCCGGGAACCCTGCTTGACGGTCCGGAGATCATGACTGATCTGTTCGTCCGGGACATCACCGAGGGCATCGCCGACACCGGCGTGAAAGCGGGAATCCTCAAGTGCGCCACCGACGAACCTGGGGTCACCGCGGGCGTCGAGCGAGTGCTGCGCGCGGTGGCCCAGGCCCACAAACAGACCGGGGTGCCGATCACCACCCACACCCACGCGCTGAGCCGGCGCGGTCTCGAGCAGCAACGAATCTTCGCCGAAGAGGGCGTCGACCTCAGCCGGGTCATCATCGGGCACAGCGGCGACACCACCGACCTGGGCTATCTGGAGGAACTGATCGCCGCAGGCTCGTACCTCGGCATGGACCGATTCGGGCTGGACGGCTTCCTCAGTTTCGACGACCGCGTCGACACCGTCGTGCGGATGTGCGAACGCGGGCACGCCGACAAGATGGTGCTGTCCCATGACGCGTCCTGCTACATCGACTGGCTGCCCGAGGAAGTCGTCCCGGTGGCCATGCCCAATTGGCACTTCCGGCACATTCACAACGACGTGCTTCCCGCGCTGCGCCGGCGCGGAGTGACCGACGAGCAGATCACCACCATGCTGGTGGACAATCCCCGCGCCATCTTCGCCAAGCAAGGCGCCTATGAGTGACCAGACGCCTGCGCTCGGGGCCCGGCTGAGCCAGCTCGCCGCCGAGGCACCCGATCGCCCGGCCGTGTCGTGCGAAGGCCGCACCATCACGCGCGCTCAGCTGGAGTCGGTGTCGAACCGGCTGGCCCGCGCCTATGCCGAACTCGGAGTCGGTCAAGGCGATTACGTGACGATCGCGGTGGCCAACTCGATCGAGTGGGTGCAGGCGACGGTCGCGGTGTGGAAGCTCGGCGCCATCCCGCAACCGCTGTCACCGCGGATGCCGGACGCCGAATTCGAAGGGCTGCTCGATTTGAAGCCGCGCGCCCTGCTGGTCGGGCGCGCCGACCCGCGCGGGGTCGTGCCGTCGGTGGGCGCCGACTTCACCGGCAGTCCGGATCTCTCGGATGCTCCACTGCCCGAGGCGGTTTCACCGGCATGGAAGTCGATCGCGTCGGGCGGCAGCACCGGACGGCCGAAACTCATCGAGGCCGGTGGGGACAGCCGGTATCCGGCCGACCTGGTGGCGATGGGGATGGGCAACGAACCGACCGACACCCAGCTGGTGCCGGTCCCACTGAGCCACAACACCGGATTCACCTCGGCCACCATCGCATTGGCGACCGGGCAGCACCTGGTGCTGCTACCCAGGTTCGACCCGGAGCGCTTCCTGCGGGTCATCACCGACTACAAGGTGAACTACCTGACCACCGTGCCGACGATCATGCAGCGACTGCTGCCCGTCTACCACGCCAACCCGGCCGCCTACGACCTGTCGTCGCTGCGCCGGCTGTGGCACGTCGCCGCCGTCTGCCCGCCGAACGTCAAGCAGGCGTGGATCGACCTGCTCGGCCCGGACGCGGTGTGGGAACTGTACGGCGGCACTGAACTTCAGGCGCTGACGTTCATCAGCGGCTCCGAATGGCTGACCCACCGCGGATCAGTCGGGCGCGTGGTGGCCGGTGAGATGAAGGTCCTCGACGACGAGGGAACCGAATGCCCACCGGGGGTGCTCGGGGAGATCTACATGCGCCCCAGCCCCGGTTCGCAGCCCACCTACCGCTACATCGGCAGCACCGCCAAATCCCGCGACGGCTGGGACTCGCTGGGGGATCTCGGCTGGTTCGACGCCGAGGGCTACCTGTACCTGGCCGACCGTCGGGTCGACATGTTCACCGTCGGCGGCCGCAACGTGTACCCCGCGGAGATCGAGAGCGCCCTGTCCGAGCACCCCGCCGTGCTGTCCTGTCTGGCCGTCGGGGTGCCGCACGAGGACCTCGGTCAGGTGCCGTATGCGTTGGTGCACACCGACGGTGACGTGCTCACCGAAGACGACGTCAAGGAGTTCGTGGCGCAGCGGCTGGCCGATTACAAGGTGCCGCGCGCGGTGGAGTTCGTGGACACCCCGCTGCGGGACGACGCGGGCAAAGCCCGCCGATCCGCGGTGCGGGATCAGGTGATCGCCCGGCTGCGGGGTTAGGTCAGGCCGTCGCGGTCTGCTGCCAGGCGCGGGCCGCGACCAGTTCCGGCACCAGGACTTCGGTCAGCAGCCGCACATCATCCTGCTCGTCGCCGGGGTAACGGACCTCGAGCCGGGCCCCCGGCACGGTGCCACCCACCGCGACAACGGTGGTGCCGCGCAACGTCGTCCACTCCGCCATCTGGTCCTCCCACTCCGAGCCGGCGAAGACCAGCATCCGGTAGTCGGTGGTCTTGGTGAGGTAGACGTCGACGTGGCTCCAGTCGCCGGTTTCACAGCCGACGGCGGCACGGCGCGGGCCCTCGCGGAGCATCAGCGCGCCCTGCTGTGCTGAGCAGAACCGGTGGGCCGGCGCCGCCAGGTGAGTGCCCGCGGGCCCGAGCAGCATGTCTGCCACCTCGGGACGCCAGGCCGCCTCGGTGTCGAGCAGGTGCGCGCTCGCTTCGGCCGTCGTCGCGATCGACGCGACCAACCCGGCGGTGTCGCGGCCGGCCAGATGCGACTCCAGCGCCATGAGCAGCGCCAGCGTGTGCTGATAGCTCCGGCAGGCCACCCCGCCGCGCTCGGGTTCTGCTGCCAAATCGACGACCGCGGAGCAGCATTCGGTGATCGCCGAGCCTGCGGTGTTGGTCAGCGCCACCGTCGTCGCCCCGGCGGGTAGCCTACGCAGCGCGTCCAGCGTCTCCGCCGAACCACCCGTCGCCGAGGTTGCCACCACCAGAGTGCCCGGTCCCCAGTCCGGCAGCAGACGGGTGGAGGCCAACTCCGAGACCGCGAGAATCCCTCGCGCGCGCATCCGCGCGGCCACGACGCCCGCGGCGTAGGCGGAGGAGCCCATCCCGACGAACACCACCCGCTGCGTGCTGGCCGGAACGACCGCTGCCCAGGGATTGCCGGCGGCGAGTCGTTCGGCCAGCCGAGACAACGCCTCGGGCTTGCGGGCCAGGTCCGCGGCGAAGCCGTCAGGGTCCACCGGTGATTCCTTCGTCGAGCAACATGGGTAGTGCCGCCTCCGGAACGTACATCCAGCGCGGCAGATGCCGTGCGGCGTAGACGACTTCCCGCAACACCTGCTGCAAGCGGAATGCTCGCAGACAGGCCGGATCGTACAGCTCGCCGTGCCCCAGTGCGGCCAGGTGTGCGGCGTAGCTGCGGGTGAAGTGATCGCGGGCCAGCCGTTCGACCCTGGACAACGCCACCTCATCGACGCGGTGGTGGCGGCGGGCCACGATCGCCGCATGGCTCAGTGACTGCGCCAACCCGGCGACGTCGAGGACGGCCGGGATCGGCAGGACACGCTCGGCGGGTGGCAGTACCGGATTCCCGTCGAAGTCGATGACCGCGTACCCGCCGGGATGTCTCAGCATCTGGCCGACATGCAGGTCGCCGTGGCCCTCGATCACCGGAGCGCCGGCCATCCCGCCCAGGCTGTCGAAGATCTCGTTGATCATCCGGCTTTCGAGGAGATCGCGCATGGCCGGATCACTGTGCGCCCGAGCCTCATCCAGGGTCGCGGCTGCTGCCGCCCGCCACCGCTCGGCGTCGGCGGGCGAGGCGATGGTCGCGGAGGGAGCCAGTGCGGCGTGCAGTTCGGCGATCACAGTGCCGACGTCAGCGGCCGCCGTCGCCACGTCGTCCGCCGGGGAGTCCGGCTCGGCTGCCGCCGACGCGATCAGGTCCACCGCCCACGTCCACCCGTCGACGGCGCCGGGCAGATACTCGTCGACACCGGCCACCAGCGTCTCCGCGCCGTCCTCCGATCGCCAGGTGACCAGCCCCCACGGGCACGGCATGTGCCGAAAGCCATTGGCGCGCAACATCTCGATCCGGCCTGGCGCCGGATGCGGTCCGGCCTGCAGATGGGCGGCCCACTTAACCACCGCCGCGTCACCCACGATCACCGATTCGTTGGTCTGATCCACGGTGATCGCGCGTTCGCCCGCTGCGACCCGCGCTGACCAGGCGTGCACGGTGAACGATCCGATCTCGGACACCTCCGGCGACGCCGCCAACAGTGCCAGCAGCGCCTCGGCGACACCATCGCCGGGCCGGGCACGTCGCCACGACCCGGCGGAGTCGCGGACCTGCGGTTCGGCGGTCAGCCCGTCTTTCGTCGCGACGATCGAAAGTCGTTTACCGTCAACAAGATCCAGTGAGTCGAGGTCACCGCACACGTCGTCAGCCTGACGCGCTGTCGCGGTTCCGATGCTGCAGTCCCACCTGCTCGATCACGTCGGCCCCGACACGCAGACCGTCTCGGGCCCGGATCGACTCGCCTATTCCAGACAGCCGGTTTCGGAGCTCGGTGTCGGCGAGGATCCTGTCCACGGCCGCGATGAGCTCCTCGTCGCGAAAGGCATACGTGTCGAGTCGAGCGCCGAAGCCGAGTTCGTCGATGCGCTGGGCATTTTCATACTGGTCCCAGAACAGCGGCAGCACGATCAGCGGCTTGCCGAAGTGCAGGGCCTCGGTCACCGTGTTGTTGCCGCCATGCGAGATGACCAGATCGACCTGCGGGATGACCTTGGTCTGCGGCAGCATCTGCTCGCCGACCATGTTGTCGGCCAACGTGATCCGATCCGCCTGCGGACCCTTGCTGACGATGTACCGATGCTCGGTCTTGCCCAGCACGTCGACCAGGCGCTGCATGAGTTCGACGTCGGCGCCGCCCAACGATCCCAGCGACAGGTAGATCAGCGCGCTGGCGTCCGGACGGTCGGCGACCGACGCGGGCAGCTCATACTCCGCGTCGGTCTCGCGGACGCTGGAGTCCATCCGCGTCCAGCTGTCGTCGAGCGGACGTGCGTCGAGGTAGTCGGCCTCGGCCGGGTAGACGTAGAGATTGGCGGCGTTGTCGCGCGGCATGAACTCCAGATCCGGCAGCGGGTCGGCACCGTGGCGCTGAACCCACGCGTTGAAGTCGGACCACATCGCACGGTGGGTGCGGTCGAACTCGGCCCGGTAGGTGTCCCACTGCGTGGGGTCGGCACTGGGCAGCCCGGAAAATGGCGGCGGCACATTCGGTCCCGGCACTTCGAGCGGGCTGCACGACACGATCCGGACGAACGGTGCACCTGCGCTCACCAACGCCGGGAACAGCACCACGTTGTCCTCGACGATCACGTCGGGCTGGTGTCGGGCGACGATCTCCCGCAGTCGCGGCTCACAGTATTTGGCGCCGTCGATCAGCGCCTGATAGGTCGGCTGGATGAAGGTTTCGAGCTGCGAAACAGTCGGCTTGCGAAACTCCGGGGCGGTCTCGGCGATGAAGTCCGTCCAGAACTTGCCGGGATCCTCGTCGGCCGCGCCGTCGACGGGTTCGGCCAGATCGACCAGTTCTTCGACGAAGCCCAGCGGTGCGAGCTTGCCCGCCCACGAACTTTCGGCGGCGAACACAATCCGGTGGCCGCGCCCACGCAGGATGGCCGCCAGACCGATGCACTGGTTCGTCGGGCCGTAGGCCGACTCGGGCCAGAACATGATGGTCAATGGTTCAGCAGCCATGGCGATCCCTTCAGACATCGGGTCAGGCAAAGATCATCGCGCAATCACGGGCTCCGGCGCATCATCGACCGAACTGTCCAGCGGCGGAACCGGAGCCTTCTCGCGATACTCCCAGCGCCGCAGGGCATTCCGGCACGGCGATTCGATCAGGGCATAGCTGACCGCCGCCATCGCGAAGCCCAGCACCAGCGTCAGCACCAGTGTCACGAGCAGGTTGCCGTTGAACATGAACCGGCCGACCATCGGGAACACCATCACCAGCGCGGCCAGGTGCCAGACGAACAACCCGTAGGACCACCGGCCCAGGGTGACCATGAACCGGCTGCCCAGAATCGGGTGCCGGGTGTCGGGCCTGTCGAGCACCAGCGGCGCCAGCAGCGCACCGGCGACGATGGCCCCCATCGAGGTGCGGATCACGAACTGCCCCAGTGTGGCGGGAACCAGGTCCTTCGGACCGGCCAGCGGTGAGGCTGAGATCAGATAGGCCGCCAGTGCGATACCGGTGATGGCCCAGCGGTTCCGGGCCAGCTTGTGCGCCCACCCCAGCGGGCTGACCGTCCACTCCGCCAGCAGCATGCCCGCGGCGAACCAGGAGGCGTAGGCCGGCGGCCAGTTCAGGAAGTTGACCCCCTGCACCGTGTGAATCGGCAGCAGACCCCAGCCGAGGCTGGCCAGCGCGATCGCCGCGATCACCGGGACCCGGGCCCGCACCGGCAGCCGGCGCGCCGCGAAGGCCAGGATCGGCAACGCCAGATAGAAGCTGACCTCGACCGACAGGCTCCACATCTGGGTCAGTCCGGCGGTCAACGTGAGCGGGACGTAAACCTGGGTCAGCGTCAGGTTGGCCCACCACACCGTGAAGCTTGCGTGGTTGGCCTCCGGCAGCAGCGTCAGGATGATGACGACCGCCACCACATATCCGGGCATGATGCGCACCAGCCGCGAACGCAGGTAATGCCCGGTGGGTGGGCGACGGCGCAGTCCGCGGGCCGCGGCGGCGTGCCCGCGCCACAACAGGAAGCCGGAGAGCGCGAAGAACACCGCGACGGCCAGGTCGAAGCGATGCAGCAGGCGTCCGACCACGGCGCCGGTGGTGCCGGTCTGAAATGCGACGTGGGTGAGCACCACTCCCATGGCGGCGCACGCGCGCATGCCCTCCACGGCGGGGAGGAAGCCGCGGGTGCCCCCGACCCCCTGCGCGTCCGACGTCATGGGAGCCAGTGTGCGCCGGAATGGGGTGGTTCGCGAAAGTGGGTACACCTGGCCTGCGGTGGCGACCTCCTAATGAACCGGTGCCTTGGGCTGGGCTGTTAGGGTCGAACAGGTTTGCTTCGCCGTCAGGCGGGGTGCGGCACGATCGGCAGTGAGGAGGCCACGGCAGCGTGAATCGCGCAGGCATGGTGCGTATCGCGGCATTCGGCATCATCGGGCTCGGAGCCGCCCTCCTGATCGCCGCGTTGCTGTTGACGACCTACACCTCCAGCAAGATCAAGAAGATCCCGCTGAACATCGACGAGACTCTGGTCAGCGACGGCACGGGTAGTGCGCTGGACCCGGCGTCGTTGATGGGTGAGAAGTTCGTCGTGGACAAGAACGTGCCGCTGGTTTCCCAGCAGCAGATCACCGTCGAGTCGCCGGCCAACGCCGACGTGGTGACGCTGCAAGCGGGCACCAGCGTGCGACGCAGCGACAAGCAACAGGACAACGGCCTGCTGCTGGCCATGGTCGACACCGTGACCGTCAACCGCAGCACCGCGATGGCGGTGTCCGACGACACCCATCCGGGCGGGTCGGTGCAGAAGCCGCGGAGTATCGAGGACAACAAGCCGCCGACCAACATTGCGCTTCCTCATGACGGCCTGGCCTACCGGTTCCCGTTCGGCACCGAGAAGAAGACCTATCCGTTCTTCGACCCGATCGCGCAGAAGGCCTTCGACGCCAACTACGACGGCCAGGAAGACGTCAACGGGCTGACCACCTACCGCTTCACCCAGAACGTCGGCTACGACGCCGACGGCAAGCTGGTCGACCCGATCAAGTACGCCTCGCTCTATGACAAGAACGAGGACGGCGAGGTGACCGCGCGGGCCGAGCTGTGGGGTCTGCCCGGGCCGCCGGAGGAGCCGGTCACCATGACCCGCTATTACGCCGCGCAGCGCACCTTCTGGGTCGACCCGGTGACCGGCGTGATCGTGAAGTCCACCGAGCACGCCAACCACTACTACGCCCGCGATGCGCTGCGCCCGGAGATGGAACTGGCCGATTACAAGGTCACCTCCACCGAGCAGACCATCGAGTCCCGGGTGGCCTCCGCCCGCGATGAGCGCGACCGGGTGGGACTGTGGTCGCGGGTGCTGCCGATCAGCTTCACCGCCGCCGGTCTGGTGGCACTCGTGGGCGGGGCGCTGCTGGGCACGTTCAGCCTGCGTGCCGAGTCGGCTCTGATCGACCCCGGCCTGGACACCGCCGACCATGGCTTCTTCGGCAAGGACGAAACCGGACCGATGCCGGCCGCCGAGGCGGCCACCGAGAAGCTGCCCGCGGCCAGACCGGACCTGGAGCCTCCGCCGCCGCAACGGTGAGCACTCCCGTGACCCGGGCGCACCGGGCCGTCCGGTGGGTGGTGCCGGGCTACGCACTCCTGTTGGCTCTCGCGGTCACCGCGCCGCTGCTGGCGCCCGGCTATCTGTTGTTGCGCGATGCGGTGTCCACGCCGCGGTCGTATTTCTCCGATGCGGCGCTGGGTTTGTCCGAATCAGCGCCCCGCGCACTCCCGCAGGACTTCCTCATCGCCGCTTTGACGCCGGTGCTCGACGGCGGCGTGCTGGTGAAGGCGCTGCTGGTCGCCGGGATTTTCCTGGCCGGCTGGGGAGCCGGACGGTTGGCCGCCGAGCTGGTCCCGGATGCCGGAATGCCCGGGCAGCTGATCGCGGCGACGCTCGCGGTATGGAACCCCTACGTCGCGGAGCGGCTGCTCCAAGGGCACTGGAGCTTGTTGGTCGGGTACGGCTGCCTGCCGTGGGTGGCTGCCGCGGTGATTCGGGTGCGGGATGAGGCGACCGTGGCTCGGTGGGCGGCGGTGGTGTTCTGGATCGCGCTGGCCGGGCTGACACCGACCGGGCTGTTACTGGCCGCTGTGGTGGCGCTGGTGTGTGTCGCGGTTCCCGGGACGGGGGCGTCGCGGCCATGGTGCGCGGTCGGGGTGCTGACGACCGCGGTGCTCGCGGCGTCACCGTGGCTGATGGCGTCGGCGTTGGGCGGCGGGCTCGGCTCGTCGCCGTCCCCGGGTGTGACGGCGTTCGCGGCTCGGGCGGAGCCGGGCCTGGGTACCCTCGGCAGCCTGGCGGGACTCGGCGGAATCTGGAACGCCGAGGCTGTTCCCTCTTCTCGCACAATGCTTTTCGCGCTGCCCGCAACCCTGGTGCTGGTGGGCATCGTGGCCATCGGGTTGCCCGCGGTACTGCGTCGCCGGTCCGTGCTGCCGCTGCTGGCACTCGCCGCGGTCGGCGTGCTGCTGCCCGCCGCAGCGGCCACCGGACCGGGGCTGGCGGTGCTGCGTGACGTGGTGGAAGCGGTGCCCGCGGTCGGGATCCTGCGCGACGGGCAGAAGTGGGTGGCGCTGGCGATGCCCGGCTATGCGGTCGCCGCGGCGGCAGCGGTGGTGACGTTGCGGGGCCGGCTCCGGCCCGGCGCCACCGCGGTGATGGGGGTCGTGGCGCTCATCGCCGTGCTGCCCGATCTGGCCTTCGGCGCCTGGGGCAAGGTGACGCCGGTGCGCTATCCGCAGGGTTGGGCGGTGGTGGCCGGCTTGATCGACGCCGACCCGGCCGACGTCGCCGTGCTGCCCGCCGACAGCATGCGCCAGTTCGCGTGGGCCGGTGCGGCACCGGTGCTCGATCCGTTGCCGCGCTGGGTCCGCGCCGAGGTGTTGGCCACCGGTGACCTGACGATCTCCGGGCACAAGGTCCCCGGTGAGGGCGGCCATGCCCGCGATGTCCAGCGGATGCTGCTGGCCGGCGGTTCCCCCGAGGCGCTCGCCGGTGCCGGGGTGGGCTGGGTGGTCATCGAATCGGGCAGCGCAGGCACGATCGGCAACGCACAGCGGACCCTGGCGCAGCTGCCGGTGGCCTACCGCGACGGCGAGCTCGCGCTGTACCGCGTCGGGGGGGTGAGCGTCGGTGCGACACCCGCAGCGCGGCTCGCGGTGTTCGTGGCCCACCTGGTATGGCTGCTGACGCTGGGCGCCGCGGGGGCGGTGGCTGTGTTCAGCGCCGCGCGCCGGCGGCGCAGGTCAAGTTCGGCGACCCCCGACGCGGCGCCCTGATCGCCCGTATCGTATTCGAGGACAAAGCGATTCGCGAAGCGGAACGAGGATGACAGAGAGTATGGCTGGACGTGACGACGAGGTTCTTTCCCGCCCTGAAGATCTCGACCAGGGCCGGATGCGGATACTCGACGCGAAAGCGGTCAACCTGGACGGCTTCAGCGTGGCCGACCCGACTCTCGGCCTGGCCGCGATGCACAGCCCGCACGACCCCGCACCGTCTCTGGTGGTGCGCGACGGTGTCGTGGTCGAGTTGGACGGAAAATCCGCGAGCGACTTCGACGTCATCGACGAGTTCATCGCCCGGCACGGGATCGACCTCGAGACGGCCGGTGAAGCGATGGCGCTCGACGACGTCGCACTGGCCAGGATGGCCGTCGACGTCAATGTGCCGCGCTCCGAGGTGGTGCGTCTGATCGGCGGCACCACGCCGGCCAAGCTGGCCAGAGTGGTCGCGGTGATGACGCCGGTCGAGATGCAGATGGCGATGGCCAAGATGCGCGCCCGACGTACCCCGAGCAATCAGGCGCACGTCACCAACCAGCTCGACGATCCGCTGCTGATCGCCGCCGACGCGGCCAGCGCGGTGGCCTATGGCTTTCGGGAAGTCGAGACGACGGTGCCGGTGCTCGGCGATGCCCCGTCGAACGCCGTCGCGTTGCTGATCGGCAGCCAGGTCGGTGTTCCGGGGGCGCTCGCTCAGTGTTCGATCGAAGAAGCCCTGGAGCTGCGGCTGGGCCTGCGCGGCCTGACCAGTTACGCCGAGACCATCTCGATCTACGGAACCGAGCAGGTGTTCGTCGACGGTGACGACACTCCCTTCTCGAAGGCCATTCTCACCTCGGCCTACGCCTCCCGCGGGCTGAAGATGCGGGTGACCAGCGGTGGCGGTGCCGAAGTTCTGATGGGTGCGGCCGAGAAGTGTTCGATCCTGTATCTGGAGTCCCGGTGTGTGTCGCTGGCCCGCGCGCTCGGGTCGCAGGGCGTGCAGAACGGCGGGATCGACGGTGTCGGTGTGGTGGCCTCAGTCCCGGAGGGCATGAAAGAACTGCTGGCCGAGAACCTGATGGTGATGCTGCGCGACCTCGAGTCCTGCGCAGGCAACGACAACCTGATCTCGGAGTCGGACATTCGTCGCAGCGCCCACACCCTGCCCGTCCTGCTCGCCGGGGCGGACTTCATCTTCTCCGGATTCGGCTCGATTCCCCGCTACGACAACGCTTTTGCGCTGTCGAACTTCAACTCCGACGACATGGACGACTTCCTGGTGCTGCAGCGGGACTGGGGTGCCGACGGCGGACTGCGGACGGTATCGGCCGAGCACCTGGCGCGAGTGCGCCGGCGGGCGGCCACGGCGGTGCAAGCGGTCTACCGGGATCTCGGCCTTGCCGACTACGACGATGCCCGCGTCGACGAGGTGGTGGTGGCCAACGGATCTCGCGACCTGCCCGCCGGGCATCCGAAGATGGTCGCCGAGGCGGCGGCCGCGATCGAGGCTCGCCAGCTGACGGTGTTCGACGTCGTGGCCGCGCTGCACCGCACCGGCTTCGAGCCGGAAGCCGAGTCGATCATGCGCCTGACCGCCGAACGATTGCGCGGCGACCAGCTGCAGACATCGGCCATCTTCGATCAGGACTTCAACGTGCTGTCCAAGCTCACCGACCCGAACGACTATGCCGGCCCGGGAACGGGTTATGCCTTGTCCGATCAGCGGCGAGCGGAGATCGACGACATCCGGCAAGCCCGGACGACGGCGGAGCTGACCGCCGATCAGGCCGACCACCACGGTCACATCACGTTCACCCCGGTCGAGACCGCCAGGCAGGGCAGCGATCCGCGCGAGGTGTGCATCGGTTTGTCGCCGGCACTGGGGTGCAGCGTGTGGCTGACCCTGTGCGGGCTGACCGTCGGTGAGGTCCTCCGGCAGATCGAAGCGGGGCTGGAAGAGGAAGGTTGCGTGGCCCGGCTGGTCCGGGTGCGATCGACCATCGACGTCGGGCTGATCGGATTGACCGCTGCCAAGCTGTCCGGATCCGGGATCGGAATCGGCTTGCAGGGCAAGGGTACTGCTCTGATCCACCGGCGGGATCTGGCGCCGCTGGCGAATCTCGAGCTGTTCAGTGTGGCACCGCTGTTGGACGCGGACATGTACCGCCAGCTGGGCAAGAACGCCGCCCGCCACGCCAAGGGCATGGCGCCGGTACCCATCTTCACCGGCGGGACCGACGAGTCCATTTCGGCGCGCTATCACGCCAGGGCAGTGGCGCTCGTGGCCCTGGAGCGCGAAGCGTGCGAACCGGGCGAATCACCCGTGACCGTCGAAGCGAGGCGAGCATGACCGAGGACCGATTCACCGTGGCGGCCGCCGTCGACGGCAAGCTCACGCTGGCAGATCTCCGAATGGAGCCGTCGGCATTGGTTCATCAGGCGGACGTCGCCGCGGCGGGCGGTAACCCGCAACTGGCCGAGAACTTCCTTCGCGCAGCCGAATTGGCGACGATGGGTGACGACGAGGTGATGAAGCTCTACGAGGCGTTGCGCCCGCACCGGTCGACGGCGCCGGAGCTGAACGCACTCGTGGCCGATCTGGAGGCGCGCGGCGCGGCCCGGTGTGCGGAGCTGGTGCGTCACGCTGCGGCGGTCTACCAGCGCAGGGGTCTGCTGCGTTGAGCGTGGTGGCCGGAATCGACGTCGGAAACCACACCACCGAGATCGTCGTCGCCCGGACTTCGTCTGGCTCAGTGGAACCCGTATGCCACGGACAGGCACCGACCCGGGGTCGCAAGGGATCTCGGGAATCCCTGGCCGGCGCGGCGGCGCTGTTGCACAAACTCGAGGTGCAGGCAGAGTGCAGAGTCGACGAGGTGGTGCTGTCGGTATTGCGTCCGGTGGACACCGCCACCGCACCACTGCCGCCACCGACGCCACCGCACTGCCCGGTGCGAAGCCTGCGCAGGCCCAGCGCCAGCACGCCGGCAGGGGCGGGATCGGCCGTGGGCGTGCACGTACCGCTGGCCGATGTCATCGGTTCCGTGGCCGCCCGGCCAGCGATCGTATCGGTCGGCGCAACAGTCGATTTCGAGGTCGCGGCACGGCAGATCAGCGACGCCGTCCAGCGCGGATGGCACATCGCAGGGGTGATCGTCGAGCGTGACGAGGCCGTGCTGATCGCCAACCGGATACCCGCAGGCATCCCGGTTGTCGACGAAGTCGAGCTCGGCGGTTTGCGACCGGGCGCGCCGGTCGCGATCGAGGTGGTGGCGCAAGGGCGGTCGTATCGGGCGCTGGCCGATCCGCTGGCGCTGTCGGCGGCGCTGGGGGTGGCGCACGAGCACATTCACCAGATCGCCGAGTTCACCCGCGAATTGGCGGATTCACCGGCCATCGCGGTGACTCTGCGTGACGGAGAGCCCGAGCCGCCGTCCGCCGACGGGGACTACGCGGACTGTCGCGTCGACGGCGTCGTGCGGCGCTATTCGCCGGCCGAGGCCGAAAGCCTGCTGCGGGTCCGGCCGCCCGGCACCGTGGTGGCGGTGCGCCTGGCCGCCGTGGCCTCGGCCGCGTCCGGAATCGCGGTCGACGACGCCTACTTGACCAGTTTGAAGGCCATCGACGACGGCGCGTGGCTGCGCCGCGGGGTCGCGGAGACCAGCGGCACGGTGGTCGCGCTGCTGGCCGCTGACGAGGTGGCCGACGCAGCCGCCACCCTGGCGGAGCTGTGCGGTCGCCCGGCTCGGACCATCGCGTCGGAACCGCGGGCGGCCGCGCGCGGTGCCCACACCACTCCCCATCTCCCGCCGGGGTCGATCGTCTGCGATATCGGCGGCGGGACCATCGACCTGATCGGCGCGGACCAGGAAGTGGTCGCTGCCGGTGCCGGCGAGGCCATCACCACCGCGGTCGCGGCAACCCTCGGAGTGCCGCGGGCACTGGCCGAGCAGATCAAGCGTTCACCGGCAATCCGGGTGGAGGGGCCGCACATCGCTCACGAGGAGGACGGCCGCCGGGTGTTTCTGGACGCTCCTGCCCCGCCCGAGGCGATCGGCCGGTTGTGCACCCGTGGCAACGCCGGGCTGGTCCCGTTCTCCAACCGGCTGGCCGCCGAGGAGTGGCGCAGCCTGCGGTTGGCGGTCAAGCAGCAGACCGTGGCCGCCAACATCGCACGCTGCCTGAAGGCTTTCGACGAGCCGCCGGTCGCGCTGGTGCTGGCCGGTGGCGGCGCGCTGGACGACGAACTGTTGCGGACGGTCGGCGAGTCGCTGCGCTCCGTTCCGGTGGCCGTCGGCCGGGCCAACGTCGACGGCACACATGGGCCGCGCTATGCCGTCGCCTCCGGGCTGGTCCACCTTCACGCCGAAGGCGGTTGAGCTGCTCCGCCTTAAAGATGTACCATCTGGTACATGCTCAGTTCCAGCAGCGTCGCGATCGATGCACCCGCAGATCTGGTGTGGGAGGTGTTCACCGATGTCGAGCACTGGCCGGACTGGACCGCATCGGTCACCCGACTGCACGGCCTGGACGGCGCACAACTCGCGGTCGGGCGCCGCTTCGAGATCACCCAACCGCGGATGCCCCGGCTGATCTGGACGGTCACGGACATCGAGCCGGGTACATCGTGGACGTGGGTGCAGCGGTCACCCGGCGGGCTGACCTCGGCACGACACGAGGTGCTGCCGGCTGCCGGCGGCGGAACACTGGTGCGACAGGACCTCGCCCAGCGCGGAGTGGTCGGAGCGATAGTCGGAGTGCTGATGCAGCGGATGACGCGGCGTTACCTGGCGATGGAAGCGCAGGGGTTGAAGGCGCGCTGCGAGGGCTTGCGGAAGCTTCGTGGTTCGAACGCCTGATCTGCGACGGCGCACGGAACTGCTCGACGCCCTGGTCGCCGACTGCGCCGAGAACGGTGTCGGTGGACGCGCGCTGCGTGAACTCGCCGACGCGGTGGGAACCAGCCACCGAATGTTATTGCACCACTTCGGATCCCGCGACGAGCTGCTGTTGGCGATCGTCGACGAGGTGGAACGCAGGCAGATGGCGCTGTTGCGTGAGCTGATGGCAGCGGGCGGCACGGGGTTCGCCGAGATGTGGGAGCATCTGCGCAGGCCCGAACTGAGAGCGCTCGAGCGACTGTTCTTCGAATGCTATGCCCGTGGGGCCCAGGGGGAATCACCGTTCGCGACGATGCTGCCCGGCGCGGTCGATCGCTGGCTCACGGTGACACGATCCGCGGACGACCCCACGCTCGCCCGATTGGGGCTGGCGGTCATGCGCGGCCTGCTGCTCGACTTGGCCGGCACCGACGACGACGCCGGCGTCGACGCGGCGGCCCGGCGTTTCGCCGAGCTGATCGGCTCACTCGAAAACACCGCGCGCTAATCGGCTTTGGCCGCAACGGGCCTGAGCATCACCGAAATCGACGCCACGGTCGTTATTTGGGCACAATCGCAGCCCTGACGTCGATCTCGTGCTAGATGACGCCGCTGACCCGGCCGCCGGTGTGCACCGACTCCAGGACCGTGCGCATGGCATCGGCACTCTGCTGCCAGGAGAAGTCCCGGCTGCGCGCCGTGGCCTTCGCGCCCAGCTCGTCGCGCAGAACGTGGTCAGTCAGCAGGCGTTCCAGGCGATCCACCAGGTCGTGGTGATCGTCGGCCAGCACGCCGGTGACCCCGTCGATGACCGAGTCGGTGAGACCACCCGAGGACCGGTAGCCGATGGTCGGCACACCGTGCTGGGCGGCCTCGATGACGGCCAGGCCCCAACCTTCCTTGCGTGACGGCAGCACATGCACCCAGGACCGTTGCACGACAGCGTGTTTGGTGTGGTCATCGACGTGGCCGTGGAACGTGACGGCATCGGAGATGCCGAGGTTCTCGGCCCGCTCCACCAGTCGGTCGTGCCACCAGCCACCGCCCACGATGTCCAGGTGCAGGCCGTCGACCCGGGGCCGCAACGCCGCCACCGCATCCAACGCGTCCTCGATCTGCTTGTGCGGCACCAGCCGTGACAACACCACGACCCGGGGCGTCGACGACCGTTGTGCGGTCAGGGTGTCCGGCGGAGCGTCGTCGAGACCGTTGCGCACCACGGCGATCCGCGCGGTATCGACGCCGAGATCGGACAGATCGCGGGCCGACGGCAGGGAGACTGTGACGTACTGGTTGTGCCGGTGCATGCGCGGCGAGAGCCACGATTCGACCAGCCAGCCAACGCGGCCGAAGAAGCGACCGGCCACCGGCCACTGTTCACGGTGGCAGTGGTGCACCAGGACGGCGACCCGGCGGCCGAAGGCGAGCCGGGCCAGGAAGGGCACCCCGTTCTGGGTGTCGATCACGACGTCGGGGCGCACGGCGCGCAGCGGTCCTAGGCCGAGCCGGGCGGCCACCATGGCCAGCCCCGCCCAGATGTACACGCTGTAGGGCCCGCCGCCGCGGCTGACCCGCACACCGTCGACGAGCTCGCGACGGGGTGCACCGCGATACCGGGCGGTGCGCAGAGTGACGTCCATGCCGGATTCGGCCAGCAGCGAGCCGATGCGCTGGACGTAGGTTTCGCTGCCGCCGCCCTGCGGGTGGCCGGTGTCCCGCCAGCACAACAGCAGGACGGAGCGAACGGGTGTGGACATCAACGCCAGCCTAGACCGCCAGTCGAGTTTCACTTTTTGCAGCTCTGCACCTCGAACTTTTTCTGCGCAGCGTGAGTTTCAACTCTGGCGAGGGTGAATTTCGAGCTGACTAAGGTGGGCCCGATGGCCGTCACCGACCTGTTCGCCCGTCGCGCGACGCTGGGCAGATCGACGCGGCTGCTCAGTGAATTCCGGTACGAACAGTCCGACCCCGCCCGCTTCTACGGCGCCCTGGCCACCGACACCGCGGAGATGGTGACCGACCTGTGGCAGGCCGCCAACGGTCCGGTGGCCGGACACACGCTCGTCGACGTCGGCGGCGGGCCGGGCTACTTCGCCACCGCGTTCACCCGATCGGGCTGGAGCTATGTCGGCGTCGAACCGGATCCGAGTGAGATGCACGCCGCCGAGCACGTCCGGCAGGCCGGGCCGGGCTCCTTCGTCCGGGCATCCGGGATGGCCCTGCCGTTCGCCGACGGCAGTGTCGACGTGTGCCTGTCGTCGAATGTCGCCGAGCATGTGCCGCGCCCGTGGCAGCTCGGGGCGGAGATGCTGCGGGTGACCCGGCCCGGCGGTCTGGCGATCCTGTCGTACACCGTCTGGCTGGGGCCGTTCGGCGGCCACGAGATGGGCCTCACGCACTACCTGGGCGGAGCCCGGGCGGCGGCCCGCTACACCCGCAAGCACGGCCACCCGCCCAAGAACAACTACGGGTCGTCGCTGTTCGCCGTCTCCGCGGCCGCGGGCCTGCGCTGGGCGGCCGGAACCGGAACGCTGGTCGCGGCATTCCCGCGTTACCACCCGCGATGGGCGTGGGGGCTGACCGGACTGGCCGGCGTACGGGAGTTCCTGGTGAGCAACCTGGTGCTGGTGCTGCAGCCGCCGATTCGCCCGAAATGAACAGGTTCTAGTTTCTGTCTCCAATAGGTAGTGTGACGGTCATGACACAGAGCACGGCTTTCAGAACCGAGTGGGACAAGCTGTTCATTGGCGGCAAGTGGACCGAGCCGTCCACCTCCGAGGTCATCGAAGTGCACTCCCCTGCCACCGGCGAACTGGTGGGCAAGGTGCCGCTGGCTGCCAAGGCCGATGTCGACGCCGCCTGCGCCGCCGCCCGCAAGGCGTTCGACGAGGGCCCGTGGCCGAAGATGTCGCCCACCGAGCGCGGCGAGATCCTGGGCCGCGCCGTCAAGATCCTCGAAGAGCGCGCCGAGGAGTTCAAGTTCCTGCTGGCCGCCGAGACCGGCCAGCCGCCGACGATCGTCGACATGATGCAGTACGGCGCCGCGATGTCGTCGTTCCAGTACTTCGCCGGTGCCGCCGACAAGTTCACCTGGCGCGACTTCCGCGACGGCGTCTACGGCACCACGATGGTGCTGCGCGAGCCGATCGGCGTGGTCGCCGCCGTCACCGCGTGGAACGTCCCGTTCTTCCTGGCCGCCAACAAGCTCGGCCCCGCGCTGCTGGCCGGCTGCACCATCGTCGTGAAGCCGGCCGCGGAGACCCCGCTGTCGCTGTTCGCGATGGCCGACGTCTTCGCCGAAGCCGGCCTGCCGGAGGGTGTGCTCTCGGTGGTGCCCGGCGGCCCTGAAACCGGCCGCGCCCTGACCGCCAACCCCGAGATCGACAAGTTCACCTTCACCGGGTCCAGCGGCGTCGGCAAGGAGATCGCCAAGATCGCCGCCGAGAAGCTCAAGCCGTGCACCTTGGAGCTGGGCGGCAAGTCGGCCGCGATCATCCTCGAGGACGCCGACCTGGATTCGACGTTGCCGATGCTGGTCTTCTCCGGACTGATGAACTGCGGGCAGGCCTGTGTCGGCCAGACCCGCATCCTGGCGCCGCGGTCGCGTTACGACGAGGTCGTCGAGAAGTTGTCCGCCGCCGTCGCGGCCATGCCGATCGGGCTGCCCGACAACCCGGGCGCGATGATCGGCCCACTGATCAGCGAGAAGCAACGCGAGCGGGTCGAGGGCTACATCAAGAAGGGTGTCGAAGAAGGCGCCCGGCTGGTCACCGGCGGTGAGCGTCCCGAGGGGCTCGACGGCGGCTGGTTCGTGCAGCCGACGGTCTTCGCCGATGTCGACAACTCGATGACGATCGCGCAGGAGGAGATCTTCGGACCCGTCCTGGCGGTGATCCCCTACGAGACCGAAGAGGATGCCGTCCGCATCGCGAACGACTCCGTCTACGGTCTGGCCGGTTCGGTCTACACCACCGACAACGACAAGGCGATGAAGATCGCCGCCCAGATCCGCACGGGTACCTACGCGGTCAACATGTACGCGTTCGATCCGGGTTCGCCGTTCGGTGGCTACAAGAACTCCGGCATCGGCCGGGAGAACGGGCCCGAGGGTATCGAGGCGTACACCCAGGCCAAGAGCGTGCTGCTGCCGTTCGGGTACACCCCCGAATAGCCGGTCACACGAAGAAGCCCCGCACGCGCGAGCGTGTCGGGGCTTTTTCGTGTCTGGTCAGAACAGCGCGCGGACGATCATCTCGGCGACGGCGGCGGGCTTGTCGACACCGTCGATCTCGATGGTGTGCTTGACGGTCAGGTTGACGGTGTTGTCGTCGACCTTGTCGGCGCCGACGAGTTCGGACCGCACCCGGATGCTGCTGTCCACCGGGACGGCCGCCACGAACCGAACCTTGTTGAGTCCGTAGTTGATCGCCATCTTCGCGTTCTCGATGCGGAAGTTGTCCTTGGACAGCGCCGGGATCAGCGACAGGGTCAGGAAACCGTGCGCAATCGGTGTGCCATAAGGGCTTTCGGCTTTGGCCTTCTCCACATCCACGTGGATCCACTGATGATCCCCGGTCGCGTCGGCGAAGTCATTGATGCGCTTCTGATCGATCTGCAGCCACTCGCTGACGCCGAGCTCCTCGCCGACCGCGGACGCCGCGTCGTCGATGGACGTGATCACCTTCATGGGGTCCCTTCCTCGTCAATCCCACCGGTTGGTCTCGCCATCTTGACCGACGCTCAGAAGGCCTCTTCGGGCAGGTCCATGATCGACACGTCGATCGACTCCGCGACCTTCCGCTCGGCGGCCAGCCGCGGCAGCACGTTGCCTGCGAAGAACTTCGCCACCGCCACCTTGCCGCGGTAGAAATCCTGCTCACGCGGATCCGGGTCGCCGTCGAGTGCGTGTAGCGCGATCTCGGCCTGGCGCAACAGGAACCAGCCGATCAGCAGGTCGCCGACGGCGAGGAGGAAGCCGACCGATTCCAGTCCCACCCGGTAGAGCTCGCGAGCATCCTCCTGCGCCCCCAGCAGATAACCGGTCATCACGGTCGCGACCGCGCGCACGTTGTCCAGCGCGTCGGTCAGCGATGCGCGCGCGGCGGCCAGCTCGGGCCGCGGGTCGGGGCTGTCGATGAACTTCTCGATCTGGGTGACGACATGCCCCAGTGCCCCACCCTGGTCCCGGGCGATCTTGCGGAAGAAGAAGTCCTGGGCCTGGATCGCGGTGGTGCCCTCGTAGAGCGAGTCGATCTTGGCGTCGCGGATGTACTGCTCGATCGGGTAGTCCTGCAGGAAGCCGGATCCGCCGAACGTCTGCAGCGACTCGGTCAGGCACTGGTAGGCGCGTTCGGAGCCGACACCCTTGACGATCGGCAACAGCAGATCGTTGACCCGCTCGGCCATCGAGGCGTCGGCACCCGAAACGATCTGTGCCACCGCGGGATCCTGGTGTGCCGCGGTGTAGAGGTAGAGCGCGCGCAGCCCTTCGGCGTATGCCTTCTGCGTCATCAGGGCACGTCGCACGTCGGGGTGATGGATGATCGTCACCCGAGGTGCCGTCTTGTCGGTCATCTGGGTCAGGTCGGCGCCCTGCACCCTGGTCTTGGCATACTCCAGCGCATTCAGGTAACCGGTGGACAGCGTCGCAATCGCCTTGGTGCCCACGAACATTCGTGCGTACTCGATGACCTTGAACATCTGGGCTATGCCGTTGTGCACATCGCCCACCAGCCAGCCGATCGCCGGCTTACCGTTCAGGCCCAGGCTGAGTTCGGTGGTGGCCGAGGCCTTCAGCCCCATCTTGTGTTCGAGGTTGGTGACGAACGCGCCATTGCGCTCGCCCGGCTCGCCGGTCTCGGGATCGAGCAGGAACTTGGGCACCAGGAAGAGACTCAGGCCCTTGGTGCCGGGGCCGGCGCCTTCCGGGCGGGCCAGCACCAGATGAAGGATGTTCTCGAAGAAGTCGCCGGTGTCACCGTTGGTGATGAACCGTTTGACGCCTTCGATGTGCCAGGTCCCGTCGCCGGCGTCGACCGCCTTGGTGCGGCCCGCACCCACGTCGGAGCCGGCGTCCGGCTCGGTCAGCACCATGGTGGCGCACCAGTTGCGTTCGGCTGCCAGGGCGGCCCAGTGCCGCTGCTGCTCGTTGCCGATGTGGAACAGGATGTTGGCCATGATCGGCCCGGCCATGTACATGAACACCGCGGGATTGGCCCCGAGCACGAGTTCGTCGATCGCCCAGGTGACCATCGCAGGCGCCGGGACGCCGCCCACCTCCTCGGACAGCCCGATGCGGAACCACTCCCCCTGCTGCCAGGCCCGCATCGACGTGCAGAACGGCTCGGGCAACGACACCGCATGGGTACCGGGGTCAAATGTGGGCGGATGACGGTCGGTCTCGGCGAACGATTCGGCGACCGGCCCCTCGGCCAGCCGGGCTGCCTCGGCCAGCATCTCCCGGATCGAATCCCCGTCCAGGTCGGGATAGGCGTCGAGAGCCTTCTCCACATCAAGGAACTCGAAGAGATTGAACTCGAGGTCGCGGACATTGCTCTTGTAGTGGCTCATCGCGTGCGTCCTCCTCATCGCCGGCTGAGCCCGAGCCTAGCTCGGTTCACCTGCACTGATCAGGGTGTTCATCCAGCGTCCTGAAATATGGTCTGGACCATATAAGTGCACGTCCGGACCCTCGGTAGTGCGGCCTATCTGGCTGTTTGCCTGCTGTTAACGTCGGCGTCAGGCTCTATGTTGCGCTCACCCCGTTCTTAACTTATGGTCATAACCATAGTTATGGAGTTGGTCTCCAGACCTACCCCGCAAGGAGAGAGATATGTGGCTGATCGAGCTGAACATCGCCGGCCACCGGTTCACGCGCCACGTACCCGACAAGCGCCGTCAGCTGTTCGGTCGCGGAGCTCGGGCGCTGGCGTGGCGGGGTAGCCATTTCCGTCAAACCCCCGCCGCCTGAATGACCCGGACCCCGACACCCGATCGAAAGAGCCGCGGCTCCACCCGCACCAAGATGCTGGTGAGTGCCGCCGAGATGCTGCGTGAACGCGGCGCCGCCGGCGTGACGATCGACGAGGTGCTGGCCCGCAGCGGTGCGCCGCGCGGTTCGGTCTATCACCATTTCCCCGAGGGGCGAAGCCAGATCCTGCGCGAGGCACTGGAATACGCCGGCTACGCGATCACGACCGCCATCGATGAGGCGGCATGCGAGAACGCCGGGGTGCTTCTGCGCCGCTATGTACAACTCTGGGAAGACGCCCTGATCACCAGCGACTACACCGCCGGCTGTCCGGTGCTGGCCGCGGCCATCGGATCCGGCGAGGACGAACAACAGCTCACCGCAGTCGCCGGTGAGATCTTCAGCCGCTGGCGCGAGGCGTCCAAGCAGGCCTACCTACGGGAAGGCTTCGACGCCGCCGACGCCAGTGCATTGGCCGACACCACCCTGTCCGCGATGGAAGGTGCAGTGGTGCTGTGCCGCTCGGTGCGCAGCCTGCAGCCCCTTCATGACGTCGCCGCCCAGATGGAATTCCTGATCAAGGCAAAGGAATTCGTGACGAAGTTCGGTGTGCCGACCCTGAACCCCTGAATGGCCAACGGGCACAGCCGAAATGGCTGTGCCCGTTGGTTTCCAACAGAGATCAGGGGTTGTCAGTGCCGTTGGTCCCCGCCGTGCCCGGCGTGCCATTGGCCTGCGCATCGCCACCGGCGGTGCCCGCGGTGCCCACGCCCAGGACGCCTGAGTTGTTGCCACCGTTGCCGCCGTTACCGCCGACACCACCGATTCCGGTGCCGCCGGTGCCGGAGTTGGTGCCCTTGCCACCGGCGCCACCGCTACCGCCCGCATTGACCCCGTCGGTCGACGTCTGGCCACCGGACAGCTGGAAGGTGCTGTTGCCACCGGTGCCGCCGGCGCCACCGGCCGCAGCGTTCGTGCCGGTGCCATTGGCACCGCCGTCGCCGCCGTTGCCGCCGGTCGACGTGCCGTTGACGATCGCGGTGCCCGCGGCAGCCGCGTCGCTTGCCGTGAGCGTGGCGAACCCACCGTCACCACCGAGAGCGCCCTTGGTGGCACCACCATTGCCTGCGATCGCCGAGCCGCCGGTGATCGTGCCGTTGAGCCCGATTACCTCCGAGGAACCACCGTCGCCGCCGGCCTTGCCGTTGACGCTGGAGGCGCCGCCATTGCCGCCGGTGGACGTGATGCCGATAGCGGAACCGATGAGACCTGCGGCTGTGACCGAGGAGTCACCACCCGCGCCGCCGGTGCCACCGGCGCTGGCCGCCCCACCGTTGCCGCCGGTGGAGAAGCCGTTTACCACACCGGCGTTGGTCCCGACGATGCCTGCTTGCAGCTGAGCCGAACCGCCGTTGCCGCCAACGCTGTCCGCGCCGGTGGCGTCACCGCCGCTGCCGCCCTTGGCACTTCCCGAAGCGGTGCCGTTCGTGCCGGACTGGATTCCCGCGGCACCACCGGCGCCGCCCTGGGCACCCCCGGGACCGCTCTTACCACCGGCACCGCCGGTGGCGGTACCGGTGGCCGAACTCAGCACACCGTCCGCGACAATGCTGGCGCCGCCGCCCTTGCCGCCCGCGACTCCCGCCACGGTGGTCGCGTCGCCGCCGGCACCGCCCGCACCGCCGGTGGCGGTACCCGCCGCCGCGCCACCATTGAGGCCCTCGACGTGGGCGCCGCCACCGCCACCGCCGCCGCCACCACCGAGGCCGGCCGCAGCCGCGGTGCCCACAGCACCCTTGCCGCCCGAACCGCCCTTGCCGCCGGTGGCTCCGACGCCGTCACTCGCACCGGCACCGCCGGCGCCTCCGACACCGCCCGTGCCGAACGCCGCACCGTCAGTTCCGGTTCCGCCCTTGCCGCCCGAGCCGCCGTTACCGCCGGCTTGCGTCGACCCGTCGGCCAGCACGCCCTTGCCGGCACCACCGACACCGCCCGTGCCGCCGGTGCCACCGACCCCGCCGCTGCCGGTCGCACCGCTGGAACCGAAAATGAAGAGGAATCCGCCCGCGCCGCCCGCGCCGCCGACACCGCCGACACCGCCTTCGCCGCCGGCACCACCGTCACCGGCTGCGCTGACACCATCGACGCCGTCGACACCCGTGCCGCCGGTGCCACCGGTGCCGCCCTTGCCGCCCGCACCGCCGCCGCCGCCCGAGCCGAAGATCATGCTGCCCTTGCCGCCGGCGCCACCATTGCCACCGGCCTCACCCTTGCCGCCGCCCGCGCCGGTGCCGCCGGTTGTCCCGGTCACACCGGATCCGCCCGCGCCGCCGAAGCCGCCGCTGCCGCTGATCGACAATCCACCGACGCTGCCGCCGTCGCCGCCGTCGGCGCCGCTGCCGTCCAGGCCCGCGCCGCCGTCGCCGCCGCTGCCGGTGATCAGGCCACCGGCACCGCCGTTGCCGCCCTTGCCACCGTTGACGGTGGCCACGCCCGCTCCGCCGTTACCGCCGGTGCCGAACCAGCCGGCCGCACCGCCGTTACCGCCGTTGAAACCGTTGCCGCCGGTACCGAACAGACCCGCGTTGCCGCCGTTGCACGCGGTGGTGCCGGTGCACGAGTCCGAGGTGAAGCTGTAGCCGTTTCCGAAGAGGATGCCCGCGTTGGGATGGTCGGCGGTGCCGTTGCCGACGTACATCCGGATGAAGTCAGTGATCGGGTTGCCGGCCAGCGCGGCCATCGCGGCCGCTCCGGGCGACGCCACCCCGGCCGTCTTGGCAGCGGGCGCCGTCGGCTTGGCTGCGGCGCTGGGGGATTCGGTCGCGCCGGCGGGCTTGGCTGCGGCCGCCGGGGCATCGTCCTTGACATCCGGTGTCGAGTCAGAACCGCCCGTCGAGGTCGACGGCTTGGCTGCGGCTCGGCTCCGCGGGGCACTGCGCCCTGTGCCTGCCTTCGAGGAGCCCTTGCTCGACGAGTCCCCGCTTGCGTGGGACGAACCGGTCGAGGATCGCCCCGAACCCGAACCGCTGGAGCCGCCCGCACCGCCGGTATCCGCCGCGGCCACCGGCAGGGCTGCCGACGCCGCACCGACACCGAGAGCGACCGCAAGCACGCCCACCCGGCCTACCCAGCGGCCGTATCCGGACGATGACGGATCGGTGTGGTCGGTGCTCTGCGACAGATTGCGCACAGTCATGTGATTCCTCGCCGTTTCATGCGAGAACCCCGTGCCCCCGCCCGTTACAGGGAAGTTACCGAAAGCTCACCGGCACAGGGCGTATTTCGGAGTTTTGCCGGGACCGGCGGCGATTCTCCGGCTTCCGACACCTCGACAAAGACCTGTGCCGCGCGATATTTCGCCATCCGCACACCCGGAGTTCAGCGCGCCATCATCCGCAATTCCGCCGTCCAACCCGAACTGCGCGGACCTGCCTGCGCACCACGACGGCCGCTGATGCTGGAATACGAGGGTGACGACGCCCGACCGAACGACCGGCATGCAGGACCCGGAGACGCCGGAAAGTGTCATCACCCGGTTCGGCATCGAGACGCTCGACGAGAACTTCACCGAGTTCACGGTCGTCGCCTCGATGCCGGTGGGCCGGTTGACCAACCCGTTCACTCAGATGCCGACGATCGGTCCGCTGGCCATCCTGGTCGACGATGTCGGCGGCCGGGCCAACTTCTATCGCCGCGGCGCCGGTCAGTGGACGGTCTCGAGCGAGCTCTCCGTCGAACTCAGCCCCGACGGGATCGACAGCCTGCAGGCCGCGCCGGACGAACCGGTCGTGGCGAGCAGTCGCCCGCTCGGACCGCACGGTGCGACGCTGTTGTCCATCTGCACGCTGAGCCACCGCGGCACCACGATCGGCGGCGGCACCGTGCGCACGGTCGCCATCACCGGTGGCCCCGATGCACCGATCCAACGGGGACCGGACACCCTGGCGCGCACACCGCAGACGACGCTGGCGCAGTTGATGTCCGCCGACCCACGGCCGGACGAGGATGGCACCTACCGGCTGGACCAGCGGCCGGATCCGATCATCAACAACCTGATCGGGATCGTCCACGGCGGGGTCAGCAGCGCCGGGCTGGAACTCGCGGCGTCTGCGGCGATCAACCATGGGCAGGCCGAACCGCTGCGCACCGCATCGCTGCGGGTGAACTTCCTGCGCCCGTTCTTCGCCGGCGACCAATCCCGTTACGAGGGAACCGCACTGCGGGTCGGGCGCAATTCCGCGGTCGGCGACGCCCAGGCTGTCGGTGCTGATGGCAAGGTGGCCATCCTGGCGCGTGTCACGGGCTACCGGTGAGCACCATGACCGACGACTTCGGGGCGCTGTGCGCCAATGAGCCCGAGCTGGCCCGCTTGCGGGCCTCGATCCGGACGTTCCTGGCCGCCGACCGCGACGAATTCGGTTGGCAGCCAACCGTCGACGCGTGGCTGTCGAGCTGGGACGAGGCGTTCAGCGCCCGTCTCGGTGCGGCGGGATTCCTCGGCCTGACCATTCCGCGCGAGTACGGCGGGCAGGGACTGAGCCACCTGCATCGCTATGTGGTGACCGAAGAGCTGCTGGCCGTCGGTGCGCCGGTGGCTGCGCATTGGATCGCCGACCGACAGGTCGCACCCGGGCTGCTGGCCTACGGCTCCGAAGAGCAACGGCAACGGTTACTACCCAGAATTGCTGCTGGGCAATACTTCTCCGCGATCGGCATGAGCGAGCCGCAGGCCGGCTCGGACCTGGCCGCCTCGGCCGCCAAGGCGACCAAGACCGACGGTGGCTGGTTGCTGTCGGGCACCAAGGTGTGGACCAGCGGAGCGCACCTGGCCCACCAGATCGTGGTGCTGGCCCGCACCAGCCCGGTCGACCCCGACCGTCGCCACGCCGGCTTCAGCCAGTTCATCGTGCCGGCAGACAGCGCGGGGATCACGATCAGTCCCATCGTGATCATGTCGGGCGAACACCATTTCAACGAGGTGACCTTCGACGAGGTGTTCATCAGCGACGACAACCTGCTCGGCGAGATCGGCAACGGCTGGCATCAGGTCACCGCCGAACTGTCCTTCGAACGCAGCGGCCCAGAACGCATCCTGAGCACCGCTGCGCTACTGACGGCACTGGTGCGCCTGCTGGCCGGCCAGGACGATCTCGACGACCACGCCGCCGCGGCCGTCGGCGACTTGCTGGCCCGGGTGATCTCGTTGCGGCAGCTGTCGGTGTCGGTGGCCAGGGCGCTGGCCGCCGGTCAGTCACCGGTCAACGAGGCCGCTCTGGTCAAGGACCTGGGCACCCGCTTCGAGCAGGAGTCGGTGGAATTGGCGGCCGACCTGTTCGGCTACGCCGCGACCGACTTACCGGATCGCGACCGGGTGGCCGCGCTGCTGAATGTGGCACGGCTGCACGCGCCGTTGTTCACCCTGCGCGGCGGAACCAACGAGGTGCTGCGTGGTGTGGTGGCCCGCGGAATGGGGCTGAGATGACGCGGGCGTTGATCGGTGGTGTCTTCGTAACCACCAGCGGCACAGATGAATTGGTTGACCTGCGCCAGCTGGCGGAGGATATCGGGGTCCGCTCCTTCGACGAGCGGATCGGCCGACGCGGCCTGCCGGACGACGTCGACACCGCCGCATGGCGGCATCTGCAGGACGCCGGCCTGACCCGTCTGACCAGCGATCCCGAATCAGGCGGTGGCCCAACCGAATCCGCGGTTGTGCTACGGGCGCTGGCCCGCCATGCCGTCACCGTCCCGATCGCTGAAACCGATGTGCTGGCGGCCTGGTTGGCCGCGAGGGCCGGGCTCGAGGTCCCCGGCGAGGGGCCGCTGACGATCGCGATCGGCCCGGCCGGGGCGACGAGCATCAGCGGCGTTCCGTATGCGGGCTCCGCCGACGCGGTGGTGGTGGCCGTACGCGACGGCGCCGCACTCTCGGTGGCGATCACCGAGCCCGCGACCACCGCGACCGGGCACAACCTGGGCGGTGAACCACGCGACACCATCGCCGTGCCCGCCGAGGGGTTCGTCACCGTCGAGGGAGCCGCCGAGGAGCTGGCGCGGCGCGGCGCCTGGGCGCGCTGCATCCAGGCGCTCGGCGCGCTGGACGCCGCGGTCGAGTCCTCGGTGGCACACACTCGGGAGCGGGTGCAGTTCGGCCGTCCGTTGAGCGCGTTTCAGGCGGTTCAACACACGCTGGCCTCGATGGCAGGTGAGGTGGAACGGGCGCGCGCGGCCACCGAGCTGGCCGTCGCCGCCGTGGCCGTTCACGGATTCGACAGCGCCCAAGCCGATTACGCCGTCACCGTCGCCAAGGTGGTGCTGGGCCGGGTGGTGCCGAGCGTGGTCACCGCCGCCCACCAGCTGCACGGTGCCATCGGCGTGACGATCGAGCACCGCTTGTGGCTGGCGACGATGCGAGCCCGCAGCTGGATCGACGAATTCGGTGACACCGCCTGGCATGCACGGAAGTTGGGCCGGATGGCGCTGGCCTCCGGCAACGACCCGTGGGACTTCGTCGTCGGCGCGGTCTGACTCAGCTGCCCGTCCAGTTCGGGGCCCGCTTCTCGGCGAACGCGATCGCGCCTTCCTGGGCGTCCTTCGACCCGAACACCGGCATCATGATCTTCGCCTGCTTCTTCCACTGCTCTTCAGGCGACCAGCCGCGCGACTCGGTGATGATCCGCTTGGTGGCGGCCACCGCCAGCGGGCCGTTGACGGTGATCCGCTCCGCCAGCTCGATCGCCGCATCGAGCGCGTGGCCCGGCTCGGCCAGCGCGTTGACCAGACCCAGCTCGTGGGCACGTACCGCGGACAGATTCTCGCCGGTCAGCGCCAGCTCCATCGCGATCTGATACGGGATGCGCTGCGGCAGGCGCAGCAATCCGCCGCCGCCGGCCACCAGGCCCCGCTTGACCTCCGGGATGCCGAACGCCGAGTCGTTGGCCGCCACGATCAGGTCGGTGGCCAGCGCCAGCTCCGTCCCGCCGGCCAGCGCGTACCCCTCGACCGCGGCGATCAGCGGCTTGAGCGGCGGGCGCTCGGTGAAGCCCAGGCCGCGACCCTCGGCCACCACGTTCTCTCCTCGGGCGAACGCCTTGAGGTCCATCCCTGCGCAGAACGAACCGCCGGCCCCGGTGACGATGCCGACCGACAGTCCGGCGTCGTCGTCGAGCTCGTCCATCGCGGCGGCCAGACCATTGCTGACCGCGGCATTCACGGCGTTCTTGGCCTTGGGCCGGTTGATGGTGATGATCAGAATTCGGCCGCGGCGCTCGGTGAGGACGGCGGGCTCTTCGGTAACGGCGTTTTCAGTCACGTCCGGAATGGTAACTATCGAGGTACGACGCGAGTCGCGAGCCCGGTAGCATAGAAAACTAGAACACGTTCCAATTCCTAGGAGGATGTGTGAGCACCAGCGACGCGACACCCGCCGAGACGGAGAAGTGGGACCCCGGCCTGGTCGAGAGGACCATGGGCGTACTGCGCCCGTTCCTCAAGCTCTACCACCGCAGTGAGGTCCGCGGACTGGAGTCATTCCCGCCCGGCGGCGCCCTGGTGGTGTCCAACCATTCCGGCGGCCTGTTCGCGATGGACGTGCCGGTGTTCGCCCTGGGGTTCTACGACCACTTCGGCTACGACCGGCCGGTCTACACGCTGAGCCACGATCTGGTGCTGACCGGTCCGACCGCCGGCTTCTTCAAGCGCAACGGTTTCATCCGGGCCAATCACGAGAACGCCGACGAGGCGCTGCGCTCCGGCGGCGTGGTGGTGGTGTTCCCCGGCGGCGACTATGACGTCTACCGGCCGACGCTGTCCCAGAACAAGATCGACTTCGACGGGCGCACCGGCTATGTGAAAGCCGCCATCAATGCCGGGGTTCCGATCGTGCCCACGGTCGCGATCGGCGGCCAGGAGAGCCAGATCTTCCTCACCCGCGGCACCGGCGTGGCCAAGGCGCTGCGGCTGGACAAGCTGTTGCGCGCGAAGATCCTGCCGATCTCGTTCGGTTTCCCGTTCGGGTTGAGCGCTGTCGTTCCGCTGAACGTGCCGCTGCCCACCAAGATCGTCGTCCGGGTGCTCGAGCCCATCGACATCACCGCGCAGTTCGGCGAGGACCCCGACATCCATGCCGTCGACGCCCACGTGCGCGGCGTCATGCAACGGGCCCTGGACGAACTGGCCTCCGAACGTCGCCTACCGGTGATCGGCTGATGGACCTGCTGTCCCGGCTGACGTCCGTCGGCGACGCCGTTGTCACGCTGGCCAAGGCCGGCTTCCTGACCCCGATGCGTCCGGACCGGACGCTCGCGATGGTGAACGCCGCGCGCGCCGAGGGATTGTCGATCGCCACCGGGTTCGCGACGGCCGCCGCCCGCCGCCCTGACAGCCCCGGGCTGATCGACGAACTGGGCACCCTGACGTGGCGCGAACTCGACCAGCGAGCGCACGCGCTGGCGGCCGCGCTGCAGCAGCTGCCCGGCGGCACGCCAGAAGTGGTCGGCATCATGGCCCGCAACCACCGCGGGTTCGTCGAATCGCTGATCGCCGCCACCCGCATCGGTGCGGACGTGCTGCTGCTCAACACCTCGTTCGCCGGCCCGGCGCTGGCCGAGGTCGTCAATCGCGAACGCGCCGATGTCGTGATCTACGACGAGGAGTTCACCGCGTCGGTGGACCGGGCCGTGCAAGACCGCCCCGAGGCCACTCGCGTCCTGGCCTGGACCGACGCCCCGACCGAGGCGCAGACGGTCGAGAAGCTGATCGAAGCCCATTCGGGTCAGCGGGCCACCTCGAGCGGCCGCAAGAGCAAGCTCATCCTGCTGACCTCCGGTACCACCGGAACTCCCAAGGGCGCCAAGCACTCCGGCGGCGGGGCCAGCAATCTCATCGCGATCTTGAGCCGCACGCCGTGGCGGCTGGGTGAGACGACCGTGGTGGTCGCCCCGATGTTCCACGCGTGGGGCTTCTCGCAGCTGGTGTTCGCCTCGGCGATGGCATGCACGGTGGTGACCCGGCGCAAGTTCGACCCGGAGGCCACGCTGGCACTGGTCGACCAATACAAAGCCACCGGATTGTGTGTGGTCCCGGTGATGTTCGACCGCATCATGGATCTTCCCGAGGACGTCCGAAAGCGCTACAGCGGGCGCACTCTGCGGTTCGCGGCGTGCTCGGGATCGCGGATGCGGCCCGACGTCGTCATCAAGTTCATGGACGAGTTCGGCGACGTGATCTACAACAACTACAACGCCACCGAAGCGGGCATGATCGCCACCGCGACCCCGGCCGATCTGCGGGCCGCACCCGACACCGCGGGAAAGCCGGCCGCGGGCACCGAGATCCGCATCTACGACGACGAGTTCAACACCGTTGCGACCGGCGAGGTCGGGCGGATCTTCGTGAAGAACTCCACCCAGTTCGACGGCTACACATCATCTGGTCCGGGGGGCAGTACCAAGGACTTTCACGACGGCTTCATGTCGTCGGGCGACATCGGCCGCCTCGACGACGCGGGCCGGCTGTTCGTGGTGGGCCGCGACGACGAGATGATCGTCTCCGGCGGTGAGAACGTGTACCCGATCGAGGTGGAGAAGACGTTGGCCGGGCACGCGGAGGTGGCCGAAGCCACGGTGCTCGGCGTCGACGACGAACAGTTCGGCCAGCGACTGGTGGCGTTCGTGGTGCTCACCGACGGTGCGACCGCGAGCCCCGACGACCTGAAGGCGCACGTCCGGGAGAACTTGGCCAACTACAAGGTTCCGCGGGAGATCACCGTCCTGAGCGAACTGCCGCGCGGAAGCACTGGCAAAATCCTGCGTAATGAACTCATCGCTCACACGGCTGACGGCTGAGCTTCGGCGGCCGCGCCCCTTGGTACGCGCGATCGTCGAAGCGGTCAATGCCGCCAACGGATTTCGCCCACTGGGGCGCCAGGGCTACAAGACGCTGGCAGTCTTCTCGTTCGGCTGGCCCACCTCGGAAGTGCCGATGCTCTACCTGGGCGGCTCCGTCCTCGACGCCGCGCGGCGCGGCCTGCGCGGCGACTTCCGTGGCCGGCGGGGTGTCGCGGCCCTCGCGCTGACGGCCGCGTCGTGGTTGTTCTTGCTGGCGATTCAACGCCGCAACGTGACCACACCACGACCGGTTTTACGCGCCGCGCTGGTTGAGGGGCTCGGCGAGAACTTCGCCGACGTTCTGGAAACCTTGCCGAGCACACCGTCGCCGTCGGGCCGGCCCACCGCATGGCGGACGACGTGGTCGCGGCGACGCTTTGTCGACAAGACGAGCACGATCAGCTACGGGCCACACGGCCGCGCCAATCTGGCCGACGTGTGGCGCCGCCGCGATCTACCCCGGGAGGGCAAGGCCCCGGTGCTGCTCGAGGTGCCCGGTGGAGCGTGGGCGATCGGCTGGCGCCGTCCGCAGGCCTACCCGTTGATGAGCCACCTCGCCGACCGGGGCTGGATCTGTGTGGCGATGAACTACCGGGTCAGCCCGGCGCACACCTGGCCGGACCACATCGTCGACGTCAAGCGTGCGCTGGCCTGGATCAAGGAGAACATCGCCGACTACGGCGGTGACCCCGATTTCGTTGCCATCACCGGTGGTTCGGCCGGCGGTCACCTGGCGGCGCTGGCGGCCCTGACACCCAACGACCCGGAGTACCAGCCGGGGTTCACCGACGCCGACACCTCCGTGGTGGCCGCGGTCCCGGTGTACGGCCGCTACGACTGGTACACCACGCACGGCAACGGCCGCCGCGAGTTCATCGGCTACCTCGAACGCCTCGTCGTCAAGCGGCAGTTCAGCAGGTTCCGGGAGATCTACACCGCCGCATCACCGATCCGCCGGCTACGCGCGGACGCACCGCCGTTCTTCGTCCTGCACGGCGAGCACGACTCGGTGATCCCGGTGGACGAGGCGCGGGATTTCGTCGGCGAATTCCGCACGGTCTCGCAAGCGCCGGTGCTCTATGCCGAGTTGCCCGGTGCGCAACACGCTTTCGACATTTTCTCCTCCCCACGGGCGCATCAGTCCGCCGAAGCGGTCGGACAGTTCCTGTCCTGGGTATACGCGAAGAGGATGAACAAGGGGGAGCATGCGTAATCACATCCGACGGGTCCGTGATGTCGGGCTGCGCCGATTGATCATCGCCTCCGCGCTGCTGGTGGCGGTGATCGCGGCGAGTGTTGCGGGGTATCTCACCAGCCGCAACAACACCGATCAGGAGAGTTACTTCGGCGACGGGGACAATCCGGACCGGGTGAACGTGACCGTCTGGATCACGAAGGTGGACTCGACGACACAACAGCTTTCGGTGACGATCGTCGATGTGGCACCGAGTGGGACGCTGGCCGACCCGGACGGCAACTTCGCCCAGGACGTGACGCTGACGACGGCCGCCATCGGTAACTGGAAGGCGGATATCAAGGCAGGCAATCCCGCGCCGGACATCGAGCAGAGAGTGAGCGTGGACGGAGCGGTCACCGACTATCCGTTCGATCGATACACCGGCCGCCTCGAAGTCCATGTCTACAACACCGACGGCACCAATGTTCCGGTGGCCCTCACTGTGGTCAACACCGATCCGTTCTTCGGCCTGAACACCTCGGCAGGCACCGCCCAAAGCGGCGGCGTGCTGGTGAATCTCGGTCTGCACCGCAGCATGCCCACGATCATCTTCGCGGTCTTCATCATGATGCTGATGCTCGGCCTGGCGATCGGGGCGGTGGTTGCCGCCTTCTACGTCCTGAATTGGCGACGCGGCCTGGTCTTCCCGGCCTGCTCGATGATGGCCGCCATCCTGTTCGCGTTGATCCCACTGCGCAATGCGGTGCCCGGCAACCCGCCGATCGGGTCCATCATCGACTTCGGGTCGTTCTTCATCGCCGAAGCGGTGATCTCGATCTCGCTGATCTCCAGCATCGTGGTGGGCTTCCGTCACCAGCGAAAGATCGAGATCGCCGAAAGTACCCCCACCGAGGTGCTGGACGACATCCCGTCCGAGGACACCGCGACGATGGCTACTGACCGCCTCTAGGCCTGCGCCATCGCCGTCTCGACGACTGCCAGCTCACCGGAAAGTCCTGCCGCCACCCGTATTTCGGAGAACGCCGCCAGCATGGCCTCGGTGACCTCGTGCGGGTCGCCGACGGTGACACCGTCGGTGAGCACCGAGATGTTGAGCTGGTCGACGTAGCTCCACACGGTGATGTTCATCCCGCTGCCGGTGGTCAGCGGACCGACGGAGTAGATCTCGGTGACCAGTGCGCCGCCGACCCGGCCGTGTTCACGCGGGCCGGGCACATTCGAGATCGGCAGATTGAGGACCTTGTTCTGGCCGTCCTTGGTGGACAACCACTTGAACAGCGCTTGAGCGGGCGCCGGCGGCAGGTAGGTGGACCACCGGCTGATCAGTTCCGGCCCGATGAGCTGATGGCTCTCCTTGGCCAGCACCGCGGCATCGTGGGTCTGCCGCACCCGCTCCAGCGGATTGGCCACGTCGACCGGGACGGCCACCATCATGCCGGTGAAGTAGTTGCCCGACACGCGGTCCGGGTCGAAGTTGAAGCTCACCGGAACCGACGCCAGCAGCGGGTGATCAGCCACGCCGTCGTAGCGCAGCAGCAGGGTTCGCAAGGCGCCCGCGGCGGTGGCCAGCACCATGTCGTTGATCGTGACGCCGAGGAGCTTGCTGGTCTCTTTGATTTCGGCGAGCGCCAAAGTCGCTGTGGCGAAACGTCGTTCGGGGGTGAGCATGTGGTTGAGGAAGGACGGCGGCGGTGTGAAGGGCATGGTCAGCTCGGGCGACAACTTGCGGCTGCTGCGGCGGACCCGGGCCATGCCGTCGGCGGTGTACTTGATGACACCGGGCAGCTTGGCGATCTGCCGGAAATGGTCGGCGAACGCCGAGCGCACCAGCTCACCACGCCGGGGTGAGGGGTCGGTCGAGAAGTCCTGGTCCGGGTCTGGACCGCTCTGCAGGTCCATCCCGCGCGCCATCAGGTTCCCGGAGGCGACTCCGTCGGCCAGCGCGTGGTGGATCTTGCCGACAACGGCAATGCGGCCGTTGGCAAGACCTTCGATGAAGTACATCTCCCACAGCGGGCGGTCCCGGTCCAGCGGGGTGCTGGCGATCTCGCCGATCGCCTCATCCAGTTCGCGCCGGCCACCCGGCTCCTTCACCCGCCACGGGCGGATGTGGTAGTCGAGGTCGACGTCGCAGTTCTCCCGCCACATCGGGTGATGAAACTTGAACGGGATGTCTACCAGTTGATAGCGGAACGGGTCGAGTTTGTAGAGCCGGCCACGGATGACCTCGCGAAAATCTTCGACACCGAAGGTTCGGCCACCGAGGTCCTGCAGTTCGATGATCGCCACCTTGAGGGTGTGCATGTGCACATTGGGAGCCTCGCTGTACAGCAGCACAGCATCCCAGCCACGCAATCTTTTCATCCGTGCGCCTCTCCGCCCCTGCCCCGTCCCGTTCGGGACGATACAGCCGAGTAGGTCTCAGATGACCTCTTTGGTGGACATCGCCGCGCGGTCGCGGTGAATCCGATTGAGGAACAGGCCGATTGCGGTGGACACCGACCCGGTGCGAGCACCGTCGGTCATGTCGAAACCGTGTCCGGCACCGGGCAATTCGACATATCCGACCGGCGAGTGCGACACGCTGCGCAACCGCTCCACGAAGCTCTGGGCCTGCGCGACCGGTATCACGCTGTCACCGGAGCCGTGCACCACCAGGAACGGCGGGGCCTTGGGATGGATCCGCGCGATGGGCGACGCCTTGCGGAACACGTCGCCGTACTTGCTCTGCTTCTTGTTGACCACCACGCGCTCGAGGAAGTCGACGAACCGGGTGCGTTCCGGCGTCGAGCGGTCTTCCCAGTCGTAGCGGCCATAGATGCCCACGACGGCGTCGACGGCGGTGTCCGAGCCCTCTGGCAGGTGCTCCTGGAACTCGGGGTCGTCGATGGTCAGTCCGGCCAGAGCGGCCAGGTGGCCACCGGCCGAACACCCGGCGACGGCGACGAAGTCACGGTCGCCGCCGAACCGGTCGACGTTGGCGCGGGCCCAGGCGATCGCGGCTTTGATGTCGTGGATGTGCTGCGGCCACGGGTGGTGCGGTGCGACGCGGTACTCCACGGACAGGCACACCCAGCCCTGCGCGGCCAGGTGCGACATCAGCGCGTAGCCCTGCAGGATGCGGCTGCCGTGCACCCAGGCGCCGCCCGGGACGAACACCAGAACCGGTGCGGGCTCGGCGGGCAGGTCCTTGCGACGCCAGACATCGAGAACCTGGGTCGGGTGATCGCCGTAGCGGACCGAAGAACGGTGGAGATGCTTGCGGTGCTCCAGGGCCCTCGCCACCGGCGGCTTGGTGTCGGGTGCCGGCCAGTCGATCTGCAGGTCCTCGGGCAGCACCACACCTCGCAGCCCGGTTTCGGCGACCTGGCGGGTGCTCTCCCGCTGGACCCGGCGCACGCGGCCCGCGTCGGGCGCCAGCCACGACTTGGCGGCCGCACCGAGGAGCTCAGGCATCTGCTTGGCGCCCCAGACACTCATGGCGCTCAGTGCGCCCAGCGGTTCGAGGTGCTTGCCGACTACGGGGAGCTGGGCAGACGCCATGCTCATCGCCATCAGATAGTCGGCCGGACCCGCCTGCATCAGCCAGCGGGCCGTCGTCCACGGTCTAACCGTCATGGCGCGAAGCGTACCCCGCTGGCACTTTCTGAAACGACAAATTCTTCGGAATGTTCACTGCTTTGCTGGCCGAATCGAGATTCAGTCGTGCCCAGCGATTCCCACCGTGCCCGGACGTTTGCCCGAACGTCAGTGTTCGCTCAGTGCCCGGCGTTTCGCGCCAGTTCGATCGCGAACGAGTTCACGAAGTGGCCCGGGCCCGGATCGCCCCGACCGCACGACCCGTCGGAGTCACCCGGACGCTTGACCCACAGGAACGCGTCGATGTGGCCGTTTCCGGTGTCGGTGGTGGGCTGGACGCCGAGCGCGCGGCCGCTCGGGTTGCACCAGTACAGTTCGCCGTCGGCCGGCCCGTTCCCGTTGCGCGAGGTGTCGATGACATACGGCTTTCCGCCGGTCATGCCGGAAACTGCTTCGCCGTAACCGATTTCCTCGTCAGTGGTGAAGAAGTTGGAGACGTTGAGGCTGAAGCCGCGGGCTTTCTCGATACCCACCTGGTTGAGCCGGTTGGCGATCTCGTCGGCGGGCAGCCACCGCGAGTGGCCTGCGTCGACGTACACCGCGGCGGCGGGGTTGCGGGTCAGCGTGTCCACGCCGTAGCGGATCAGGTCGAAGCGTTCCTGGCGTGCGCCGGCGGACAGGCAGTCGGCCATGTCGAGGGCATCCGGTTCCAGGATGATCGTCACCGGGCCGCCGCCGATCTGGGAGGCGACGCGGTCGATCCACCCGCGATAGGCCTCACCCGAGCCGAACCCGCCTGCCGCGAAACTTCCGCAGTCGCGATTCGGCAGGGAGTAGATGGCCAGCATCGGCATGGCGCCGGCCGCCCAGGCCCCATTGAGATAGGTGCTCACCGCAGCGGCCGGCACCAGATTGTCGATGAAGTAGGCCTGCGGAGTGTTGGCGATGTACGCCAGTTCAGGGCTGTCCGGATTGGCCTTGGACGCCCGCATGGCTGCCGAGTTCGGGTCGACGTAGAACGGCGATCCACCGATCGGGGCGGCGTCATCCGCGAGGCGGATGGGGCCGGTGTGAACCGACGCGGTGCTGACTACCAGCCCGGCGACGACGGCGAGGGTCATGAACGGGGCGATCCACCGTGCGACGGCACCGGCAGCGAAGGACATCACCGGAGAAAAGCTAATGCGCACCGGCGGCAAACGCCAACTGTCAGCCGCACCGAACGGCACTACTTCCCTAGACTCAGGTGACCCTGAAGGAGGCCCAGATGACCGAGGCCGCAGATGTGATCTACACCGGTGGCGATATCGTCACCATCGACGACCGCAACCCGTCGGCGAGCGCGTTGGCGGTTCGCGCCGGGCGGATCACCGCGGTGGGCGACCGGGACGACGTGGTGGCGGCGCACCAGGGGCCGGGCACCCGAATGGTCGACCTCGACGGGGCGACGCTGCTGCCGGGTTTCCTCGACCCGCACAGCCATTACATCAACTCCCTGACCGTCGCCAATCAGGTGAACGTCTTTGCGCCGCCGGCCGGACCGGGCGCGGATGTCGAGGCAATCCTGAATTCCCTCAGGGCATTTCGGGACTCGCATCGGGTGCCACCGGGCGAGATGATCGTCGCCTACGGCTACGACGACACCCTGATGCCCGACGGGCGGACACTGCACAAGGACGACCTCGACGTCGACTTCCCCGCCAATCCCGTACTGGTCGGGCATGTTTCGATGCACGGCGCGGTGCTCAACTCGGCGGCAATGCGGATGTTCGACATCACCGCGGACACCGTCACCCCGGCAGGCGGGGTGATCGTCCGCAAGGACGGCTCCACCGAGCCGGACGGGCTGGTGATGGAGACCGCGTTCCTACCGATCTTCGCCGCCATGCCCAAGCCGACACCGTCGCAGGAGATCGCCTGGAGCAAGGCGGGCCAGATGCTCTATGCCGCGGCAGGCATCACGACGGCGCATGAAGGCGCCACCCACGCCGCCGACGTGGAATTGATCTACCGGGCCGCCGAAGGCGGAGCAACCCTGATCGACGTGGTGGCCTACCCGTTCATTCTGGAACTCGATGAGGTGCTGCAACGGCACCCTGCGGAGACGTTCGGCAGCTATCACAACCGGGTCAAGCTCGGCGGGGTGAAAGTCACACTTGACGGCTCACCGCAAGGCCGCACCGCATATTTCACGACGCCGTACCTGACCGATGGCCCGGACGGGCAACACAACTGGTGCGGTGAGCTCGGCTTCTCCCAGGAGACCGTCAACGGCTGGTTCAAGAAGGTCTACGATCTCGGCCTACCGCTGGACATCCACGCCAACGGAGATGCGGCCATCGACGTCGCGCTGGCCGCCCATGAATTCGCGGGCGCCGGCGATCTCGGCAAGGACCGTCTCACGGTCATGGTGCACTCGCAGTTCGTTCGTCGAGATCAGCTGCGGCGCTACGTCGACTACCAGATCACCCCGTCGTTCTTCACCCCTCACACCTTCTACTTCGGCGACGCGCACGTCCGGTTGCGCGGGAAGGCCCAGGCAGATTTCCTGTCCCCGATGCGCGCGGCGATCGATATGGGGCTGCACCCCACCAACCACACGGATTTCGTTGTCACGCCGCTGGATCAGATGTTCGTGGTGTGGACCGCGGTGAACCGGATCTCGCGCAGCGGCGAAACCATCGGCGCCGACCAGCGCGTCACCGCACTGGAGGCGTTGAAGGCCATCACGATCAACGCCGCACGCCAGTACCGCGAGGCGGATACCAAAGGCTCGCTCGAGGTCGGTAAGCTCGCCGATCTCGTTGTGCTGGACGACAATCCGCTGACAGTTGACCCCATGGCGATCAAGGACATCACCGTTGTCGAGACGATCAAGGAAGGTTCGACCGTCTACCGGGCATAGGTCGGGGCGTTGCGCCCGAGGTCACGGCGTGAGCAGGACCTTGACGACCTCCCCCGACCGCGCCGCGACGGCGGCATAGCCGTCGGCGGCCTGCTCCAGCGGCATTGTGGTGGTGAAGATGCCGTCGACGTCGAGGCGACCGCTCTGCAACAGCGGGATGAGTTCCGGCCAGGTCTGCTGCACCGGCGCGGTGGTCATCCGGAAGGTGAGGCTGCGCAGCAGGGCGGTGAGCGCCGGGAACGGGTACGGGTTGAGGTTGTGCACCCCGACCACCGACACCGTGCCGCCGGCACGCACGGTGGCCAGCGAGTCGTCGATGGTCGTGTCGTTGCCGACGGCGTCGATCACCGAGTGCGCCCCGAGACCGCCGGTCGCGTCCATGACGGTCTGCGCAGCGGCCGGTTCGATCGCGATCGCACCCAGGCGGGCGGCCCGATCCCGGCGTTCGGCGACCGGGTCGACGGCGTAAACCCTTGCCGCACCTTGAAACAGCGCGCTGCGCACCGCGCACAGCCCGACCGCACCAAGCCCGATGACCACCGCTGTACCGCCGAGCGGGATGTCGGCACGCTTGGCGGCGATCCAGCCGGTGGACAGGTTGTCGGTGAGCAGGAGGGCCTGCTCGGTGTCGATGCCCTCCGGCATCTTCAGCAGCTGGAAGTCGGCCGCCGGCACGGCCATCAGTTCGGCCTGCGCGCCGCCGAGCACCCCGGAACCGAAGACCTGCGGACCCGACGCGCACAGGATCGGATCCTTGGTCGCGCACCCGGTGCAGGCGCCGCAGCCGGCCACCGACGACACGATGACCTGGTCGCCGACCGTCACCGTGCGCACGTCCGAGCCGATCTCGACGACGGTGCCGATGGCCTCGTGGCCCAGCGAGACAGGCTGGAAGAGCGGATAGTCGCCCTCGTAGAAGTGCAGGTCCGAGCCGCAGATGGCGGCCGCCGTCACCTTGACGATCGCGCCGGTCGATCCGGGTAGCACCGGGTCGGGCCAGTCGTCGACCCGGACCGACCCCGGCGTGTCGATGAGCACCGCGCGCATGGTGTCCTCACTCTCCCTTTGTCACAACGAAGTTCGACCAGTCCGGGGTGCGAATCGCATTCCAGTAGACCGGCAGCCGCCACGGGCTCACGGTGTGGATCTCCCCGTCCGGGTTCTTGAAGTACGAGTGTTCGATCGAGGGGTGCGCCCACACCATCTGGTTGATCTCGTCCTGATGCTTGCGGTGCCATGCCTCGGTGGCCTCGGTCGTCGGTTCGATTGCTTTCCAATCATTTTCGACTATATCGGCCAGACAACTGTCGATGTAGCGCATCTGCAGCTCGGAGTTGAAGATCAGGCTGCCGCCGTGCGCCAGATGATTACCCGGCCCGTAGAGCATGAAGAAGTTCGGGAACCCGGGCACGGTGATGCCGAGATAAGCGGCGGGCCGCTCACCCCAGGAGGCACGCAGGTCCACCCCGTCGCGCCCGGTGATCTGCATCGGGTACAGCACCTCGGTGGCACGGAAACCGGTCGCGTAGACGATGACGTCGATGTCGTGGACCACCCCGTCGGCGGTCACCACACCGTGCGGCGTGATCCGCTCGATCGGAGTGCGCACCAATTCGACGTCGTCGCGGCGCAGGGTGGTGAGCCAGGTTCCGTTGTCCTGCAACGTACGTTTACCGGTCGCCGGATAGTCGGGCAGCACCTTGGCCAGCAGATCCTGGTCGTCGCCGACCTGGGTGGCGATCCAATCGGTGAACATCAGCCGGGCCAGCGCGTTGACCTCGCTGACCGCGTAGTTCGGGTCGTCGGGGTGGACGTAGTCCGGGTCGGATCGGGCCGCCTCCAGACCCTTGTCCGCACCGGGCCACAGGAGCAGGAAGCGGTACCAACGGTTGTAGTAGGGAAGATGATTCATCGCCCACCGCACGCCGTCGGGGACGCTGTCGTGGTACATCGGGTTGGGGAACATCCACTGTGCGGTCCGTTGGAAGACCGTCAGGTGCGACACCTGGTCGGCGATCGCCGGCGCGATCTGGAAGCCGCTGGCCCCCGCGCCGATGAGTGCGACGCGCTTGCCGGTCAGGTCCACGGAGTGGTCCCACGCCGCGGAGTGGAAGGCCGGCCCCTCGAACTCATCGGCGCCCTCGATGTCGGGCAGCGCGGGCCGGTTCAGCTGGCCGACCGCGGTGATGACGGCGCGGGCGTCAATCGTGGATTCGGTTCCGTCCTTGTCCCGCACGGTGACTCGCCAGATGCCGTCGGCGTCGCTCCATGCGGCCGAGACCACCTCGGTCTGCCAGCGGACATTGGCGTCGAGCTGGTGCCGGTCCAGGACGGTCTCGAAGTAGGCCCGCAGCTCGGGTTGTTCGGCGAAGTAGTGCGACCAGTCGTTGCTCGGCTCGAAGCTGTAGCAGTAGAAGTGATTCGCCACGTCCACCCGGGCACCGGGATAGCTGTTCTCCCACCAGGTTCCGCCCGGGCCGGCATTCTTCTCCACGATCGTGAACGGGATGTTGGCCTGCTTGAGCCGGATGCCGGCGAGCAGACCCGATTCCCCACAGCCGATCACGACGACCGGGAAGTCGGCGGTCGCGGCGGGGTCCAGCGCGACGGGGCGGCGTGGGTCGACGTCCTCGAGGTCCATCTCCTCGAGCACCATCGGACGGTACTCGTCGTCGACGTGCTCGCAGGCCGTCCAGTCCAGCATCTCCCCGATCAGTTCCGGGCTCAGCGGCACCGGCCCCGGGCAGCCCCGGTCGCGGTAGTCGGCGATGATCGGCAGGGCGAGCGCCCGCGCCTTGGCCTTGTCCTCCTCGGACATGAAGCCCTGGACCTCGTTGAGGAAGACGCCGGCCTGGCTGAACTCCCGGATGAACCGCGGATCACCGGTGATGTGTACCAACGACAACAGCAGCGTGGGAATGCTGACCTGCTCCAAAGCCGCCGCGATCTCCTCATCGGAAGACGTGAACGGTTGGCCCGCATACGGATTGGTCGTCATCGACGGTGTCCTCTCACCCAGCGGCAATTACGCTACGCAGCGTTCCGTAATTGCCGCCACCACGATACTGTCGGCGCCGTCGAGGATCAAGGTCCAGTCCTGAAAGCGGTCTTGCCATACTGGGCGGCGTGGCCAACACCGACATCCATCCCGAACTGCGCAAAGCCGCGCGGTTCACCCCACGCGCGCTGATCTCCGCCCGGACCCTGCCGGTCCTGCGGCGGCTGACGGGCCTGCAACGGCCGAAGAACGACGCCGTCGAGGTGCTGACGTTGGAGTCGGGGGTCGGTATCCGCCTCTACCGGCCTGCCGGCGCGACCACGACCACGCCGGCGCTGCTGTGGATCCACGGCGGCGGTTACGTCCTGGGGACCGCGGCGCAAGACGATGCCTTGTGCCGCCGATTCGTCCAGGCCTTGGGCATCACGGTCGCCTCCGTCGACTATCGCCTGGCACCGGAGCATCCGTACCCCGCGCCGTTGGAGGACTGCTATACCGCCCTGCAGTGGCTGGCCGGCCTGCCCGCTGTCGACGCCGACCGGATCGCGATCGGCGGGGCCAGCGCCGGCGGCGGACTTGCCGCCGCACTGGCATTCCTGGCCCGCGATCGCGATGGCGTGAAGCCGGTCTTTCAGCTGCTGGTCTACCCGATGATCGACGACCGCAGCGTGGGCCAGCACCTCAACGATCCGGGGCAGCGGCTCTGGAACGCCACCAGCAACCGGTTCGGCTGGCAGGCCTACCTTGGTGGCGCCGATCCCGAGATCGCGGCGCCCGCGCGCCGCACCGACCTCGCCGGATTACCGCCGGCCTGGCTCGGCGTCGGCACACTGGACCTGTTTCACGACGAGGACCTCGACTACGCTGCGCGGCTTCAGGCTGCCGGTGTGCCGTGCGAAGTCCACGTGGTGCCCGGCGCGTTCCACGGGTTCGACGGGATCGTCGCCAAAGCCGACGTGTCCAAGGCGTTCTTCACCAGCCAGTGCGACAGCCTGCGCATGAGTTTCGGGAGCTGAGCCGATGACAGCGTTGACCACCGAACAGCGAGACCTTGCCGAGGCGGTCACCGACCTGATGGCCAAGCGGTCGCCGGAGGCCGAGGTGCGCCGGCTGATGGCCACCGACGCCGGGTACGACCCCGCGGTGTGGGCCGAACTCGCCGGCATGGGCCTGCTGGGTCTGGCGATACCCGAAGAGTTCGGCGGCTCCGGCGCCGGCGCCGTCGAGGTGGGTCTGGTGATGGAGGCCATGGGACGGGCGCTGCTCTGTGCGCCGTACCTGTCCACCGCCGTGCTGACCACGCAACTGCTTGCGGCACTGGGCGATTCGGACGAGCAGGCCGATGTGCTGCCGCGGATCGCCGCGGGCGAGCTGATCACGACGGTGGCCTTCGCCGAGGCGGGGTCGGCACGGCCGCCCCTGGCCTCGACCACGACGGCGCGCGCCGACGGGTCGGGCTGGCGGTTGTCGGGCAGCAAGACCTACGTGCTGGACGCGGCGAGCGCCGGACGGATCTACGTCCTTGCCGGGGACGGGGTGTTCGCGGTGGATGCCGACGCCCCGGGTCTCGACGTCAGCGTGCTGTCGACGGTTGACCAGACCCGCAAGCAGGCCCGAGTCGTGTTGAACGACACGCCGGCCCGGCTGGTGGGTGCGGCCGACTCCGGTGCGGCGGCGCTCGGCCACGCCCTGGACCTGGCATCGGTGGCGCTGCTCGGCGAGCAGGCCGGTGGCGCGATGTGTGCGATGCGGATGGCCGCCGACTACGCCAAGACGCGGTTCCAGTTCGGTCGGGCCATCGGCAGCTTCCAGGCGATCAAGCACATGTGCGCCGACATGCTGCTGGAGGCCGAGTCGGCGTTGTCGGCGGCTCGACATGTCGCGGCGGCATTCGACGCCTCGGACGAATCACGCTGTGTGGATCTGGCTGCCGCACAGGCTTATTGCTCGGAAGCATTCGTCACGGTCGCGGCCAACAGCATTCAGGTGCACGGCGGTATCGGGTTCACCTGGGAGCATCCCGCCCACCTCTACCTGCGGCGGGCCCGGACCGACGCCGAACTGTTCGGCGACCCGGCCTGGCACCGGGAACGTTACGTGCGACTGCGAGAGGCACAGTGATGACCGACGACGACGTGCGCACCGAGGTCCGGGGCTGGCTGGCGGACAACTGGGACCCCGAGTTGGATCGCGGCGCCTGGGCACAGCGGGTGTTCGACGCCGGCTGGGCGGTCCCGAGCTGGGAGCCGCAGTGGTGGGGGCGCGGCCTGAGTGACCCGCAATCCCGCATCGTGGCAGCCGAATTCGCCGCGGTGGGCGCACCGGGCACCGGCCACGACCGGGCGAATCTGTTCGCCTGCACCCTGCACGACCTCGGCACCGACGAGCAGAAGCAGCGGCTGATCCCGCCGTCGATCCGCGGCGAGACCAAGTGGTGCCTGCTGTATTCCGAGCCCGGCGCCGGGTCGGATCTGGCGGGGCTGCGCACGCGCGCCGAACGAGACGGCGACGACTGGGTGATCAACGGCCAGAAGGTGTGGACGTCGTTCGCCAAGACCGCCGACTATGGGCTGCTGGTGGCGCGCACCGACTGGGATGTGCCCAAGCACAACGGAATCAGCTTCTTCATGTTCCCGATGCGACAGCCCGGCGTCGAGATCCGACCGATCCATCAGATCACCGGCGAGTCGGAGTTCAACGAGGTCTTCATCTCCGGGGCGCGGGTGCCGGACGCCAACCTGGTCGGCCAGCCCGGCGGCGGCTGGTCGGTGCTGCAGGTGGCACTGGCCTACGAGCGGCGACTGATGGGCGACCTGGCCCGCACATCGCGCGGGGCGCGCAAGCCGCAGGCCGATTCCGACAGCCTGGTGGCGATGGCCCGCAGTGCCGGCAAGCTCGATGACTCGTTCGTCCGCCAGGAGATCGCGCGGGTCGAAGGGTACGCGGCGGTGAACCGGTGGAACACCCAGCGGGCCAAGGCAACCTCCGATCGCGCCGAGGCCGCCACCCTGCTGGCGCTTGGCAAGATCGCGATGTCGCGGATCCTGCACGAGACGGCGAAGGTGCAGACCGAGATCGCCGGTCCGGAGTCGATGCTGACCGGGCCGGACAATCCGGTCGGCGACGCGGTCACGTTCCGGACCTTGAATGCGTACTTCACCTCGATCGGCGGCGGCACCGACCAGATTCAGCGCAACATCGTCGGCGAGCGCGTGCTGGGCTTGCCGAAAGAGCCGGAGCCGTACCGCAATACCGCGTTCCGGGAGTTGCCGACGTCGAGCTAGGGCCTAGTGGACGCAGCCCCATCCGTCAGCGATCAGGGCAGCTCCGCGTCGGCCGCAACGAGCGTGCGTAACAGCACATCGGCGCCGAGCACGAGATCGTCGGGATCGGTGTCTTCGCACGGGGAATGGCTGACGCCACCCACACTGGGCACGAACACCATGGCCGTCGGGGCTAGCGTCGCCATCACCTGCGCGTCGTGGCCCGCCCCGCTCGTCAGTTCGCACCACCGGGCCCCCAGCCCTTCGGCTGCGTCGATGATGTGCCCGGCCAGCTGCCGGTCGGTCGGCACCGGTCGCTGGACCGGCCCTGTCGTCAAGCGAATCGTGGTCCCGGTCCGCGCGGCGACCTCGGCCGCCGCTCGGTCGAGGGACGCCAGTGCACCAACCATCCGGGCGGCGTCACCGTCGCGGATATCGATGCCGAGAACCGCCGCGCCGGGAATGACATTGCGGGCGCCCGGGGCGAGCTCAAGGATGCCGGTGGTCGCGACCCGCACGTGACCGTCGTTGGCCAGCGCCTCAACGGCGAGCACCAAGTGCGCGGCAGCCACCGCCGCATCACGTCGTTGCGTCATCGGGGTCGAACCGGCGTGGTTGGCCGCTCCGGTGATCGTCGCGGTGACACCGACCTGACCGGTGATGGAGCTGACCACCCCGATACGGGCGCGCTCGGCCTCCAGAATGGGTCCCTGCTCGATGTGCAGCTCCACGAAGGCTGCGACTCGTTGTGGTGACCAGGCCGCGCGGGTGATGCGGTCGGGGTCCCCGCCTGCCGCGCACAGTCGCTGCGCGAGGGTCACACCTCCATCACCGGGCCGCGCCAGATCTTCCGGTGTGAGCAGCCCGGCCATCGACTTCGACCCGACCATGCCCGGGGTTCCGCGGGCGCCTTCCTCGTTGCCGAACGCCACCACCACGAGGTCGTGGCGCAGCGCCCGCCCGCTGGCGCGCAATGCCTCTGCGGCCGCCAGAGCGGCAACCACACCGGCCGGTCCGTCTAGCGTGCCCGCCCGCAATACACTGTCGAGGTGGCTCCCGGTCAACACCGCTGCCGCCTGAGGATCTCGGCCCGGTAGCCGGCCGAACAGGTTGGTGGCTTCATCGAGCCAGACCTCCAGACCCGCCGCGACCATCCAGGCCGCCACCGTGTCGCGCGCGCGGACGTCCTCCGGGGAGTACGCCAGCCGGGTCACGCCCCCGGCGGGATCGGCGCCGATGCGAGCCAGCTGCCGCAACCGGTCGAGGAGGACATCGCCGGCGACGGCGAGATCAGAACCCGAGAACGGCATCGACACTGGCGTTGGCAGCGAGGTGCGCCTGATAGGCACGCCAGCCACCGAAGTCGGCAATGTCAACAACCTTGTCTCCGGTGGCAATCCGGTCCGGCTGCAGGATCATCGCCCGAACCGTGGTTCCGTCGGCAAGCTGGATCGAACCAAGTTCGAGCTCCTTCGGCTCCTGCGGCAGCAGGATGTCGAACAGCAACCCGTCGGACATCTCGTAGAGCTCCCCGGTGATGGCCAGCCCACTGCGCTCCACCGGAAACAGACCGGGGAACTCGTCGCGCACGGCGAAGAACCGGAAGTTCGGTGCGGTGGTGGCCGGGCCGACAAGCGTCGCCAGACCGGCGATGCAGCCGTGGTCCTTCTGTCCGGACATAGCGGTGCCGTTGAGGAACATGTGTTGCACGTGAAGACCTTTCGGGTGAGAGTCGCTCAGGACAGAGCGGTGTCGGTATGGGCGCGTTGTGCGTCGTCGGCCCCGCGGCGAACGTGCGCCTCGGCGGCGGCCACGGCGCGGTCGACATGTCCGCTGCACACCTCGTTGAGCAGGTGCTCATGCTGCTCGACTGCCGGTAGAGTGCGTCCGGGGTCGCGGTAACTCAACTCCGCGGCGACATCGAGGCACTGCAGCAGATAGCCATCGAGAAGGCCGGCGAACCTGTCGCCGAATGCGATTCGATAGATCGAGCTGTGGAACGCCAGATGGACCTCGGCGAACTCCTCAGAGCCAACTCCATGGGTGTCGATCACCGTGGCCATCGTCGCCAGCAGTGCGCGGGGTTCGGCCCACTGCTCGGGTTTGGCACGCTCGCAGGCCAGCCGGGCCGCCAACTTCTCCAGTTCGGCGCGGACCAGGAACAGGTCCTCGATCTCTTCGGCGACAATCCCGCGCGACCACAAGCCGCCGCCGCTGCCACGCTCGGCGAACCCGTCGCTCTCCAGCCTGCGCAACGCATCGCGCACCGGTGTGCGGCTGACCCCGAGCTGGGCGGCCAGTTCGGTCTCGACCAGGTGGGTGCCGTGCGGGATCTGTCCGGTGATCAGCGCATGCCGTAGCGCCCGATACACGTGCTCGTAGGTCTTGCGCCGAATCTGCGCCGACAGCGACGGGACGGCACCGAGCCGCTCCGACCCGCTCACAGTTGACCGCTCGCGTCACGCCGGAGGTACCGCCCCGAGCCGTGTTTACCGACGAAGAGGCCATTCACGATCACCGGCCGGCCCGCAGCGACCACGGTGCGCACCGCGCCGGTCAGCGTCCAGCCCTCGTAGAGGCTGTAGTCCACCTTCATATGATGAGTCTGCGCGCTGATGGTCGTCGAGCCGGACGGATCGAAGATCACCAGGTCCGCGTCGGACCCGACAGCGATAGTGCCCTTACGTGGGAACAAGCCGAACAGCCGCGCCGGTGTGGTCGAGAAGACTTCGACCATCCTTCGCAGCGAAAGATGCCCTGCGAGAACTCCACCGGAATACAGCAGCTGAAGACGGTGCTCGATGCCCGGCCCGCCGTTGGGGATCTGGGAGAAGTCGTGTGCGCCGATCGACTTCTGCCCGTTGAGACAGAACGGGCAGTGGTCGGTGGAGACCACCTGAACATCATCGGTACGCAGACCCCGCCACAGATGCTCGTGGTGGTGCGCCGGCCGCAGCGGAGGGGTAAGCACGTACTTTGCGGTGTCGAAGCTTTCGTCGTCGTAGACGCTGGAGTCCAGGAACAGGTAGTGCGGGCACGTCTCGGCGAACACCGGGCGACCACGGTCACGCGCCCCGGTCACCTCACTGAGCGCCTCCGCACACGACAGGTGGACGAAATACACCGGTGAATCCGCCATTTCGGCCAGCGCGATCGCACGGTGAGTGGCTTCGGCCTCGGCTAGTTCGGGCCGGGTACGACCGTGCCAGGACGGGTTGGTTCGCCCCTGGGCCAGCGCGCGTCGCACCAGGACGTCGATGACCGGACCGTTCTCGGCATGGATGCAGCACAGCGCACCGAGCTGACCCGCCCGTTCGATGACCTCGAACAGGGTCGCGTCGTCGACCATCAATTGCCCGGGGTACGCCATGAACATCTTGATGCTGGTGACGCCCTCGTCGACGAGTTCATCTATCTCGCTCAATGATTCGGTTGCCATGTCGGTGATCACGATGTGCTGGGCGTAGTCGATGACGGCATTGCCCTCCGCCGCAGCAAGCCCGTCGTCGATGGCGGCCCGCAGGTGTTGTCCCTTGCGCTGCTGCGCGAAGTTCACCACCGTCGTGGTCCCGCCCGCCGCGGCGGCAATCGTGCCGGACCCGTAGTCGTCGGCGGTGGTGGTACCGGCCAGGCTGAACGCGAGGTGGGTGTGTGGATCCACCCCGCCCGGCAACAGATAGCAGCCGCCCGCATCGATCACCTGATCGGCCGGAATGTCCAAATCCGCACCGATGGTGGTCACCTTGTCGTCGGCCACATACACGTCGGCGACATAGTCGTCGGCGGCGGTGACCACCCGCGCGCCTGTGATCAGCAAGCTCATAGCGTCCCCACCCATGCCCGCTCGTCGTCGCTGAACCTGTTGATGCCCATGGCCTCCCGACAGCACCGCTGGTAGATCGCGCGGAAGTGTGGCATCAGCTCACGGTTGCGCAGCTCGATATCGGCGTAGCGGGCCAGGTATTGCCCGCCGAGTTCCCGCACCTCGGCCAAGACCGCCTGCTCGTCGATGTGCAGACAGCGTCCGTCGCGCACCACCACCTCGCCGTTCACCCACACCTCGGTGATCGAGTCGCCGTTCTCCACGTACACCAGATGCTGCGCGATGTCGTTGACTGGGGTGAAGTTGAGCGAGTTGAGGTCCAGCATCACCAGGTCGGCCTTGCGGCCGGGAGCGATCGCGCCGACCTCGTCGGTCAGCCGGGCCGACCGGGCACCGCCGCGGGTCGCCGCCCACAGGACTTCGTCGGCGGTGGGCCAGGTATCGAAGTCGGGCTGGGTCACCTTGTGCAACAGTGCCGCCGACTTGACCACATCGAACATTCGCGCAGAGTCGTTGCTGGACAATCCGTCTGAGCCCAAGCCGATGTTGACGCCCGCATCGAGCAACGCACGCCACGGCGCGATGCCGGAACCCAGCTTGAGATTCGAGATCGGGTTGTGCGCCACCGACGCACCGGCTGCGCCGAGGCGTTCGATGTCACTTTCGGTGAGCCAGATTCCGTGCGCGAGCGTGGCCCGATCGGTCAGCACGCCGAGCGAGTCCAGGTACTCGACGAGGGTCGACCCGTAGAACTCCCGGCCGGTCACGGCCTGCATCTTGGTTTCCAGGACGTGCACATGGAAGGTCGTGTCATGCTCGCGCGACAGCTCGTCGGCCGCGACGAACAACTCGGCGGTGCACCGCTGGGGCCCGCTGGGGGCGACCACATAGCGAAGCCGGCCGGCGCGGCCGTCAAACCGCGTCAGCGCCTCCTTGCTGAACTGCAAGTAGTCCTCGGTGGTCCGCGGCGCGACCGCGCGGGCCTCGGCGAGCAGCCCGGCCGGCACCATCTCGTCGACGAACGGGATCGTGTCGATGTAGAGCCGGTTGACGATGTTGCCCGAACAGTTGGCCCTGATCCCGATGTCCTCGTAGCCCCGGAAAACGGCCTCCAGCGCGGCCAGACTCTGCGTGGGAGATTCGATGACGTCGTCGAGCAGGCAGGTGGCGCCGTTGCGCAGCGACTCCATGCCGACCAGCAAGGTGCGAAGGTAGATCAGCCGCTCCGACATCGGCTCCAGACCGAGGACCGGATAGGACAACAGCATCCACAGTTCCAGCGGCAGATTGTCGTAGCGGCCCTTGAACAACGCCTCCCACGAGTGCACGTGCGCGTTGACCAGCCCAGGCATCAGTAGCCGATGGGTGCAATCGATCACCTCCGCCTGGTCGGGCACGGCCAGATTCGGCGCCACGGCGCTGATCCGGTCGTCGACCACCAGGACGTCGGATCGAAAAGGCTTGCTGCGGTGGGCGTCGTCCATCGCGAGGACGAGGGCGTTGCGGAACAGGGTGCTCATGCGATCTCCTCGGCACTGGGGAAAAGGTCGGTGCGGCGGTGTTCGAAATAGCGCAGCGCGCGGCGCGTTTGGGTCAGGACGTCGAGGTCGATCTCAGCGGTCACCAACCCCGGGCCGTCGGCGCCTGGCCGGTGCGCGATCAGTTTTCCGTCAGGCCCGACGATGCAGGACTCGCCAAAGTTGTCGACGGGTTGGCCGCCCACCCATTCGACGCCGATCTTGTTGGCTGCCACGGCGAACAGTCCGTTCTCCCGGGCGTGGGTGCGCAGTTCGGCCAAGAAGAAATCGGCGCTGTCGCCGCCACTACCTGCCACCGGAACGGCCACCAGATCGGCGCGCAGCGCCCGCAGCTCGCGCCAGCACTCCGGAAAGCGCCGGTCGTAACAGATCAGGACCCCAAGCCGCGTGCCGCGCACTGTGTGAACCCCGAGCCATTGTCCGGCGGTGAAGTGCGCGGGCTCGTCGAAGCCGGGTGGCGGGTGGTCGCCGACCGGCAGGTGCAGTTTGCGTGCGACCCGGTGGGACTGTCCTGCGCGGTCGACGCACGGCACGACGGCGCCCTCGCAGTCGAGAACCACGGCCGAATTGTGGTAGGTGCCCGTCCCGTCATTGATGAGACCGTCGCGCTCAAAGAGCGGAAGTACCACCGCCACACCGAGTTCCGCCGCGCACGCGGCGACACGATCCGCATGCGCGCCCGGCACCGGCTGGGCTCGGTCACGGTGGGTGCCGGGCTGTTCTCCGCAGAAGTACGGCGTGGTAGCCAGTTCCGGGAACACGACGAGGTCGGCGTCGGCGGCGGCCGCATCGGCGAGCGCTGCCTCGACCACCGCCAGGTTCTTTTCGGAGTCCTCTTCACACGCCGGAAGTTGGACCGCGGCAATGACGATCGGGCTCACCCACGCGCCCTTTCCTGCTGGGCGAAGGCGCGGTCGACCTCATCGGCCAGCAGATCGACGAGCTGATCGTGCAGCGCGTGGTACTCCGGCGACCGCGGATCACGAGGGCGCTGCATGTCCACCTCGACCATCGCCTTGATCCGGCCAGGGCGCGCGGTGAACACCACGATGCGGTCTGCCAGCGCTACCGCCTCGTCGATGCTGTGCGTGACGAACAGGACCGAGGCTCCGCTCTCCTCGCGCAGCGAGGCGACGTAGTTCTGCAACTTTGCACGCGTCTGCACGTCCAGAGCTGCGAAAGGCTCGTCCATCAAAACCACCCGGGGCTGCATCGCCAGGGCGCGGGCGATCGCGGCACGCTGGCGCATTCCGCCGGACAATCCGTCTGGATGGGCATTGGCGAAATCACCGAGTCCCATGGTTTGCAACAGATCCCGCGCGATCTCGCGACGTTCGCCCTTCGGCACACCCCGCAGCTTCAGCCCGAAGCTGACGTTGTCGACGACCGACATCCATGGATAGAGCGAGGACTGCTGGAAAATCATGCATCGGTCAGGTCCGGGACCCGTGACCGGTGCGCCATCGGCGACGATCTCACCGGAGGTGATCGGCTCCAGGCCGGCGATCATCGACAGCAGCGTGCTCTTCCCGCAGCCACTGGGGCCGAGTATCACGACGAACTCTCCCGGGGCGACGTCCAGATTGACCGAGTCGACGGCGACCACTTCGGATCCGTTGTCGCCGAACACCTTGCTGACGGCGCGGCAACTCACCGCCCCGGTGGCCGGCTTTGCTTCGGCAGCTGCGGAAGTCATCGCTGCGCTCCCCTGCCGGTCGGCTGCCACCACAGCAATCGGCTCTGCAGCTGCCGGAATCCCATGTCGAGCAGGTAGCCGGAGATACCGATGACGGTCATCGTGAAGAACACCAGACTTGAGTTGAAGGTGTTGCGGGCGAGCATGACCACCTGGCCGAGCCCGCTGCCGACGCCAACCGCCTCAGCCAACAACACCACCATCCATGCGGCGAAGAGGTTGAGCCGCAGGCTTTGGAGCAGCCCCGGCAGAATCGAGGGCAGTACTACCTGAAACAGGATCTGACGCTGGGATGCGCCCATGGTGCGCGCGACATTGATGTAGGTCGCGGGCACATCGTTGATCAGGGCGATGGTGGCCAGCGTCATCACGAAATAGACGCCGATGAACACCATGAACACCGCGGGTCCGTTGCCGATGCCGAACAGGAAGATCGCCACCGGCAGCCACGCGATGGGAGAGATCGGGGCGAGCAGCGTGATCGTGGGCAGCACCAGGCCCCGAACCGTCAGGAACTGGCTGATCAGCACGCCGGTGATGAGACTGGCGAGGAAGCCGAGACCCAGACCGGCAAGAACTCGCAACACGGTGGCGAGCACCGTGGTCGCCACCGCGACGATCGGACTCGCCTGTTGCGCACCGATCGTCGAGGTGTCGAAGAACTTGGCCTGGCTGCTGAAGTGCTGCAGGAAGATGTGCGGCGGTGGTAGGAGCAGTTCGGGCGCCCATCCCATCAGCCAGGCCAGTTCCCAGATTCCGCCAAACAGGGCCACCGACGCCAGCCACCATGCGGCGGCGGCGCCCAGCCGGCGGTATCGGCTGCGCGTTCGTCGCGACGTAGCTGCCGCGGTCCGCTGGGCTGGTAGGTCGAAGTGCGTGATGGCGGTCATGCGGTCTTTATCTTCAGTGAGTCGTACAGGCCCTGGTTCTCGTTGATGACTTCCTCCAGCAACGACCAGTTGGCGATCTTCTCGTCCGGTAGCTTCTTGAGATAGCCGAGGTCTTGCATGCCGACCGCACGCTCGAGCATGAACTGGGTCTTGTTCCGTTGGTCGACGACATTGGGTTGCTTGGTCGATGCGGCCAGCGCGTCGTCCAGGCTGGTCTTGAAGTACGTGCCCACTACCTGCGCGACCGCGGCCCTACGATCGGTCTCGGCCTGCTGCTGCGCCTCGAACAGGCCCTTGATCACCGCCTTGACTGCCTTTGGGTTCTCCGTCAACAACGGATTGCGCACGGCCAGAACACAATCGGTGTAGCCCGGGCCGTAGACGTCCTTACCGTCGGAGAGCAGCACCGAACCGCTGCGGGCATTCAGCGCCTGGGTGACGTAGGGCTCGATGTGACTCATGCTGTCGATGGAGCCGCTGATGAACGCCTGCGCGAGTTCCGGCGAGGTACCGAAGTAGCGGACATTGACGTCCTTGAAGGACAGGCCGGCCTTCTTGAGGTAGTCGTACGGCAGCATCTCGAGGGTGTCGGCCTGAAACGTGCCCAGCGTCTTGCCTTTCAGGTCCTCGGCCGAGGTGATACCCGGTTGCGCAACGATCGAACAGCCCTCCACACCACCACCGGCGACGATCGTCACCGGCGCGCCGGCGTCGTAGAGGGTCAAGAACTGGGTGTACGGGATCAGCGACATGTCGACTTGGCCGGCTCCGAACAGCGTGACGATGTCGGCATTGGTGGGTGTGACGACGAAATCGATAGCGGCGCCGTCGGGTTCGCTGAGCTTGCGTTCCTTGGTCAAGAAAATGCCAAGGTTGCACAATCCGGTGCCATGGGTGGCCTTCAGCGTGGTCAAACCGGCGGCGTTGGGCGCGGGTGCGTTGCCCGCGCTACCGGCTCCGGAGCAGCCGCTGACCAGCCAAGCCGGTACGGCGACCGCGGCGCCGGCAATCGCGGCGTTGCGAAAGAACCTGCGGCGGTTCAGCGATGCGTTGAATGTGTCTGTCATCGGTTTATCTCCTTGGCGGCGGGTAGGGCGGCCAGCTCGACGGTGAGCAGGTCGAGATTGACCGCGTGCAGCGGCAGTTCGGCGTCCTGAGGCACCAGATCCAGAGACCGCAGGGTGTCCCATCTCCCGTAGACGGTGGCCGCGAGGTCGCGGATGTCGACCATCGAGGGCTGCCGTGCGACGGCGTCGGCAAGTTCGTCGAGGGTGTAGCCGGGGAAGTAGGCACGCGCGTGACGCAGGGCAGCCGGGAGATCGGCAACGATCAAGTCGTAACCGCGCAGCATCGCGCGGATGGCGGCACGCACCTGATCGGGACGATCTCGCAGAAACCGGCTGGATGCCACGAGGGTGGTGTCGGGAAAGGGATCTCCCCACACATCGGTGCCGTCGCTGAGGACGTGGCCACCTGCGGCCCGCACCCGGCCGGCGTAGGGTTCGGCCAGCGTCAGCGCGGCCAGCTCACCTGCCTGGAACGCTTCGATGGCCTCGTCGAGGACCTCGAAATAGCGGATCTCGACGTCGGTCATGGCCAGGCCGGCGGCGGCCAGGACGTCGTGCAGCAGCACCTCCATCGGGTCGGTGCGGAAGGTGCCGACCGGTGCACCGGCCAGCTCTGCGGCGTCTGGGATCGGCTCGCGGGTGAGCACGAAGACCCCCATCAACCCGCTGCCGGCCACCAGGATCGGCGGGTCGGGTCGGCACGAGTCGATGAGCGGCTGGGTGAAGCCTGCGGTTCCGAGATCGGCGACGCCGGTGGCGAGAAGCTCTGCGGTGGAAGTGATGTCGTCGAAGTAGGGCGCTTCCACCCGCAGCCCCTCGTCAGCAAAGAAGCCTTCGCCGACTGCAACGAACAGCGGAAGGTTGGACAGCGAACAGCCGTGGGTCAGGACGAGGGTGTCGCTCATGCCGCACATCCCGCGCGGTGTCCGGCAGCCGAGCTGGTTCGCAGGCCCACCGACTCCGCATCGACAGCAACGAGGCGCCACCCCGGAGGTGTGTGCTCCTGTGCCCCGGCCAGCACGGCGACGGTGCGCACGACGAACCGACTGTCGCGGTCCGCTGCCAGTAGCGCCGCCGCATCGTCGTAGCTGATGGCGATCGCCGGGCCGCCGAGGTCGGCGACCGCGCGGACGCGAATGTTCACGCCCGGCGCCGCGATCCAGCCGCCTACGACTTCTGCTAAATCCGTGGAAGCAACTGCGCTACCGGGCACCAGCTCAGCGAGGACCTCACGCATTCCAGCCGGCAGGGTGCTGTCGGCGCTGTCCACCGCGACCAGTTCGGTCTGTGCCCCGCAGCACGGGCGACTACTACCGGCCGCGATGTGCAGGCGTCGGCTCAGTACCCCGTCAAGGTGCTCGAATGCGTGATCGGGGGCTACACCCTGCCACTCGACAACGGTCAGCCGACCAGTTGTGTCCTGTATACAACGCATGTCAGCTATTAGAGGCGGCGGCCGTTTCGATCGCGTTACCCAGACCGGCGCTCCGTGTTAACGGTTCCTCACCACGATCGCCGACCGCCGCCGGCGCACGACTACTCCGACACCGACCGTTCGGCTAGTGCAGGTGGCCGCCGATGACGGTGGCGGTCACGAGTTCGGCGTCGAGAGCGTCGAGCACCTCGGCGGGCGCTGCGCTCAGCACGCACAGGTCACCGGACTGCCCCGGTTCGACGGTCCTGGGCACGTCGGGGCGCTCGGCATGCCCGGTGAACAGCGTCAGTGCCGTTGCGGCCGAGACGCATTCGTCTGCATTCAGCACCGCCCCGGTCTTGGTGGTGCGGTGCACCGCGGCGCGCATGCAGGCCCACGGGTCGGCATCACCGAACGGCTGGTCCGTCGACAGGGCCACCCGTACCCCAGCGTGGTGCAGTGATGCCAGTCGCCACAGTGCGGGCTGGTCAGCGGCGTCGACCTCGATCAGGTACTGATCACCACGTTCGGCGACGAAGTTCGGCTGGGTCACCACCAGCACACCGATGTCGGCGAGGTCGGCGAGAGCGTCGTCGGGAACCACCGCCGCGTGCTCGATCCGGTCGTCGGGGTGGGTGCCCGCCACCCGCAGCGCCGCCAGTGTGACCACCAGCTGGGCCGCCGTCACACAGTGCAGGGCGACAGCTCTGTTGTCGCGGTGCTGTGCGGCGATCCACCCGGCGAGTTCCTCGAGATCGAGCGAATCATCATGCAGGATGCGCTTTCCCGGCGCCAGCCAATGCACGGTCTGACGCAACCCGCCGTGCCGGTGTTCCTCGGTCAGGGTGATGATGTCGTCGGCGCCGAGGTTTGGGGTGGCATCGGTGACGCCGGTGACGCCATAGCCGAGAAGCCGCCTGCTGACCGTGGCCAGCGATGTGTCGCGGCGCGCAACCGCATCCGACCAGTTGTCGTAGCTGCGCAGCCTGCCGTCGGGATGATCGGGCAAACCCACCGCGGAAAGGCCCGCGGAATTGAGGTACCACAGCACGCCACTGCGATGTTGAATGCGTACCGGCACAGCAGGAGTGAGCTCGTCGAGCAGACTGCGGTCCAGTGGGCCCGCGGCCGACTCGTGGTAGCCGACGGCCCGGATCCAGCCGTCCTCGCCGACCGGCGCGGCGGCGAGCACGGCGGCGAATTCCGCACGGCTATGGACCAGCGCCGGGCCGACCTGCACGGAGTCCAGCGCCGCAGCCGCGGCCCGCAGGTGTACGTGGTGATCGTGCAGGCCCGGGACAACGGTGCCGCCCGCGGCGTCGAAGGTGTCCTCACCGCGGCGGGGGGTCAACGAGTCGGCGATCTCGTCGATGGCGGCGGCTACCCTGATGTCGACTATTCGCCCGTCCAACAGGTGGGCTCGCTGGATCAGCATGGCACCGAGTTCCGCTGCTGGACAAGTGCTTCCACCGCGGCGTTGTCTGCGCCCAGCGCCGATGCCGGCGGGCTGGGCGGCGGAGCATGAGGCTGCCGCACCTGGATCGGTGACAGCGACGGCCCGGTGGGCAAGGCCGCGTATGTGGCCGCGACGGCGGCCATCGCCACGTCGAGGGTCTCACCGCCACCACGGCGCAGCGAACGGGCAACGGCCAGTGCGGCTTCCAGACCGGTCAGCGGGTCGGCGATGGCGTCGGCGCAGAACACCGGGTCGTTCGAGCTGGTGCCGACCAGTCCCCCCGCGACAGCAGCGTCGTCACCGAAGGCGGGACGCTGCGACTGCGACCCATGACCGGTGATACGAAGCCAGACCCGGCCGGCCGGGCCGGGCAGCGACTCGGAGCTCAGGCCCCGCCGCTGCAGCACACCGGGCCGTGAGCCTTCGATCACGACGTCCGCGGCCGCCAGCAGTGCGCGCAGGCTCCCGCCGTCGAAATCAACTGCGTAGGACAGCTTTCCGTGATTCATCCAATCAAAAAAGGCCGCGTTCCCGGAGCGGGTGCCGTCGGGGCGGCTCGGGCTCTCCACCTTGACGACGGTGGCCCCCGCCGTCGCGAGGAGCCGACCACACAGCGGGCCAGCCCACATCGACGACAGGTCGGCGACCAATAGGCCTTGTGCCGTGCGGGGTCCGGTGCGCGGCCCCGAAGTTCGCACCACCGGCGCCGCCGGCGTCGTCTCGCCGAGGCGGGCGGCGGGCAGGTCCAACAACGTGGCCCGGTCGAGAACCTCGTCGCCGCGACGACAGGCGGCCCACTCCTGGACCGCGGACCACAGGTCGGGCACCGAGTCGGCTTCAACGAGAGCGGGGACGGCCTCGATGTCGTCGGCGCGCGACAGGGTCAGGGCCCACCAGCCGTCCCGGGTCGGCATGAGGTGGGTGGCCCCGCCGGCCGAGACGCGGCCGTTGCGATGCAGGCCGAGCAGAGCGGCCCGTCCGGTGAGGATGGTGGCGACATCGACCGGGATGCCCAGGAGATGAGTCAGCTCGGCGGCGACGGCGTCGGCCCGGGTCAGCATTGCCGCCCGGGAGTGGTCCGGCGGACCGTCAGACCGGCCGGTCAACCAGGCCAGGCCACTGTTGGCCCAGTCGGCGCCGGCGTCGCTCACCCGACCATTGTCGCGCGCGCCGGACGGCCCCCGCAGAGATCCTGCGACAACAGCCGGATCGATCTCGGTATCGAGATAGGTGACGGCCGGGACTGCGTTCGGGTTTTGTCTCTCGGATCAGAAATGCAGGGCGGTGAACCGCCAGTCCAACACCTGCCGGTCGTCGCCCTCGTCGGCGACGGCATAGACCACCGAACGCAGGGTGAGCACCCCGCCCCGGTCGCCGGGCAGCGGATCGGCCGCCTCGATGTGCAGGTCGCTGTACAGCGTGTCGCCCTCGTGCACCGGACCGGTGTGGTCGCACGACGCCCACCCCAGCACCGTCGCGAGATTCGGCAGCAGCTGACCGGCCTGGGCCAACGCCAGCCCGATGGTGTGCCCGCCGTACACCAGGCGCCGGCCACCCACCCGCGAATCATGATGGGTGGCAGCGATGTTCAGGGTCAGCCGGGCCAGCTCCGGCGCGGAGCTCACCACGTCGCCGGTGCTGCGCAGAACCGAACCGGCCATGTCAGGGTAGAAGTGCGGGCCGGGAACCCGCTCGCGGAACGCCACCGCGTTCCAGTCGGCTGTCGGCTGCGGCGGCGCGGGCAACTCGGCGCCGATCACCGACAGGTCGTCGGCGTGCCCGGTGTCCAGGGCGTTCGGGCTCATCGGCAGCATCGCGCACCGGTAGAAATCCAGGACCAGCCGGCCGACCTGGTCGATGGTGGTCATCCGCAGCGCCGCCAGTCCCGTCGCCGCCCGTCCGGGCTTGGCGCTGTTCTGCCGCAGCCCGACCACCTCGGTCCGCGTGAAGATGGTGTCGCCGATGACCGGATAGCGGTAGAACGTCAGCCCCCGGTAGAACAGGTTGGCCTTGACCCGCTGGGTGGCCAGCGTGCTCTGGCCGATCGCGACGTCACACACCAGCCCCGGATGGGCCAGCTCAGCGGTGCTACCCACCACGGCATACGCCAGCCCGGCGTCCAGGGACAACCGCAACCGATCGCCGACGATGGCCTGATGGCTGGCGGCGGCACCCGAGGTCAGCGTCATCGACGGTGCCCAGTCGAAGACCTGGCCGACCACCAGATCATCGAAATACGGTCCGCCTGACTCGCCTCCACCAATATGGCCGTACAAAGTCACAGTCGCTCATCCTGGTGCTTCCTCGCCCTGCATGTCAATATGGCCGTACATTTCACGACTTCTTGGAGCGGCCCACGTGAGCACTGCACTCAACGACGAAGAGACCATGCTGGTGGAGACGGTGCGGGCGTTCATCGACCGCGACGTCAAGCCTTCGGTTCGCGAGGTCGAGCACGCCAACACTTACCCCGAGGCATGGATCGAGCAGATGAAGCAGATCGGGATCTACGGCCTCGCGATCAGCGAACAGTACGGCGGCAACCCGGTGTCGATGCCCTGCTACGTCGAGGTCACCCAGGGACTCGCCCGCGGCTGGATGAGCCTGGCCGGCGCGATGGGCGGGCACACCGTGGTGGCCAAGCTGCTGGAGATCTTCGGCACCGAGGAGCAGAAGCAGACCTACCTGCCGAGGATGGCCACGGGTGAGGTGCGCGCGACGATGGCGCTGACCGAGCCGGGCGGCGGTTCGGATCTGCAGAACATGGCGTGCGTCGCCCGCGCCGACGGCGACGACCTGGTGATCAACGGAGCCAAGACGTGGATCTCCAACGCCCGCCGGTCGGGTCTGATCGCACTGTTGTGCAAGACCGATCCGCAGGCCACGCCGCGCCACAAGGGCATCTCGGTGGTGCTCGTCGAGTCGCCCACCGCCGGGCTGACGATCTCTCGTGACCTACCGAAGCTCGGCTACAAGGGCGTGGAGTCCTGCGAGCTGGCCTTCGACGACTGCCGGGTGCCGGCCACGTCGATCCTGGGTGGTGCGCCCGGACGCGGTTTCGGCCAGATGATGAAAGGCCTTGAGACCGGCCGTATTCAGGTCGCCTCGCGTGCCCTCGGCGTGGCTACCGCGGCCTTGGAGGACGCGCTGGCCTACGCCCAGGACCGGGAGAGCTTCGGACAACCCATCTGGAAGCACCAGTCAGTCGGCAACTACCTGGCTGACATGGCCACCAAGCTGACTGCCGCCCGTCAGCTCACCCGCTACGCCGCCGAACGGTACGACAGTGGGGAGCGGTGCGACATGGAGGCCGGGATGGCGAAGTTGTTCGCCTCCGAGGTGGCGATGGAGATCGCGCTGAACGCGGTGCGTATCCACGGCGGCTACGGCTACTCGACCGAATACGACGTCGAACGGTACTTCCGTGACGCGCCGCTGATGATCGTCGGTGAGGGCACCAATGAGATCCAGCGCAACGTGATCGCGGGTCAGCTCGTCGCGCGCGGAGGCATCTGACCGGCCATGAAACCCGAACCCGCGTATCAGGTTCTGCGGCAACGGCTTCGCGACGAGATCGCGGCCGGGGCCTATCCTGACGGCGTGCGGATGCCGACGGAGTCGGAGCTGGTCGCCGAGCATGGGCTGTCCCGGCAGACGGTCCGCCGCGCATTTCAGGATCTGGTGGCCGAAGGTGTGGTGTACCGGGTGCCCGGCCGCGGCACGTACGCCAACCGGGGATATCTTCCGGCGGGCAGGAGCGCAGCGACCCGGGGATATCTACGGCAGCTCGGTTCGATCGAGGACCTGATGAGCCTGTCCGAGGACACCAGTATGGAAGTGCTGCAGGGACTTTCGCGCCGCGTCGACGTGACGGCGGCCAGCCGGCTGCGCCTGGAGCACGACGTGGTCTATACCGTGGTGTTCCGGCGTGTCCATGATGAGATTCCGTTCGTGGTGACCACGGTGCACTTACCGGAGCACATCGCCCGGCTGGTGTTCGACTCCCCGGAGCTGGCCGACGGCGCGGTCGGCACCGACACCGTGATCGGTGTCCTGGAACCGCACCTGGATCAGCCGATAGCCGAAGCGGCCCAGTCGATCACGGTTGCACCCGCCGACGAGCTGGTCGCCGAGGCGCTCGGCTGCGAGCGAGACCATCCGATGCTGCGGGTGGACCGGCTTTACTCCGACACCACCGGCACCCCGGTGGAGCTGTCGGTCAGCCACTTCCTGCCCGAGCAGTACACCTACCGAGTCACGCTACGCCGCTCCGGCTAGGCGACCTCGTCGACCAGACCCCACGCCAGCGCGGTAGCCGGATCGACGGTCCGGCCGGACAGCACCAAATAGGCTGTGCGCCAACGCCCGATTCGCCGGGTGATGCTCACGGTTCCACCGGCGCCGGGAATCAGGCCCAGCGTCAGCTCCGGCAGCCCCAGCACCGCGTCGGGATGGCAGCTCACCCAGCCGCAGAACGACGCCATCTCCAGTCCGCTGCCGAGAACGCGACCGTGGATGTCGGCCCGGCAGGCCCGGCCGAGGCGCCGGCTCAGCTCGTCGAGCGCCAAGGCCGGGCTGTGCCGGGTCCGTGCCAGATGCGCCGAAGCCGGGTCGGCGAAGGTGCCGAATTCGCCGAGATCCCCACCGCTGCAGAAAGATGCGCCGTTGCCGCTGAGCACCATCTCGGTGACGGTGTCATCGAGTAGCGCGACGGTCAGCGCCTCCAGCAACAGCGCCCGGGCGTCGGTGCTGAACGCGTTGTGCCGCTGCGGCCGGTTGAATCGGATACGCAGCGTACCGCCGTCACGCTCGGCGAGCACCGGGTCGGCGATGTCAGGCAGCGACGCCGGACCCCGCGAGTCAAGCCAACGGGCGAACTCCGGCCCGGACTGCAGCGTCGAGTACGCCAGCGACTCGGTGATGATGCCGGGGAGCGCCGGGCCGGTCACGTCGACCGACCGCAACACGTCGTCGCAGACAGCGCTGGCGTGCGGCCAGTGCCGGCAACGGTCCCGAAGCAGGGCCACGGTGTCGCTCACCGACTCCACCGCGACGTAGCGGCGGTCTTCCTGCTCCTTCTCGGCCAAGGCGAAGGTGGCTGTGTCAAGCCAGAATTCACCCTCGGGCGTCGACGGCTCGCCGACCGCAACGACGACGCCCGGCGGACCGGTGACCCCGATCGGCGGCGGGTCGGACAGGTCGACGAGACGCATCTAGCCGGTCGGCGCGGGCGAGTACTTGACGATCAGTTCCTGCTTGTACAGCTTGCCGGTGTCGGTGCGGGGCAGCTCGGACTCGAACGAGATCGACCGCGGACACTTGTAGTGCGAGAGCCGATCACGCAACCACGCCAGCAGCTCGGCGGCGAATTCCTCCGTCGCGTCCGCGGAGTCGACCAGCTGGACCACGCCCTTGACGCTTTGGCCCATCTCCTCGTCGGGCACGCCGAACACCGCGGCGTCCATCACCTTCGGGTGCGTGACGAGCATGTTCTCGGCTTCCTGCGGATAGATGTTCACCCCGCCCGAGATGATCATGTGGTGTCGGCGATCGGTGAGGTAGAGGTAACCCTCCTCGTCCAGATAACCGATGTCGCCGACCGTCTTCCAGCCGTGGCTGTCGCGCGACTTGGCGGTCTTCTCGGCGTCGTTGAGGTACTCGAAGTCCATGCCGCCTTCGAAATAGATCTCCCCCGCCTGGCCGGGCGGCAGCTCGTTGCCGTCCTCGTCGAGGATGTGCAGTCCGCCCATCATCGGCTTGCCGACCGACCCCGGGTGGGTGAGCCAGTCCTCGGCGAAGATCAACGTCGACCCGATGGCCTCGGACGAGGCGTAGTACTCGTCGACGATCGGGCCCCACCAATCGATCATCTGCTTCTTGATCTCGACCGGGCAGGGTGCCGCCGCGTGCATGACCCGCTGCAGACTCGAGATGTCGTACGAATTACGGACATCTTCAGGCAGTTTCAGCATCCGGGTGAACATCACCGGGACGAACTGGCCGTGGGTGACCTTGTGGCGCGCAATCGCGTCCAGGCAGCCCTGCGCGTCGAACTTCTCCAGCACCACGGTGGTGATACCCGCCGCCAGCGTCTGCATCGACCACACCGAGGGAGCGGTGTGATACAGCGGGGCGGGGCTGATGTAGACCGCATCGGGGTTCATCCAGAATCCGATGAGTCCGGCCATCATGCCGGGCACCTCGGTGGGCGGCAGGTGCGGAAGCTCGCGCTTGATTCCCTTGGGGCGCCCCGTCGTTCCCGACGAGTACTGCAGCAGGTCGCCTTCGATCTCGTCGTCGATCGGCGTAACCGGCTGGTCTGCAACGCATTCCGGGTAGCTGCGCCAGCCGTCGAGCTCACCGTCGGTGATGATGAGCAGCGGCGGCATCGCCGGCAGCTCCGCGGCGAGCCCGGCGAGGGTGTCCGTCAGCCCGGCCGAGCCGACGACGGCCTTGGCCTCGCTGTTGTCGATGATGTACGCGGCTTCGGCCGCCGTCAGGTGCGTGTTGATCGGCACGTAGTAGAGCCCGGAACGCCGCGCCGCCCACAACACGGTGTGGAAGTGTTCGTTGTTCTCGATGAGGATCGCGACGGAGTCGCCCTCACGCAGCCCGGCCTGCCGGAACAGGTGTGCCAGCTGGTTGGCCCGGGCTTCCATCTCGCCGAACGTGACGGTTTTCCCGGACGGATACAGGATGACTGCCGGCTTGTCGGGAGTGGCCTGCGCATGCTCGCGGATCTGCATGGGAGCACTGTACGACAGCCCGAATTGACAGGCGTCAACTAGGTGCCGCTAGTCAGTCGCTGTGCCGAGCCCAGGACACCAGGTAGATGACCAGCGCCGCGACCAACGCCACCAACACCCAGAAGACCAGTGCCTCGTCGATCCAGGACCCCGGCGGCGGATCGCCGGGCAGAACGTTGCGGATCGGGACCACCGCGAAGAGCATCGCGGCGAACCACGTCGAGAACGGCGGCTGGAATTTCTTCTTGCCCAGCAGCATTTCGATCGCGGCGTACAGCGCCAGCGCCGGCAGCATCAGCAGCACCAGGCAGATCCCGAAGATCAGGGCCAGCGGGCCGCGCGATCGGGAGAACGTGACGGTCGCGTTGTCGTCGGCGCCGCCGGAGTGGGTGGCGGGCCCCGTCCGATCGCTGCGAACATCCCAGCCGTACAGCGATCCGCTCACTTCCACCCGGGCAGGCACATAACGCCGCTGGTCGCCCGACCCGACATACACGTCGGCGCCGATGGTGTCGGTGGTGTACCTGTCGAACGGCCACCTGTCGGCGTCGCCGGTGGCCAATAGCGATGTCTTGGCGACTTTGGGGACCTGACCCTTGGGGAAGGTCAGCTCCCCGAACTCGATGCACGGACACAGCCGCACCACCATGTCGGTGGTGAGGTTGCCGAACTCGGGATCCAAGAAGCCCTTCTGCGGTATCACCAGAACCTCGACATCCACCCGATTGTCGAGTGGATGAATGGCCGTGAGCTCCAACAGGACAACGGTCTCGTTGGCGGTGTCCAGATTGGTGGGCTTCAGCGAGTGCGCCGAGCTGTCGATCCAGAAGTAGCCCGCCACCGACCCGATATAGATGGCGAGAATGACGCCGACGGTGGCGATCCGGCGCCACCACGACTGGGCGGGCGCTGGCGCATTCCGCGCCGGCGCCGGCGCATCCGCCGACGGGACCCCCACCGAACGGATATTAGCTGGGGTCAGGGGCCGAGCTGGCCGTAACGGAAGTTAGTCGGCTTCGGCAAGGCGCTGCTTGAGCGCCTCGAACTCGTCCTTGACCCCGGTCGGCAGCTTCTCCCCGACGAACTCGAACCACTCCTCGATCTGCGGGAGCTCGTCGCGCCATTCCTGGACGTTGACCGCCAGTGCCTCGTTGACGTCGGCCGGATCGGCGTCCAGGCCCTCGAGGTCCAGGTCGCCCGCGCTCGGCACGATGCCGATCGGCGTGGTGGAGCCGTTGGCCTTGCCCTCGACCCGCTCGATGATCCACTTCATCACCCGGCTGTTCTCGCCGAAGCCCGGCCACAGGAAGCGCCCGTCGTCGCCGCGGCGGAACCAGTTGACGAAGAAGATCTTCGGCATCTTCGACTCGTCGGCGTTCTTGCCGAGGTTGATCCAGTGCGCGAAGTAGTCGCCGACGTTGTAGCCGAGGAACGGCAGCATGGCCATCGGGTCACGACGGACGGTGCCGACCTTGCCCTCGGCGGCGGCGGTCTGCTCGGAGCCGAGCGTCGCGCCGATGAACACGCCGTGCTGCCAATCGCGGGCCTGCGTCACCAGCGGCACCGTGGTCTTACGACGGCCGCCGAACAGGATGGCCGAGATCGGCACGCCCTGCGGGTCGTCCCACTCGGGGGCCAGCGTCGGGCACTGCGACATCGGGGTGCAGTAGCGCGAGTTCGGGTGCGCAGCCTTCTCATCCGAGGCCGGCGTCCAATCGTTGCCCTTCCAGTCGATCAGGTGCTGCGGGTCGCCTTCAAGGCCCTCCCACCACACGCCGCCGTCATCGGTGAGCGCGACGTTGGTGAAGACGGTGTTGCCTGCCGCGACGGTCTTCATCGCGTTCGGGTTCGAGCTCCAGTTGGTACCCGGCGCGACCCCGAAGAAGCCGAACTCCGGGTTGGTGGCGTACAGCCGGCCGTCCTTGCCGAACCGCATCCAGGCGATGTCGTCACCGACGGTCTCGGCGCGCCAGCCCGGGATGGTCGGCTGCAGCATCGCGAGATTGGTCTTGCCACACGCCGACGGGAACGCGGCGGCGACGAAGTACGCCTTGTTCTCCGGGGAGATCAGTTTGAGGATCAGCATGTGCTCGGCCAGCCAGCCCTCGTCGTGTGCCATGGCCGAGGCGATGCGCAGCGAGTAGCACTTCTTGCCCAGCAGCGCGTTGCCGCCGTAACCCGAACCGAAGCTCCAGATCTCGCGGGTCTCCGGGAAGTGGGTGATGTATTTGGTGTCGTTGCACGGCCACGGCACGTCCTCTTCGCCCGGCGCGAGCGGCGCACCGAGTGAGTGCAGCGCCTTGACGAAAAATCCGTCGTCGCCGATCTTCTCCAGCGCGGCCTTGCCCATCCGCGTCATCGTCCGCATCGAGACGACCACATATTCGGAGTCGGTGATCTCGACGCCGAGCTTGGGGTCATCGGCACCGAGCGGGCCCATGCAGAACGGCACCACATACATGGTGCGGCCGCGCATCGAGCCGCGGTACAGGTCGGTCATGAGGCCGCGCATCTCGGCCGGGTCCATCCAGTTGTTCGTGGGGCCGGCGTCGATCTCCCGCTCCGAGCAGATGAACGTGCGTGACTCGACGCGGGCCACGTCCGACGGCGCCGAACGCGCGAGATAGGAGCTCGGCTCCTCGGAGTCGCTCAGCTTGGTGAAGGTTCCGGCGGCGACGAGCTCGTCGCACAACCGCGTGTACTCCTCTTCGGAGCCGTCTGCGAAGACCACCCGGTCGGGCTGCGTGAGTTCGGCGACTTCCTGGACCCAAGCGAGCAGGCCCTGATGCTTGGTCGGTGCGTTATCCAGACCGGGGATGGTCGCTGAAGTCATCGCTGTCAATCTCCTGCTTATTTTTATGGCCAGGACGCAGGCCGGATTCCGCGCCGAGACACGGTCCTCCCTGAAAAATAGGTTAACGCGGGTGAGATACCCGCGGTTAATCGGGATTATGTCCGATCACTCACAGGAACGATTCAGAAGCCCACTAATTGGCCTGTTTGGCTGTATTCAGCGCGTCGAGTTCATCGCGGACCGCAGCCATCGCACTCTCAATCACTGGGACATGCCGGGCGCGGGCCGCGACCGCGCGGGCGCCGGCGGTCGTATGTTCGCGGATCTCGCGGTCGATGCGGGCAATGGTGTCGCCGGTTCGGGCGCGGTCTGCGGCGTCACGTTCGGCGGCCGCACGGCCCAGTGACGCCTCGGCCGCCACCACTCGGGTGGCCACCCATGCCTCCAGCGCGGTGCGCTGCCTGCCGACGACCTCCACCACCCACCGGTCGAGGACCGCCCGGTCATGCAAGAGGCCGCGGACCCCGACCACCCACACGGTCAGGGCGACCCCGATGACGGCGCCGCCGAGTGTGCCGCCGACCGCCCACTGCGGCGCCAGGCCGGCGAACACCCGGCTCAGGGTCAACGCCACCCCGACACCGAAGCCGCCGCCCAGCAGCAGCATCAATCGGGTCTCCGCGCCGCGGGCCCGCGACGGCGCGGTGCCCACCGCGACCGCGGGACGGGAGTCCACCGGCTCGACCGCCAGACCCAGCTCCTCGCCGACGTCGGCCAGCTGCCGGGCGACGCCGGCGGCGACGTCGTCGGCCACCTCGGCCGCCCGGCGCCGCACCTCGTCGGGGAAATGGGCGAGGCCGCGCCGGCTCACGCCTGCCAGGTCTTCTTGTAACTCCGTTCGCACCGAGGCGCACCGGTTGCGGGCGAAATAGGTCAGCGCAACGCGGGCGTGCTGAACCTGGGCGCGCAGCGCGATGGACCGCTGCGACTTGTCCACCCGGTACCGGTGCAACGCCGCGGTGCGCTCGGTGCGCAGGGCGGCCAGCCGTGCCTCCCGGCCGGCCCCTGCGACGTCGAGCTCCAGCCGCCGATGCACCGTCAACAGCCGATTCTTCAAGGCTTGCAAGCGATTTCGTCGATCTCGGGTCTCGTCGGTGAGCGTCTCGCGCAGCGCGGTGACGAGCTCGTCGATGACGGGTGCGCCCAAATCGGGCGCGGCGGCCGTGCCGACCCACGGCATGTCGCGGTAACGGGGCGCCCGCTGCGCCAGCAGCGCACGGTCGGCATCGAGCACATCACGCCAGGTGCGATGGACGTCGATCTTGGCCACCACCCCGATGACCGCAGCGGTGTCGGCAGCTATGGCGTCCAGCAGCGCACAGTCCGACTCGGTGAGCGGCGCGGTGGCCGAGACCACGAACACCACCGCGGCGGGCGCCTGGCCGGCAGCCAGCTCGTCGGCTTCGACCACGGTGTGTTCGGGCAACCGCTCCCGCAGAGCGGTGACCACACTGCTGGTCCCGCTCAGCCACGGACCGGCCACCAGCACCACGTCGCGCCGCACGATCGAGGGCATCGGCAGGGCCGCATCGATCTGCGCCACCAGGGACTCGACGTCGGTCACGGCGTCAGCTCCACCGGTTCCGGCACGCCGCCCGCGCGTTCCCACAGCCGCAGCGAGCCGCGGGCGATGTCGGCACCGCAGCGGCTGTGCAGCCGCGACACCGGCCCGCGTGAATACCGCTGCCAGACAACAGCGCGCCGCAGGTGGGCGTGGGCGCTGACGCCGGCATCGACGGTCATCCCCGTGGCCTGCACCACCTCGATCGCCGCGGCCATCCTGGCGGCGACGACCTCGTCGGCCGCCGAATCGGCGAACTCCTCGATCAACCGGCGGTAGCGCACCGGTGCCGCGGCCGCCGCGAGCCCGGCGAGCAGTCCGTCCAGCGCGCTCGCCTGGCGCAGCGCCGCGATCACTCCGGCTCGATCCGCGCCGTTGCGCAGCGCCAGCACCGCGTGCGCGATACCGAACAGATCGAGGTCGACGAGCAGTCGCTGCCGCACCGCAGTGGGCAGCCGATGCTCACCGGCCGCGAACCGGTCAGTGGAACCCAGGTCGGCCGGGTCGGCCGTCAACGTCCGCAGCGCGCCGAGCAGTTCGTCGTCCAGGATCCGGTCGTCCACCGCGGCGGCCGCGGCCAGTCCCGCCAGGGGATAGACCGGCACACCCACGCGATCGCCGAGCAGCCGGCAGCGCTCGGCGGCCGCCGCGACCGGCCCGCGACCGCCGAATCCGGTCAGGTCCGCTTTGTTGAGGACCGCGATGACGGGCCGCGGCGAGGTGGTCAGCGCGCGCCGATCTTCGGGCTTCAGCGTCTCGGCGAACACGTGAACGTCCAGGTCGGCAGCCTCGGTCGGCGCCAGCACCGCCACACCGGCCCCATGCAGCACGCGGGTCACCGTGCGCCGGCCGCACCCGGGCCTGCCGACCACCCTGACCCGCACCGGCAGCCCCACCACATCGGACATGCTGGCATCAGCGGGCGTGTGGCGCGAGCCACTACCAGGAGAAGGCAACTGTTGGGTATCAATATGCACCACGGAGCGGGTACACCTCTATTCATGAGCGACCATGGACGGATGCATGCGCAGCGCCACGGTGGCTCAGCCACGCCCGATGCCTGGCCGGCGCATCCCTATCCCCGGATCACCAGCTTTCGTTCGCGGCGCTCGACCCTGACCGACGCACAGCAGGACGCGTGGGACCGGCTGTGGCCCGAGATGGGCACCATGGCACGTGAGGTCGACGGGCAGGAGCGCAGCGACCAGGGATTCACCCCGGCGAAGCCTGCGGGGCTGCTGGACACCACGGCGTGGTTCGGTAGACAGGCGCCCGTCGTGCTGGAGATCGGCTGCGGAACCGGCACGTCGACGCTGGCGATGGCGATGGCCGAACCGGACATCGACGTCGTCGCGGTCGAGGTCTACAAGCGCGGCCTGGCTCAGCTGCTCAGCGCTGTCGGCCGCGAAGGTGTGTCCAACATCCGGCTGGTCCGCGGCGACGCGCTCGACGTGTTGGAGAACATGTTCGGCCCCGGCTCGCTCACCGGGGTCCGGGTGTTCTTCCCCGACCCGTGGCCGAAATCACGGCACCACAAGCGACGGCTGCTGCAGCCGGCCACGATCTCACTGATCGCCGACCGGCTGCGGCCGGGTGGCGTGCTCCACGCCGCGACCGACCACGCCGGCTACGCCGAGCAGATCGCCGAGGCCGGTGATGCCGAACCCCTGCTGCGCCGCGTACAGCCCGGTGACGAGCTGCCGATCTCGGTGCAGCGCCCGACGACCAAATACGAGACGAAGGCCGCTGAGGCGGGCAGCGCGGTGGCCGAACTTCTGTGGTTGAGGCAACGATGAGTGTGATCGAAGACGCGACGGCGCCCGCACTGCCGGACAGCGGGGATCAGCCGGTGAGTCCGCCGATCCAGCGGGTGCTTCTGGTCTGGGACGCGCCCAACCTGGACATGGGCCTGGGGTCGATCCTCGGCGGTCGACCGACGGCCGCGCACCGGCCGCGATTCGACGCGCTGGGCCGCTGGCTCCTGAACCGCACCGCCGAATTGTCGGCCGGCCATCCGGAAGTCTCGGTGGAACCGGAGGCGACGGTGTTCACCAACATCGCGCCCGGCAGCGCGGACGTCGTCCGCCCCTGGGTGGAAGCCTTGCGCAACGTGGGCTTCGCGGTGTTCGCCAAGCCCAAGATCGACGAGGACAGCGACGTCGACTCCGACATGCTGGCCCACATCGAGATGCGTCGCACCGAAGGTCTGGCCGCCGTGCTGGTCGCCTCGGCTGACGGACAGGCGTTCCGCGCGCCGCTGGAGGAAATCGCCAAGGCCGGCACCCCCGCCTACGTGCTCGGATTTCGCGAACATGCCAGCTGGGCGTTAGCGTCGGATACCTTGGAGTTTGTCGACCTGGAGGACATTCCTGGTGTTTTCCGAGAGCCGCTGCCGCGAATCGGCCTAGATTCGCTCCCAGAGCAGGGGGCATGGCTACAACCGTTCCGGCCGCTGTCCTCATTACTGACATCGCGCGTCTGAGTAGGAGAAACCGATGCGCAGGTCGCAGAAGATTTGGTTAGGAGCTTAGGTGTTCGCCTGGTGGGGTCGAACTGTGTATCGACATCGATACATAGTCATCGCGGTCATGGTCGCGCTATGCCTCGGTGGCGCCGTTTACGGGGCCTCGTTGGGCAAGCACGTCACCCAGAGCGGTTTTTACGACAACAGCAGCGAGTCGGTGCGGGCGTCGACCCTCGCCGACGAGGTGTACGGCCGTGACCGCACCAGCCACGTGGTCGCCATCCTGACGCCGCCGGGCGACGAGAAGGTGACCGACAAGAACTGGCAGAAGACAGTCACCGATGAGCTCGACCAGGTGGTCAAGGACTATCCCGATCAGATCGTGGGCTGGGTCGGCTGGCTGAAAGCCCCCGACACCACCGACCCGACCGTCAATCAGATGAAGACGGCGGATCTACGTCATACCTTCATCAGCATCCCGCTCAAGGGCGACGACGACGACACGATCCTGAAGAACTATCAGACCATCGAGCCGGCGCTCAAGAAGGTCAACGGCGGCACCATCCAACTCGCCGGCCTCAATCCGCTGGCCAGCGAGCTCACCGGGACCATCGGCACCGACCAGGCCCGCGCCGAAATCGCGATCGTCCCACTGGTGGCGGTGGTCCTGTTCTTCGTCTTCGGCGGCGCCGTCGCGGCCGCGTTGCCCGCCATCATCGGCGGCCTCACCATCGGCGGGGCGCTCGGCATCCTCCGGCTGACTGCCGAGTTCGGACCGGTGCACTTCTTCGCCCAACCCGTCGTGACGATGATGGGCTTCGGCATAGCCATCGACTACGGATTGTTCGTCGTCAGCAGGTTCCGAGAGGAACTCGCCGAAGGTTACGACGTCGAAGCGGCGGTACGCCGGTCGGTGATGACGTCGGGCCGCACCGTCGCGTTCTCCTCGGTCATCATCGTGGCGTCCTCACTACCGCTTCTGCTGATCCCACTTGGCTTCCTGAGGTCGATTACCTACGCGATCATCGCTTCGGTGCTGCTCGCGGCCTTCCTGTCGATCACGGTGCTGCCCGCGGTCCTGGGAATTCTGGGGGCCAACGTCGACGCCCTGGGGGTGCGGACTCTGCTCCGAGTGCCGTTCCTGGCCAACTGGCCGTTCTCGCGAAAGATCATCGACTGGTTCATCGAGAAAACCCAGAAGACCAAGACCCGCGAGGAGGTCGAAAAGGGATTCTGGGGCCGCCTGGTCAATGTGGTGATGAAGCGGCCGATCGCTTTTGCCGCTCCCATCGTGATCATCATGACGTTGCTCATCATCCCGATGGGGCAGCTGGCGTTGGGCGGGCTCAGCGAGAAATACCTGCCGCCGGACAACCCGGTGCGCAGCGCGCAGGAGCAGTTCGACAAAGAGTTCTCCAGTTTCCGTACCGAACCGCTGACCCTGGTCATCAAAACCAACAACGGCTCACCGGTCACCGAACAGCAGCTCGACGATCTGCGTGCCGAAGCGCAGACGGTGTCCGGCTTCGCCGGCAGCGACGACCCGTCGAAGATGTGGGAGGAGCGCTCGGCCCAGAACGGCGGATCAAAGGATCCGTCCGTACGGGTGATCCAGAACGGCCTGATAGACAGCAGTACCGCACCCCAGAAGATCGAGCAGTTGCGTGCGCTGACCCCACCCAGGGGCACCACGGTCCTGGTCGGCGGTACCCAGGCGCTGGCTCAGGACAGCATTTTGACGCTGTTCGACAAGCTGCCGCTGATGGTGCTGATCCTGGTGCTCACCACCACCGTCTTGATGTTCCTGGCGTTCGGCTCGGTGGTGCTTCCCATCAAGGCCGCATTGATGAGCGCATTGACGCTGGGCTCCACAATGGGCATTTTGACCTGGATGTTCGTCGAGGGCGGACACGGTTCAGGGCTGTTGAATTACACGCCACAGCCGTTGTTCGCCCCGATGATCGGTCTGATCATCGCGGTGATCTGGGGTCTGTCCACGGACTACGAGGTGTTCCTGGTGTCCCGGATGGTGGAGGCCCGTGAGCGCGGCCTGTCCACCGCGGAGGCCATCCGGATCGGCACGGCCACCACCGGCCGCCTCATCACCGGTGCCGCGCTGGTACTCGCCGTGGTGGTCGCCGCGTTCGCGTTCTCCGACCTGGTGGTGATGAAGTATCTGGCCTTCGGTCTGTTGATCGCGTTGCTGCTGGACGCCACCGTCATCCGGATGTTCCTGGTCCCGGCCATCATGAAGCTGCTCGGCGACGACTGCTGGTGGGCGCCGCGCTGGATGAAGCGCCTGCAGGTGCGCATCGGCCTTGGGGAGACCCACCTGACCGACGAGCGCAAGCGGCCGATCGTGCGGGAACCGGATCCCGCCCTGGTGGGTGCCGGTGCGCCGGTATCGGCAGCCGAGGCCCGACGCCCGGCGCACGACCCGACCCATCCCGTCGAGGGCCGCGCGATGCCGCGTGTCGTCGGCCGCGCCGAGTACCGCAACCCGCCACCGCCGCAGGAAGCCCCGTCAGCCGCCGGAACCGCGCGGATGCCCGATCCGGTCGAAGCCCGCACCGAGATCGCCGCCGGCGGGCAGGAGCGCAGCGACCGGGGAATCGCCGAAGCACCGACCACGCGATTCTCGGTGGCCAAGAACGCCGTCAAGAACGCGGTGAACACCGCTGCCTCGGCCGCCAAGAGCACCCGCCCGCCCACGCCACCGGCGCCGGATCGGGAGATCGAGTCGTGGCTGGGTGAGCTGCGGGGTACCGGTGGGCAGGAGCGAAGCGCCCGGGGAATGACCAAGCCGGGTGCCACCCCGCCGCAGCAGCCGTCGGCACAACCGACCCAAGCCATGTCAGGGCCGGAGGATGCCACCACCGCGATCCCCACTCAGCGCGACAAGAACGTCGCTGACGACGTCTCCCCCGCGATCAGCGCCGAGGAGACCCGCGCGATCCCGGTCAGCCGGCCCGATCAGGGCGACTCCGAGGTGGCGACCGAGAAGCTGAACTCGCGCGGCAAGAAAGAGGGCGAGGATCGTCCGCGTCGTGGCGGCGGGGCCGGCGGGGTCAGCGCGGCGGATCTGCTGCGCCGCGAAGGGCGCCTGTAGCCCATCCAGACCTCGGAGCGACGATTCGGCGTGAACGTGGCTCTCAGTTCCGACTCGGCGAATCTATTTGCTGTGTGTGCCTCCCTCGCGCGTAGTTGCCTGTTATACATAGTGCTGAAAATTGTTCACAAGTAACTTTCAGTCATCTCACAGGTAACTCGGGGGAGTCCGTGCCGGGGCAGCAGTCACACAAGCGCGCACGCGCCTCACGTCAGAACAACCACCGCTTGATCCCCTTCCAGTGGCTGGGTGCCGGAGCCATCACCGTGGGAATCGGTGCGGCGCTGGCCGGCACAACCGGGATCGCGCAGGCCGATAGTGATTCTGGCGCTGCCGCAGGTGGATCCTCGGCTGGTCGAGCCTCATCGGCATCACCCGGGCCGAAGGCGACCACCACGCCCTCGCGGACAGGCTCACCGAAGACCGGGGTCAGCGCTCGTGTTCAACCGTCGCGCGCGCTCAACGCACTCGGGTCCGTGAAGTCAAAGCGGCCCGTCGCCGTCGCGTCCAAACCGTCGGGCGACCAAACCCCGGGCCGGGCGCCGAGTGCCGAGGTGCTGGCGGCGGCGCTGGCTGCCACCAACCGCCGCGACACCCCGACATCGCCAGCGCGTTCGGCCGCCCTTGTGAACTCGCAGGCCGAAGTTGCTCGCGAGAAGGCCGTCGCCGACATCAACATGTCGGTCGGCTGGGTCCCCGGTGTGGGAACGGTCGTCAACGGATTGAGCCTGTTGTCGGACTTCGCCGACTTCACCCTCGCGGCGATGCGCGGCGACACCGCAGACATGGGCGACGAAATCCAGGACATGGCGGTTGATGTCGTCGGCATGATTCCGGTCATCGGAGCTCCCGTGGCCGCGACGATCCACCGGGCGCGGGTGCCCGTGCCCACACCGGTCAACCACTCCCCCTCCCCGGTGAACGACAGCTTCGCGGTCACCGAGAACACCCAACTCACCGGCAATGTGCTGACCAATGACACCGACGCCGACGGTGACACGCTGAGCGTCACGGTGGCCCAAGCACCCAGCCACGGCAGCCTCGCCCTGAACTCCGACGGCTCATTCACCTACACACCTGCTGAAAATTATTACGGTGCAGATACTTTCAGCTACACCGTGGCAGACGGCCACGGTGGCACGGCGGTGGGTACTACCTCGATCACGGTCAACGCCCACCCGCCCGTCATCGACCAAACACAGCCGTACTCGATCGACGAAACCGATCCCGTCACCGGAACGATCCGTGGGCATTTCAACGTCACCCATGACAAGGCCCTGACCTATCACGTGGGCACCGGACCGGATCCCACACTGGGCGCCTTCGAACTGGACGAACAGACCGGCGAATGGATCTTCACGCCGAACCCGCGCACCCGGGTCTTGGCTGCTTCCTTTGCGCCGAATTCGCCTGCGGCGGTGAAGCTCACGTTCGCCGTCGTGGCAACCGACGGTGTGGCGAGTACCGCACCGATCGCGGTGAGCGAACAGATCACCGGCGTCGAGCGCGCTGCGCTCGCGCTGCCGGCTGACACGATACCGGTGCTGTCGTTCGTCGATGCCCGCACCGGCAACGCCTACGTCTTCGCCTACCGTGGCGACCTGTTCAGCAGCCCCGACGATCAGACCGTCTCGTATCTGGCCGCGGTCATCCACGCCGACGGCAGCTATAGCACTCCCGACGGGAGCAACGCGGTATCCGGGTTGGTGAGCCAGGCGTTCGTTATCGGCGACACCACCTTTGTCACGTCGCAGACAGGCGGCGACGAATCCAGCTTCCAGACTCACCTCTCGACGTTGGGCCCAGACGGCCTGACGCCCCTCGGTGACCCCATTCCTGGCTACGCCAGGCAACCGCTGACCGTGGCAGACACCACCTACCTGGTGACTCAGACCGGTACGTACGCATCCGGCTACCAGACCCAATTGACCGTGCTGCGACCCGACGGCGTGACCTCAACGCAAGAGGTACCCGGCGCGTTCTACGACCGCACGATCGTCATCGGCGACACCACCTACCTCGTGACCGATGTCGGCACGGACGAATGGAGCTACCGAACCCAGCTGACCACGCTGGGACCCGACGGCGTGACCTCGACAACGTCGATACCCGGAAGTTTCTACGGCCGCACGCTCGTCGTCGGCGACACCACCTACTTGGTGACCCGTGCCGGCACGTACGACACCGGCTACCAGACCCATCTGAACGCGGTGGAACCCAACGGCGTGACGTCGACGACGTCGATACCCGGGGAGTTCTACGAAGACTCCAGCGGTTATTCAATCGTCAAGGGCGACATCACATACGTTGTGACGCAGTCCGGCACGTACGAAACTGGCTACGACACCAATGTCACGGCGTTGGGCCCTGACGGTGGGGCGCCCACCGTGACGATTCCCGGCTGGGCGTGGCGCGATCCGATCATCGTCGGCGACACCACGTATCTGCTTGTGCCCACGCAGTCGGGCAACGTGACCCAGGCGGTGGCGTTGACGTCTGCCGGCGCCATACCAGTGGGGTCCATTCCCGGCGAGCTGAGCGGGGATCCAATCGTCGTCGGCGACACCACGTACTTCATTTCGCATATCGGCGATTCCGGTGCCACCGAGACGTGGCAGTCCGTGGTGACGACGTTGGCACCGATACCAGGCGGGGTCACGGTGATCGGCGACCCGATCCCGGGATACCGGTGGGCGGTGCGCCCGGTCGTCGTCGGCGACACCACCTACCTGGTGACCGAAACGTGGAATTCCTCGGTGGGATACGAGACCCACCTGACTGCCTTGCGGCCGGACGGTGTGGCGCCGATAGGCACGGCCATCCTCGGCACGGTAAGCGGCGATCCGTTCGTCGTGGTGGTCGGCGACACCTCATACCTGATCACGACGGCGAGGTACTACTGGAACTCCGACGGGACCTACGCCTACACCAGGACCTTCCTGACCGCGGTAGAGCAAAACGCTCTGACCCGATGGGGTGACCCGCTCGCCGGGTATCCGGGCATCGCTCCGGTCACCATCGGCGACACCACGTATCTCGTGATGGAGACGGACGATCCGTCCACCGGATATCAACTCCAGTTGGTATCGGTCACGGCCCACGGTGTCACGCCGATCGGCGCACCGGCGTCGGGACGAGTGAATTCCCACAGCGATTTCGACGTGATCGTCGTCGGCGACACGACGTACCTGATGGTCGAGACCCCCGATTCCGCCGGCGGCCACCAAACCTCGCTCGTCAAGGTGGGACCGAGCGGACTCACCGCAATGCCAGGCACGCTGCCAGGACACCCGGTCAGCGCCCCGGTTGCCGTCGGCGAGACCACCTATCTGGTGACGCAGACTGGCGAATATAGTTCTGCGACTACATATTTCACCGTTTTGGACCCCCAGGGTGTCCTGCAGTCGACCTACAGCGTCTCCGGCGAGTTGGCCTTTGAACCACTCGTTGTGGTGGGTGATCTCACCTATGTGAAGACCAACGGATGGAAGCAAACGGGCGAAGGTAGTTACAGCACAGATCGCGTCTATTTCACCGCGATGACGGCCGCCGGTCCCGTATCGGTGAACCTTCCCTCGTACTACGGCTACCAAACGATCTCCGTCGGCGGCACCACGTACCTGATGAGTACGGTGTATCCAGACGATGTCGGAGCCACGTCCGATACCACGGAGAACTACGTCGTGGCGCTGACACCCCACGGCCCGGCGCAACTCAGGCAGATCGGGAATTTGTCAACTCCGTTCGTCGTGGACGGCACCACATACCTCATCTCCCTTTCGTATCCCGATGATGTCGACACGCTCGACGACGTCACGACCTACGTGATCACGTTGACCGCCGACGGCCCGGTGGTCAGCGACCCGTTCCCCGAAATTGCTCCCGAATACGCAGATCCGATCTTCGGCGTCGGGGACACGACCTATGTGATGACTACGTCAGGAATTTGGGCCGTCGGCGTTAAGGCCAACCCAACCGATCTCTGAGCGCCCAAACCGACGAACGGGCGCGAAAGTCGGAATAATTCCCGACATTTCGTCGATCTCGGCGTCAGTCCTTCTCGCGCTTCGGCGGGACGACGTCGGGTTCGGCATTGAGGATGATGCCGTCGTCGTTCTCCTCGAGTTCGGCCGCCTCCTCGGCGGGGTCGTCCGCGACGAGAACCCGGATGGCGCTGTTGAGGAAGGCCACCAACGGCACCGACAGCAGCGCGCCGACGATGCCGGCCAGCACGGCGCCGGCGGAGATGGCGAGCACGATCGCCAGCGGATGGATCGACACCGCGCGACCCATCACCAGCGGTTGCAGGATGTGCGCCTCCAACTGCTGTACCGCGATGATCAGCCCCAGCGTGATCGCCGCGTAGACCACGCCTTTGGCGAGCAGCGCCACCACCACCGCGAGGAATCCGGTGACGACGGCGCCCACCAGGGGAATGAACGCGCCGAGGAAGACCAGTGAGGCCAGTGGCAACGCCAGCGGGATGCCCATGATCGCCAGACCGGTGCCGATACCGACGGCATCCACCAAAGCGACGAGCGCGGTGGCGCGCACATAGCCGATCAGCGAGCCGAAGCCGGCCCGGCCTGCGTCCCGCACCCGTTCGCGGGCGTGCGACGGAATGATCTTGGTGACGAAGCTGTAGATGTTGCGGCCGCCGTGCAACAGGAAGATCAGGGTGAACAGCACCAGCAGTGCGCCGGTGACGAGTTCGGTGAGGGTGGCCGCCGTCGACAGCGCGCCGGTGGTCAGCTGCTCCTGGTTGTCGCGCAGCGCCTTGATCGCCGTGTTGCCTGCGTTGTCGATCTGTTCGCGACTCAGGTGCGCAGGGCCGTCGACGAGCCACCTACGCAAGCCGTCGATACTGTAGGTGACCTGCTCCACCAGGCCCGGCAGGCCCGAAACGAATTGGCTGACAACGAAAGTCAGAATCCCGCCGAAGATGGCGAAGCCGCCGAGCAGGATCAGGGCCACCGCCCCGCCGCGGGGAGCTCCGCGACGGTCGAGCCAGTCAACGGCAGGCAGCAGCAGCGCCGCCAGCATGGTGGCCAGCGCCACCGGAACCACGATGACCTCGAGGCGGCTGACGACCCAGAGCAGGGCCACGATGGCCGCCCCGACGACCAGCAGGCGCCAGGACCACGCTGCGGTTTTACGGAGGAAGGGATCGACCGAGTCGTCGTCCGAAACGCGCGTGGCCGGCATGCGGCCAAGCGTAGTAGGAGATGGTCCGAATGCTTGCGGAACTCCGTCCGACGCGATTCTGCGGGCGTTCGCGAGCAAAACATATTGGACACCGCAAGCTTGCGCTCACAACGAAAGTAAGCGTTGTTATGGACGGGGGTGTGAATTGCCTTTATGCTCCCCATTGCTACGTCGTACAGGTCCAGTTGCGACGGTTGGCTTCCAGTCGGTTCATACCCAAACGGGGGGTGGGTTCGTGGATTCTGTCGGCTCAAAATCAGGTCATCACGGCGTTGATCGCACGGAGTTGAAGGGTCGCCGCGGCGACCGAACCAACCGGATGCAATTGAACCGCGTTGACTTTGGCCTTGCGGCACTTGCTAATTCGCACGCGTTGACATGGCTTGGCGCGTCCGCGGTGGCCCTGGGTGTCGGCGCCGCGATCGCCTCGATGCCCGCGGTGGCCGCCGCCGACTCAACCGGCTCCGCCGGATCCAAGGGACCCTCGACATCGAGTAGCTCGTCGGCAGGCGGGTCGTCGAAATCCACCGGACATTCAGCGGCGCCGAAGAAAAATGTCCGACCCAAGTCGTCGGACAACACGGTCTCGTCGATTCCTTCCGGCTCCGACCCGGCCAGCACGACAGCAACCTCGAGCAAGAAGTCGACGATCAGCACACGGCTGGCGAGCCCCGCCGCAGCGGGCGCGACTCCGCGGGCGTCCGCGCTTCCCACGCCGGAAGCCGCAGCCCAGACAATCATCAGCTTCTTCGTCGGCGACGGGACCGCGGCACACCCGAACGCCGGAATCCTCTCCGGCAACGGCTACACGTGGACCGCCGACACATGCGCATCGAACACCTCCTGCAAGGGCGGCAACAGCGGCGTCTTCGGCAACGGCGGCGACGGTTTCAACGGCGGAAACGGCGGCAGCGCGGGCTGGTTCGGCAACGGTGGGGCCGGTGGCGCCGGCCTGGTGAGCGTCAACGGCGGCAACGGCGGAAACGGCGGACACGGCGGGCTGATCACCGGTAACGGCGGCGCCGGTGGCGCGGGCGCGACGACAGCGACGGGTTCGACTGGCGGCCGGGGTGGCTCGGCCGGCCTGACGGGCAACGGCGGCGATGGCGGCGAAGGCGGGACGTCGACCGGTGACTACCAGGGCGGCACCGGTGGTCGTGGTGGCACAGGCGGCCTGTACGTCGGCAACGGTGGAAAGGGCGGCGCTGGCGGCAATGCCATCCTGAACGGCCAGACCGGCGGCACGGGCGGCAACGGCGGCGACACCGGGCTGGTCTCGTTCTGGGGCATCGCCGGCGACGGTGGCGAAGGCGGCGGTGCCAGTTCTGGTGACGGCGGTGCCGGCGGTAAGGCCACGTTCGGCGGTCGCGGCGGCAATGGCGGCAACGGTGGTCTGTTCTCGCTCTTCGCTTTTGGCGGTGACGGCGGGGCCGGTGGCGACAGCCCGGCGAAAGGCGTGACCGCCACCGACCACGGCGGTAACGGGGGCAACGGCGGACGCGGCGGCCTGTGGGCCGGCAGCGGCGGCGACGGCGGAACCGGTGGAGTCGGCGGCGGCGACGGCGGCAACGGCGGGAGCGTCGGCATGCTGTCGGTCTTCGGCGCGGGCGGTGACGGCGGTGCGGGTGGCCTCGGCCAGGCCGGCATCGTCGGAACCAATGGGGCTGATCCCGGCAAGAATCCGTCCTACTCGATCAACGGCGGCGACGGGGCACCCGGCGGTGCGGGCGGCTCCGGCGGTCGCGGCGGCAACGGCAGCTGGATCATCGGCACCGGCGGCCTCGGTGGCGACGGCGGCCAAGGCGGTGACGGCGGCCAAGGCGGCACCGGGTACACCCCGGACCAGGAGACCATCGACCCCGGACTGAACGGCGGCAACGGCGGTAACGGCGGAGCCGGCGGCCTCGGCGGAACAACCGGGGGTGCCGGCGGCACGGGACGGGTGCTGTTCTTGCTCGCCTCCAACGGAACCGCCGGCGGCAGCGGCCAAGGCGGCAAGGGCGGCCAAGGCGGTGCCGGCGGGTACGGCCGTTCGATCAACGACGTGACCGGTGGATCCGGCGGCAACGGCGGCAACGGCGGAGCCGGGGCCGCGGGTGGCGCGGGTGCCGACGGTGGCGCGGGCGGCAACGGCGGCGCCGGCGGCGCCGGGGCATACGGCGGCGGCCAGGGTGGCTCCGGCGGTAGCGGCGGCGCCGGCGGTGACGGTGGCGAAGCGACCGACACTGCCGCGGCGGGCCGCGGCGGTGCGGGCGGTTCGGCCGGTGACGGCGCTGCCGGCGGCTACGCCGCGATCGATGCCGGTCCCGGCGCGGACGGCGGCAACGGCGGCAACGGCGGACAGGGCGGCGACGGCAGCGTCGGCGGCCTGGGCGGCGACGGGGGCGAGGGCGGCGCCGGGGCCGGCACCCGGGGCGGTTCGGTCGGGGACGACGGAACCCCCGGCGTACGCGGCGCCAACGGTTCGTCGACAGTCGCAGCGAGTGCAGTCGCGGTGAAGTCGGCCGCTGCTCAGCCGGCGGGCCCGGCGGCGTTCTTCGAGGAACTCAGCCGCCAGATCGCCTACGTCTTCTTCAACCGCGCGCCCAGCGTCATCGTCGAGGTCGGCGGCCAAGCCGGACCGACGAAGCAGATCCAGGTGACCGTCAAGGGCGAAAGCAACAACGGCTACGGCGTCAGCTACACCGTTAAGGTGGATCCGAAATACGGCAGCGTCGTCGCCGGCGACACGCCCGGAACGTTCATCTACACCGCGAACGACGCACTCATCCAGCCGGGAATCGTCGACCACTTCACGATCACGGTGAACAACGGCACGGCGGCGAAGCTGCCCGGCCTGGCCGGGATGGTGCAGGGCATGCTGCATTCCTTCGCGATCATGGTCGGTGCGGCCAAGCCCGACACCTTCGACGAGGAGATCGAAGTCACCGTCGACGGCACCAAGCAGTACGGCAACGCAACCACCGCCGCCGCCTACTGGGTGAACCAGAGCTACTCCAACTGCCAGCTGCAGGCCGCCGCGTCCGCGGTCCTGCAGGCGATCAAGCAGTTGCCGACGGCGGACACCGAGCAGACCTGGGTCGACTGGGCGAAGACCAATGATTCCGTGGTGACGCCGGGCGCGAAGATGTATCTGGACGCCAACATCGCGGAGGGTGTCGCAACCCAGGATGCCGTCGCGCTGATCAACAAGTACTTCAACGTCACCGCGACCTATCGTGAATACGACAAGACGCAGGAGGCCGGCGAGCAAGCGCTGCAGGATCTGGAAGCCGCACTGGCCGAAGGCAAATCAGCGATGGTGGCCTACCCGGTCTCGATCGTGTGGACGGCGGTCACCGACTTCAAGCCCGAGCCGAAGGACAGCTACTGGACCGCCGACCACGCCGCGGTGGTGACACAGGTCGACCTGAAGAACGGTGTGGTGTACGTCAACGACAGCTCGATGCAGAACAACGGTGTGAGCGTCGGGCAGGCCAAAGCGCTGCCGATCGGCGTGTTCATGAGCGGGTGGCAGGCCGCCGGCTACGACTTGACGATCATCACTCCGAACGCACCGACCACCGTCGTCTAAGGCGGTAACCACCCCGACATCCCGCGGCGGACACCGTCGCGGGATGTTGGCGGCGTTACTCTGATCGGCGTGTCCTACGACGCGTCGGTGAACGCCGCCCGCGAGGATCACGGCCCCCCGGCGCGCGGGAAGTACTGGTGGGTCCGCTGGGCGCTGCTCGGCGTCGCGCTGATCGTTCTGGTCGTCGAGGCCACCCTGGTGTGGGATCAGCTGGCCAAGGCCTGGACAAGCCTGATCTCGGCGAACGGCTGGTGGGTGCTGGCGGCGGCTGCCGCGGCCATGCTGTCGATGCACAGCTTCGCCCAGATCCAGCGGACGCTGCTGCGGTCGGCCGGGGTGATCGTCCACCAGTGGCGCTCCGAAGCGGCGTTCTATGCGGGTAATGCGTTGAGCACCACGATGCCCGGTGGTCCCGTGCTCTCGGCGACGTTCGTCTATCGGCAGCAGCGGCTGTGGGGCGCCTCCCCGGTGGTCGCATCGTGGCAGTTGGTGATGTCGGGCGCGCTGCAGGTCGTTGGTCTGGCCCTGCTCGGCCTCGGTGGCGCATTTCTGTTGGGCGCCAAGAACAATCCGTTCTCGCTGCTGTTCACCCTCGGCGGGTTCATCGCCCTGTTGTTGCTCGCGCAGGCGGTGGCGACCCGTCCCGAACTCATCGACGGCATCGGCGTCAAGGTTCTCGGCTGGGTCAACTCGGTGCGCGGCAAGCCCACCGACACCGGCCTGCGCAAGTGGCGCGAAACGCTGAACCAACTGGAATCGGTCAGCTTGAGTCGCCGCACCCTCGGGGTGGCGTTCGGCTGGTCGTTCTTCAACTGGGTGTGCGACGTGGCGTGCCTGGCGTTCGCCGCCTACGCCACCGGCGGCAGGCCGTCGCTGGCCGGATTGACCGTCGCCTACGCCGCCGCCCGCGCCGTCGGCTCGATCCCGTTGATGCCGGGCGGCCTGCTGGTCGTGGAGGCCGTGCTGGTACCCGGCCTGGTGTCCAGCGGGATGGCCCTGTCCGGTGCGATCTCGGCCATGCTGATCTATCGGCTGGTCAGCTGGATCTTCATCTCGGCGATCGGCTGGGTGGTGTTCTTCTTCCTGTTCCGCACCGAGGGTCCGCTGGACCCGGACGCGGTCGCCGACGAGATCGCCGCAGCCGAAGCCGAAAGCGGCAGCGCGACCGTCGACGATCCGGCCGACAGCGCGCTCCAGGGCCCGGTGCCGCCGCCCTGCCCGGACCCCGACGACGGCACGCCGCCCTGATTCGGGGCGTGTGCTTGAATCCGAACATGGCAGTTCGTAGCGACACCCGCCCGGCCCTGCTGGCGCTGGCCGGCGACATCGTCTGCGTCGTGGTGTTCTGCGCGATCGGGCGCCGCAGCCACGCTGAAGGCCTGACGCTCGCCGGAATCGCCGAGACGGCATGGCCGTTTCTGTCCGGCACCGTGGCCGGTTGGCTGATCTCCCGGGCCTGGCGCGCACCCACCGCGATCGCGCCGACCGGCGTGATCGTCTGGCTCTGCACCGTGGTGGTGGGAATGTTGTTGCGCAAGGCCAGCTCTCAAGGCGTTGCGGTGAGTTTCATCATCGTCGCGTCGGTGGTGACGGCGGTACTGCTGCTGGGCTGGCGCGGCGTCGCGGCCGTCGTCGCCAAACGCAGCGGTTAAGCCTGCGCCGCCGGGGCGACGGGTTCCGGTGCGGTCGAGACCGTCAACACGGCACGCAACCCGCCGAGTGGGCCGTCGGACAGTTCGATGTCGCCACCGTGCAGGGCGGCCTGCTGAGCCACCAGCGCCAAGCCCAGACCTGAGCCGCCCGCGGTGGCGGTGCTGCCACGGGCGAAGCGGCCCAACACTTTTCGATGCTCTTCGGCCGGCAGGCCGCGACCGTTGTCGTCGACGGTGATGGCCAGCAGCGGGCCCTGGCGGCGGGCCCGCAGCACGATGCGGGTGGCCTCCCCGTGGGTGATCGCGTTGCGCACCAGGTTGTCCACGGCCAACCGCAGCCCGGCCGGCCAGCCCCACACCGTGCCGGCCTCGTCGGCCTCCACGATGATCTCCCCTACCCCGGACCGGATGTTCTCCCGCGCAACCCGATCGAGCATCTCGGCGACATCGATCGGCTCGCGGTCCTCGGCGCGGGCCAGCTGCCCGGACGCCAACTGCCCCAGCGCGGTGATGATCGCCTCCACCCGGCGCTGCGCGCGCGCCAGATCGGCGACCACCTCCTCACGCTCTTCGGGCGGCAGGTCGTGGATGCGCAGCGTGTCCAGGTCAGCGCGCATCGCGGTCAGCGGGGTCCGCAGTTCGTGGGCCGCGTTGGCAGCGAAATCCTGGGCCGCCTGAAGCGAATTCGTGGTCGCCGCCTGGGCATCCGCCAATCGGTTGAGCATCGCGATCATCGCCTCGGACAGGTCCTCGGCCTCGCGGGAACCGTGCACCGGATCAAGGCGATCGTGGCCGGTTCCCAACCGCCTGGTCTGCTCGGTGAGCTTCAGCAGCGGCCGGATCGCCGGCCCGGCCAAGATCCAGCCGAGCGCCAACGCCACCATCACCGCGAGACAGACGATCAACACGTAGAGCGGAATTCTGGCGCGGCTCAACAGGATGCTGTCGGCGCGGATACCGATCGAGACCAAGATCCCGCCGGACTGGTCGACGTTCACCGTCCGCACCCGATAGTCGAAGCCGTTGACGGTGACCGTCGCGGTCCCGGGCGGCAGCGGCGGCAACTGGAACCCGCGCTGGAACATCACCTGGCCGGTACGCCGGGATCGTCCCGTCGTCACCACCCGGCTGGGATCGCGCAGCTGTTCGGGATACATGCTGGCGTCGACGATCGAGTCCAGACGCTTGTCCAGTTGCGCCTCATCGTTGTTCGCCAGCACGATCGAGGTCAGCACCGCCAGCAGCGCGACCACGATCGCGGCGGCCACTGCGGCAGCCAGGGCGACCCGGCTGCGCAGGGACAGGCTCTGGCCCAGCGAACTCACGACCGGATCACGGCTCCGACCGGAGGACGTATCCGATGCCGCGCACTGTGTGGATCACCCGCGGCACACCCTCGCGTTCGAGTTTGCGGCGCAGATAACTGATGAACACGTCGGCGACGTTGGTGTCGACGTCGAAGTCGTAGCCCCACACCAACTCCAGGAGCCGCTGCCTGGACAGCACCACACCGGAGTTTTCGGCGAGCACCGCCAGCAGGTCGAATTCGCGTTTGGTCAGCTCGACCCGGTCGCCGTTGACGAACACCAGCCGCCGGGCGGTGTCGATGGTCAGCGGTCCGATCGTGACGGCGTCGGAGCCCTCGTGTGAATGCGACGCCCGCCGCAGCAGCGCATGCAATCTGGCCACCAGCTCGCCCAGATCGAACGGCTTGGTCAGATAGTCGTCGGCGCCGGCCTCCAGGCCGGCGATCCGGTCGTTGACGGTGTCGCGCGCCGACAGCACGCAGATCGGAATGTCGTTGCCCAGCGCACGCAGCGCGGTCACCACCGCCACACCGTCGAGCTCCGGCATCTGGACGTCGAGGACCAACGCGTCGTGATTCTCGTTCGCCAACAGCCGCAACGCTTCCTTGCCGGTCGCCGCGACCCGGACGTCGAACCCCGAGTGCCGCAATCCGCGGGCAACCGAAGTCCGGACATCCGGGTCGTCGTCGACCATCAGGACGGTGCGGCCTGCGCCTTCCTGGGCGGGCTGCTGTCCTACCCGCACCGCGGGTTAGGCGCCAGGAACGTCAGGAGCGTTACCGCAGCGGTTCTTCAGATCGACCAGCGGCTGACGAATGCCTTGCAGGTCGGCCTTCACCGAGGGGTTGTAGTCCAGGTACTGCTTCACCTCGGACCGGATGGTGTCGCGCGGCGCACCCTCCAGACCGGTGAAGAACGCGTTCACGTCCGGGTGCGTGAACAGGTAGGCAGACGTCGCCGCGGACACACCCGCGGCCACCCCGGCCAGGTCGGCGGCGGTGCAGTTCGGCGGCGGGTCGGCCAGCGCCGACGGGGCTGCGCCAATCAGCATCGCGCCGGCGACGGCGCCCGTGCCGATCGCTCCGACGACCGCGCGACGGGCCAGACGGGCATTAAGCAACATGCTCGGACTCCTTAGCGTTTGGGAGAAGCACTGCCAGTAACCGGTACTGACAGAAGAAAGCTAAGCAGAATTGCTGCAGACTTTCGCGCCTTGAGCTTAACCAATCGTAAGAATGTTCCGATGTGGCTGCTCAGGGCAGCTTCTGAGTGGGCGCCGAGCGTGCCGATTCAGCGAGTACCGATCGTGGCCGGGCCCGGCAGCGGGCCGTTGCCGAGCGCGGTCTGGCTGCCGGAGAGTTGTTGCGCCGGTGTCGTGGACGTCAGCGCACCCGGCGCCGGTGCGGGCAGGCCGCCGGTCTGAGCCGACTGCAGCAGGCCGAGCAACTGCGGGAGGCTCACCGGCAACTTGCACTGGGTGGACATACTCGTCAGCGGCTGCTGGATGGCCTGCAGGTCCTTGGCGGCCTGCGGGTTGGCGTCGAAATAACTCTTCAGCGCGACCACGGTCTGCGGACCGGCCTGCTGCTGGGAGATCGTCGTCAGCGCCTGATTGGTCTGCGGGTGCGCGTCCAGATAGGTCCCGGTGTTGGTGGCCACCGTGCCGATCGTTTTGGCGAGCTGGCTGGCCGCGCACGGGTCGGGGGCGGCGGCCGCCTCCGACATCGACACCGATGTCGACAGCGCCAGCAGGGCGGCACCGCCGGCGGCAGTGGCGGCCAGCACGGCACACACCCCGCGGCGCAGGCCCGCGGTCGCGGAGATGGTGGACGCAGACATGGGGACTCCTCGACTTCGCTGACGTTTGACTGACGTCACGCCGCGGCGCAGCGTCGCTACGACTCGGCACGGTCCCCGACCCCTGACGTGGTCGGTGGACATCCTGCCATCGGCAACGGCCGGGACGCCACTCGTGCGCAGGTAACGAGCGCCTGATCAGCAGGTCTCAATCCAGCTAAGACCGCCGGTCACGACAGGTCAGCGCACAGGCATCTGCGGTACGCTCGCAACCACGCAATCCGGGGAGAATGCGGGGAGACAGCCATCCAGCAGTTCATGATGCGCCTCAGCAGCAACCTGCGCAGATTCCGCTGGCTGGTGTTCACGTGCTGGTTGCTGGCATTGGTGCCGTCGGTTTATCTGGCCCTCACCGAGTCCAATCACCTGACCGGTGGTGGCTTCGACGTGGCCGGCTCCCAGTCGCTGCATGTGCAGTATCAGCTCGAGGACCATTTCCCCGACCAGGGTGCCTCCCCCCTGGCCATGGTGGCCGCGCCTCGCGCCGACGCGAGCTACGCCGACATGAACACCGCCGTCGCGCAGTTGGAGGAGGCGGCCAAGCAGGTTCCCAGCGTCGTGGTGGTGCCCAACCAGGGTCAGCCCGCACCCGCCCCGGACCGGCCCTACGTGGTGTCGCTGCGGCTGGACTTCAACAACACCGGCGCTGTCGACGTCGCGCGACAGCTGCGCCAGAAGATCGGGGTGACCGGCGATCAGCCGGGCCAGATCCAGAACGGCCGGGTCAAGCTCTATGTGATCGGTCAGGGCGCGCTCGGCGCCGCCGCCCAGACCAGCACCAAACACGACATCGCCGAGGCCGAGCGATGGAACCTGCCGATCGTTCTGATTGTGCTGCTCGCGGTGTTCGGCTCGCTGGCGGCCGCGGCGGTCCCACTCCTGCTGGCGGTGTGCACCGTCGTGGTGACCATGGGCGTGGTCTATCTGCTGTCGACCGTGATGAGCATGTCGGTGTTCGTGACGTCGACGGTGTCGATGTTCGGCATCGCACTGGCAGTCGACTATTCACTGTTCATCCTGATGCGCTACCGCGAGGAACTGCGCGCGGGCCGCGACCCGCAGCAGGCCGCCGACGCCGCGATGGGCACCTCGGGGCTGGCGGTGTTGCTGTCCGGTCTGACCGTGATCGCCTCGCTGACCGGCATCTACCTGATCAACACACCGGTGCTGCGGTCGATGGCCACCGGCGCGATCCTGGCCGTGGCGGTCGCGGTGCTGACCTCCACGACATTGACCCCGGCGGTGCTGGCCACGTTCGGCAGACCGGTGGCCCGACGTTCGCGGGCGCTGCAGTGGTCGCGCCGCGCCGAGGCCACCCAATCGCGGTTCTGGACCCGCTGGGTCGGCGAGGTGATGCGCCGGCCGTGGCTGTCGGCGCTGGGTGCGACGGCGGTGCTCCTGCTGATGGCCGCACCCGCGTTCTCGATGGTGCTCGGCAACAGCATGCAGCGCCAGTTCCCGGCCACCCATGAGGTCCGCGGCGGGGTGGCCGCGGCCGCCCAGGCACTCGGGCCCGGCGCGCTGGGCCCGGTACGGGTGCTGGTCACCTTCCCGGGCGGCGCGGCCTCCGACCCGAAGAACGCCGCCGCGCTGGACGCGATCAACACCGAGATCTCGAAGGCGCCCGACGTCGTCTCGGTGTCGACGCCGGTGTTCGCCGACAACAACAGCAGCGCACTGATCTCGGCGATCCTGTCGGTGGACCCCGAGGACCTCGCCGCCCGCAATTCGATCGACTGGATGCGCAGCCACCTCACCGCGCTGCCCGCGGCGAAGGGCGCGCAGATCGACGTCGGCGGCCCGACCGCACTGATCAAGGACTTCGACGACCGCGTCGGGCACACCCAACCGCTGGTGTTCGTGTTCGTCGCGGCGATCGCGTTCGTGATGCTGCTGATCTCGGTGCGGTCGGTGTTCCTGGCCTTCAAGGGCGTGCTGATGACGGTGCTGTCCGTCGCCGCGGCCTACGGCAGCCTGGTGATGGTCTTCCAGTGGGGCTGGCTGGAAGGGCTGGGCTTCCATCGGATCACCTCGATCGACTCGACGATCCCGCCACTGGTGCTGGCGATGACGTTCGGCCTGTCGATGGACTACGAGATCTTCCTGCTGACCCGGATCCGGGAGCGCTACGTGCAGGTCGGTGACACCCGTGACGCCGTCGCCTACGGCGTGTCCACCAGCGCCCGCACGATCACCAGCGCCGCGCTGATCATGATCGCGGTGTTCATCGGGTTCGCGTTCGCGGGCATGCCGTTGGTCGCCGAGCTGGGGGTGGCGTGTGCGGTGGCCATCGCCGTCGACGCCACGATCGTCCGGCTGATCCTGGTGCCCGCCTTGATGGCGATGTTCGACCAGTGGAACTGGTGGCTGCCGGCGTGGCTGGCCCGGATCCTGCCGTCGGTCGACTTCGAAAAGCCGCTGCCCAAGGTCGACCTCGGCGACCTCGTCGTCATCCCCGACGACATCTCGTCGCTGGCGCCGCCCGCCGCCGATCTGAAGATGGTGGTCAAGGGCGCCGCCAAGCTGAAGACCTTGGCCCCGGACGCCGTCAGCGTGGCAGATCCGCTGGCGTTCACGGGATGCAGCGAGCTGGCCGGCAAGGTCAAGGGCAGCGACGACGCCCGCGCCCGCCCGGTCCGCCTCGGCCCGGGCGGTACGTCGACCGTCAAGCTGATCCGCGGTTACCGCAGCGCGCGGACGTCGACGCCGCGGCCGATCCATCCGGTCACGATGTGGCGGGGACGGCTGGCGATCGCACTCGATGCGTTGGAGACCGGGGCCGCCGGCGACCGGCGCGGCGGCGTGGAGCGGCTCAGCCCGGTGGAGACCACCCACGTCCAGCTGTCGACGGGTGACCGGCTGCAGATCCCGACGTGTGCGGAGACGCTGCGCATGCAGGCGTTCCTGATCATGTGCCGCAACAGCCGGTCGGATTTCGCCGAGTTCGCCGACCTGGTCGGTGGGATGGATACCGAGACCGCCGCGGTGGTACTCGCAGGGATGGACCGGTATTACTGTTCTGGACAACCTAAGCGACAATGGGTGGCGACTCAGCTGGTCCGCCGGCTGGCCGACCCCGACCCGTCCGATGTCGGCGACGACGAGCGGTGGGCAGGGCCGGAGGGGGCCGCCGAATGGGAGCGGATCAGGCAGCGTTGCCTTGCGGTGGCGGTGGCGATCCTGGAGGAGGCGAGGTGACGGTGGCAGCGGAACGCGATGCCGTACCCGCAGCGGCCGCGCAATCATTCATCGACCCCCGTCCCGTCGAGTTCTGGCCCACGGCCTCGATCCGCGAGGCGCTCGAGAGCGGCGACATCACCGTCTGGCAGCGGATCGTGATGGCCATCAAGCGAGATCCCTACGGCCGGACCGCCCGCCAGGTCGAGGAAGTGCTCGAACACTCCCAGCCGTATGGCATCTCCAAAGCACTGGCCGAGGTGCTGCTGCGTGCCCGCAGCCACCTGGAGGCGAACGAGCGCGCCGAGGCCGCCCGGCACGTCCGGTTGCTGCTCGACCGGTCAGGCTTGGCCGAGCAGGAATTCGCCTCCCGGATCGGGGTGGCCCAATCGGATCTGGACTCCTACCTCGACGCCACGGTCAGTCCGCCTGCGTCGCTGATGATCCGGATGCGCAGGCTCTCGGACCGGTTCGCCAAGATGCGCGCCCAGCGCGCGTCCGGCGGAGATTGAGCCGGTGAATCCGAATTCGGCTGAGCTGGAAGCGATTCTGCGTGACACCCGCACGGTCGCGGTGGTGGGCGCCTCCGACAATCCGGCCCGGCCGAGCCACGAGGTGTATCAGTATCTGGCGCGGTTCAGCGATTTCGAGCTGTATCCGGTGAACCCCAACATCAGTGACATCGACGGCGCCCGGGTCTATCCGTCGCTGGCCGAGTTGCCCGTCGTGCCGGACATGGTCGACGTGTTCCGCCGCCACGACGATCTTCCGGGGGTACTGGCGGACACGCTCGCGCTGAGCCCGCAGCCGAAATACCTGTGGCTGCAACAAGGTCTGTGGCATGGCGAGGTGGCTGAGCAGGCGCGCGCCGCCGGGCTGCGCGTCGTGATGGACCGGTGTTTGAAGGTGGACTACGCCAGGCTCATCGGGCGTTGATCGGCGAGATGTCGAGCACCAGCCACCGGCCGTCCTGCTTGGCCAGGCTGACCCGCAACGCCAGTACCGCGGTACTGGGCTGCTGACCCGGCTGGCTTTGGGTGCCCCGCATCACCACCGCCACACTGGCTGCCGTGGGACCCAGCGCCTCCAGCCCGGCCGACATGGTCTGCGCCGTGGCGGAGATGTTCTTCTTGGCCAGATCCGAAGTGGACTTGCCGAATTCGTTCTTGAACGCATCGGCCCGGTCGGGCGCCATGAACGTCGCGGCCCGGTCGATCGACGACATCGGGTCGGCCGGTGTGAACGTCGCGGTGGCTTCGGACGCGGCGGTGGCGATGCGCACCACCTCGGCGGAATCGCGGGTGAAATCCCGGTCCGGCCGCGTCCACTGGGTGTAGCCGACGACGACGGTGGCGACCAGCGCCGTGGTGGCCACCGCGACCACGGCCAGGCGTAGGCCGGGGCCGTCGTCGTCGGTACCGACGGTCACCGAATCCCGGCGGAACAGCACGATGTTGACGATCACGCCCTCGACGATGAGCAGGCACAGCATCGAGCTGACCGCCACCCACCAGAGCGGCCAGCCGAGCACGACACCGATCGCGAGCAGGGCCGCGATGGCGGCCAGTGGTGCCACGATGTCGAAGGCCAGGACGCGGGCCAGGTTCCTCATCGCAGCGACTCCAGCCGCGAGATCATCGGCTTGCCGTCCACATCGGAGACACCCAGCCGCAGGTTCCAGCGCACGGTCGTGGGTTTGTTGCCGGAGTTCTCGCTGACCGAGGTGGCGATCACCAGCACGGAGTCGGTGCGGGTGGCCAGCTCCGGCGGCAGGGCAGGTGCCTGCGGGGCCTGACCCGGCTTGGCGTTCAGGTCATGGTGCACCGCTTCGAAGGACACCGACTCGATCTGTCCGGTGGTGCGGGCCTGCAGGGTGCGGACCACCTCGCGGTAGGGCTTGATGGCGGCTTCGAAATCGGAGTTGAGCTGGCCGGCGGTGCCGTCGTGCAGTTTCGCCAGGCTGGCGTCGACGTTGTCGACGTTCATGTTGATCAGAACGCTGGTCCAGTTCGCGGCGGCCGACATCACCTTGGACTGATAGGCCCGCTCGTCGGCGGCGTCGTGGTGCCCGGACCAGATCAGTACGCCCAATACGACGGCCGCGATGGCCACCACACCGAGAACGGCGGAGGCGACGCCGTAGCCGGTGAAGGTCCGCTCGTCGGCACCGTCATCGGTCGGTTCGGCCTCAGGCATGAAGGCGAGGCTACCGGGCGGCCACCTGCGGGCCGGACGCCGAGGTCGGACCTCTGGTAAGGATGGTTGGGTGACGGTAGAAACGCTGCGCTCGGGTATCGACCTGTCCCATGTCGAAGCCCAAGTTCGCCCCCAAGACGATCTGTTCGGCCACGTCAACGGGCGCTGGCTGACCGAGTACACCATCCCCGGTGACCGGGCCACCGACGGCGCGTTCCGGACGTTGTACGACCGGGCCGAGGAGCACGTGCGCGAGCTCATCACGCAGGCGAGCGGTTCGGCCGGCACCGATGCGCAGCGGATCGGCGACCTCTATGCCAGCTTCATGGACGCCGAGGCCGTCGAGCGACGCGGGGTGCAGCCGCTGCTCGACGAGCTGGCGCACATCGATGCCGCGGCCGATCCGGCTGCACTGGCCGCGGTGGTCGGCTCGCTGCAGCGCACCGGTGTGGGCGGTGGAGTCGGGCTCTACATCGACACCGATTCCAAGAACTCGACGCGCTACCTGCTGCACGTCACGCAGTCGGGTCTCGGTCTGCCGGACGAGTCGTACTACCGCGACGAGCAGCACGCCTCCATCCTGGGCGCGTATCCGGCGCATATCGCCGCGATGTTCGCACTCGTCCTGGGCGGCACCGCCGAGGATCACACCGAGCGGGCCGCGCGGATCGTCGCACTGGAGACCAAACTGGCCGCCGCACATTGGGATGTCGTCAAGCGCCGCGACGCGGACCTGACCTACAACCTGCGCAACTTCGCCGATCTGCCTGCCGAGGCGCCCGGCTTCGACTGGGCCGGCTGGATCGGCGCGCAGGGCACCACCCCGGACGTGGTGGCCGAACTGGTTGTGCGCCAACCTGATTACCTCACCGCGTTCGCCGAGCTGTGGTCGAGTCACGACTTCGCCGACTGGCAGGACTGGGCGCGCTGGCGACTGATCAACGCCAGGGCCGCCTACCTGACCGAGGCGGTGGTGGAGGCGAACTTCGACTTCTACGGTCGCACCCTGTCCGGCACCGAGCAGATCCGCGAACGCTGGAAGCGGGCGGTGTCGCTGGTGGAGAGCCTGATGGGCGACGCTGTCGGACGGCTCTACGTCGAGCGGCATTTCCCGCCGGATGCCAAGGCCCGTATGGACGTACTCGTGGACAACCTGCGCGAGGCCTACCGGGTCAGCATCAACGACCTGGAGTGGATGACGCCGGAAACCCGTCAGCGCGCACTCGCCAAACTGGACAAGTTCACCGCCAAGATCGGCTACCCGAAGAAGTGGCGCGACTACTCGACGCTGGTGATCGATCGAACTGATTTGTACGGCAATGTGATTCGCGGTGCCGAGGTGGCCCACGACCGGGAACTGGCCAAGCTCGGCGGCCCGGTCGACCGCGACGAGTGGTTCATGACCCCGCAGACGGTCAACGCCTACTACAACCCCGGCATGAACGAGATCGTGTTCCCCGCGGCGATTCTGCAGCCGCCGTTCTTCGATGCCGAGGCTGACGACGCGGCGAACTACGGCGGAATCGGCGCCGTGATCGGACACGAGATCGGTCACGGATTCGACGACCAGGGCGCCAAGTACGACGGCGACGGCAATCTGGTCGACTGGTGGACTGACCAAGATCGCGCCGAGTTCGGTACGCGCACCAAGGCGCTCATCGAGCAGTACGAGACGTTCGTGCCGCGTGGGCTCCAGCCGTCTCAGCACGTCAATGGTGCGTTCACCGTCGGCGAGAACATCGGCGACCTGGGCGGGCTGTCGATCGCGCTGCTGGCCTACGAGCTGTCGCTGGACGGCAAGGAAGCCCCGGTGATCGACGGGCTGACCGGCCGGCAGCGGGTGTTCTTCGGCTGGGCGCAGGTCTGGCGTACGAAATCTCGTGAGGCCGAGGCGATTCGACGCCTGGCGACCGACCCGCACTCGCCGCCGGAGTTCCGCTGCAATGGCGTGATCCGCAATATGGACGCGTTCTACGATGCGTTCGACGTCAGCGAGGACGACGAACTGTATTTGGAACCCGAACGGCGCGTCCGCATCTGGAGCTAACGCCATGGAAGCTTGGGATGCCATTTGCGCGCGGCGCAATGTGCGTACGTACACCTCGAACGCGATACCTGGCGACGACATCGACCGGATTCTGGAGGCCGGATGGCGCTCACCCTCGGCGCGCAACAACCAGCATTGGGATTTCGTGATCGTCACCGATGCGGCCACGCTGCAAGAACTCTCAACGGTCTGGGTCGGCGCCGGCCACATCGCGAAGGCCCGCGCCGCGATCGCACTGGTGATTCCCGAACCGCCTGACGAGCGGACGAAGCTCCTCGACCAGTACGACCTGGGCCAGGCCACCATGGCGATGGCGATCGCCGCGACCGACCTGGGTATCGGCACCGGACATTCGGCGATCGGCGAACAGGACAAGGCCCGATCGATCCTCGATGTCCCGCCGGGTTATCTGGTCGCCTATCTGCTGGGCCTCGGCTATCCCGAAGACCGTCCGCTCACACCGATTCGCAAGCCCAAGCGTCGCCCGTTCGACGAGGTCGTCCACCGCGGCAGCTGGTAGGTCAGCGCCCAGACAGTGGCCCAGGCTGTAGTTATCGAGCGAGAGTTCGAGTAAGCAGCACGCTGACTACAGGCTCGGCAAGGGGTGGGCGGCGGCCTCGCGGTTGGCGCCGTCGACCACCGAGGCCAGCAGCCCGGGTAGTACCGCGTCGACTTCGTCGGCGCGCAGCCGCTGATGGGTGAGGCCGCCCACGACCAATCGTTCGAGCAATCCGGCTTCGCGCAGGATCTTGAAGTGGTGGGTGGCGGTGGACTTGTTGATGCCGTCGTACAGGGCGCTGCACTGTAGGGGTGCTCCGGCGTTGCGCAGCCGCCGGACCATCTCCAGCCGGGCCGGATCTTGTAGCGCCGCGAGCACCTGGTGCAACGGGCCGACCTGATGGACGGGATAGCCGTCGGCAGGGAATGCCTGCACCTCAACCACGGTTGTCTCCTGTGTTCGCCGTCACGGCCTGCGAAGTTTGATCAACATCAAACCTAGCGTACGCTCGAACGAGTTCGATGACCATCAAACTACTCCGGAGTTGTCATGGCCTGTGTGCAGGACACCCCGCCCGCTGACGTCACCGGCCAGCGCTGGGCGTACCCCCTGCTTCTGGTGCTCAGCGGCGTCGCGCTCGGCGTCTCCGGCCTGCCCGCGCCGCTGTACGGCATCTACGAATCGAACTGGCATCTCTCGCCGCTGGCCACCACCATCGTGTTCGCGGTGTACGCCTTCGCCGCCCTGGCGGCGGTGCTGGTGTCCGGCCGCATCTCGGACGTGGTCGGCCGCAAGCCGGTACTCCTCGGCGCGCTGATCGCACTGATCGCCGGTCTGGGCATCTTCCTGATCGCCGACAGCATCGAGATGCTGCTACTGGCCCGCACCATCCACGGCGCCGCCGTCGGCTCGATCGTCGTCGCCTCCGCCGCGGCGCTGCTCGACCTACGGCCGCACCACGGGGTGCGCAGCGGCCAGCTCAGCGGGGTGAGTTTCAACATCGGCATGACGGTGGCGATCGTCGGCTCGTCGCTGCTGGCGCAGTACGTCGCGCATCCGCTGCGCACCCCCTACGCGGTTGTCGCGGTGGTGTGCGCGATCGTCGGCATCGGTGTGGTGGCGCTGCGGGAAACCCACGAAGGCCGCACCGGCGGCCGAATCCGGATCAGCAAACCGGCTGTGCCACAGGCGATCCGTGAGGACTTTTGGTTCGCGGCCCTGGGCGCGATGGCGTCCTGGTCGGTGCTCGGGGTGCTGCTGTCGCTGTATCCGTCGCTGGCCGCGCAGCAGACCCACGTGCACAACCTGGTGTTCGGCGGCGGCGTGGTCGGGGTGACCGCGTTCTCCGCGGCGATGGCGCAGCTGGTGGCCACCCGACTTCCGGCCCGGCGCTCGGCGGTGATCGGCGACATCGGCATGGCGGTCGCGCTGCTGCTGACGATCCCGGTGCTGCTCACCCACCGCTGGCCCCTGGTGTTCGCCGCCGCGGCTCTACTGGGTACGACGTTCGGACTCGGTTTCGGCGGCTCGCTGCGCCACCTGTCCGACGTGGTGCCCACGGACCGCCGCGGCGAAACGATGTCGGCGTTCTACCTGCTGGCCTACACCGCGATGGCGCTACCGACGATCGCCGCGGGCTGGGCTGCCACGAAATGGCCTCTGGCGCAGGTGTTCCCGTGGTTCGCGCTGATCGTGGCGTTGGCCTGCCTGGGTGCTGCGGCGGTCGGCTTCAGACATGACGTCAGGCCGGCGAGTCCGTCGCGCCCGGCGTCTTGATCTGAGCCGCCAGCCACGGCAGCGCATCGGAAAAGGCCCGCTCGGCGAACTGCCAGGTGTGGAAGCTGATGATGCGGTGCACTGAGCAGGAGATGCCGACGGTCTTCGCCGTCGCGCACAGATCGTCGGCCGCCCCGGCCTCATCGGAGTCCTTGAACTCGTCGTGCCCGCCGAAGCCGGTGGGTGCGTCGGATTGCGGTCGGTGCCCACCGCCCCCGCCGTACGGCGATGCGGTGTTGGTCGGCGTCACGGTGTCCTCGAACCAGCCTGCGACACCCTGATACGGGCCGTGCCGCATCATCACGGTCCGCGGGTCGAACTCGTCCCACTTGGCGGCGTCGCCGCCGTAGAGCCGGCTGATCGTCTGGTCCTTGGTCCCTGAGGTCGGGCCGTGGTCGCCGGCGATGTCCTCGAAGGTACTGAACAGATCCGGATGCATGACGGTCAGGTCGATCGCGCAGGTGCCGCCCATCGACCAGCCGACCACCGCCCAGTTGGCCGCCTGATCAGATGCGCCGAAATGCTGTGCCACATAGGGCCGGACGTCCTTGGTCAGATGGTCGGCGGCGTTGCCGCGGGGACCGTTGACGCATTCGGTGTCGTTGTTGAAGCTGCCGCCGGAGTCGACGAACGCGAAGATGGGTGCTTGTCCGCCATGGGCTTTCGCGTAGCCGTCGATGACGGGCATCACGTTTCCGCTGCGCATCCAGTCGGCTGGGGTGTTGAACTCGCCGGCCACCATCATGATGACCGGCAACCGGGGTGGGGTCGCGCCGGCGAACCAGGCCGGCGGCAGGTAGACGTACTCACTGCGGTGCTTGAATCCACTTGCGTCTGCCGGGATGTCGACCTCGACGAGCTTGCCGGTCGTCTGCACGGTGTTGCGCAGGCCGGGCAGTTCGGCGGCGTCGATCTGGTTGGGCAGCGGCCCGGCCGTCAGGGCGCCCCAGGCGGTTTGCACGCTGGGGTAGTACCCGACCCACTTGTTCAGCGCCAGCAACGCCGCCACCAAGGTCAACGGAATCGCCAGGACGGCGACACCTCGTCGCCACCAGGAATTTCCGCGCCAGCCCAGTACCGCCACCGCGACCCCGGCCGCGAAAACCCCTATCCAGACCCACAAATAGAACGGTGCCGGATCTGAGGCCAGCCCCTCGGAGTTGACGTAGAGGCGCGCGGCGAGCGCGCCGAGCAGGCCGACGACCACACAGACCGGCAGCCACAGCAGCCACCAGCGCCTGCTGCGCCGCCATCCGATCGCGACGATCAGCGCTACAGCGGCGACGATTTCGATGGTCAGCGGCAGCCAGCCGCCCAGCAGCGAAACTCCGTGCGCGTACTGGTGCAGATCAGGCGCGGGCAGCTGAGGCAGCGGTGCCGTCGGCGTCGGCGGCGGTGTCGGGGTGGGCGGCACGAACCCCATTGTGGAGTTCGTTTCTGTGCCTAAGCTTTGAGACCGGTTAGGCCAGTTGACGACTGGCTAGGACAGCTGCCACTGCCAGTCGTCGGCGCCGTCGGGGTTGTTGTAGGTGCCGACGGAGTTCTTGACCACGATGGGGTCGCCGCTGCCGAAGTTGTCGTAGAACCACTTGGCGTTGTCCGGAGACAGGTTGATGCAGCCGTGGCTGACATTGCGCTTGCCTTGATCGGCCACCGACCACGGCGCACTGTGCACGAACGCGCCGCTGTTGTCGATACGCACCGCCCATTGGACTTTCAGCTTGTAACCCTCGGCGGAATTCACCGGAACCCCGTAGGTGGAGGAGTCCATGATGATGTCGGGGAACTTCTCCAGCACGTAGTAGGTGCCGTTCTTGGTCTCGTGCTTGCCGTCCGGCTTGCCCATCGAGACCGGCATGGTCTTCTCCACCTTGCCATTTCGCGTGATCGTCATCTGGTGGGTCTTGTCGTCGACGGTGGCCACCAGGCTGTCGCCGACGCGGAAGCTGGACTTGGCGCCGCTGGCGTCGATGTTGACGACCGTGCCCTGCGGCCAGAAGTTGTACGGCCGCCACCGCACCTGGGTGTCGGTGGTCCAGTAGAACGCGCCGGGAACCGGTGGCACCGAGGAGATGTGGATGGCCTGCTCGGCCATCGGCCGATTGGCGATCGGACGGGCGAAGTTGATGATGATCGGTTTGGCGACGCCGACCATGGCGCCGTTCACCGGGTTGAATGACGGCGGCGCGAACACCGGATCCCCGGTGTAGGGCGTCGGGTTCTGGCCCTTCACCGGACCGGCGGCCGCGGCGGCGGCCTGCTGAGCGGCCACCGGATCGACCGGTGGCGGTGGCGGCGGAGCAAAGGGGTCGGGCGGCGGGACGGCCGGGTCACCCGCCGGGGCGGGCGGCGGGAACGCCGCCGGGTTGACCGCTGGCGGCGCGAACGGATCGGGCGCGGGCACCTGCGCGGGCGGCACGTCGGCGATCCCCGGATCGGCGGGCGCCTGGTCTGGATCGGCGAGCGCCGAACCGCTGCCGAGACTGATTCCGGCGGCCATTCCGACCACGCACAGCGTGGTGGCGATGGGCCCCTTCACCCGCAGCGTCATAACCAAAACTCCCTCGAAACCGACTTTGACCCAGTCTGACATAACACGCTGGGTGCACTTCTGGAGTTCATTCGCCAGCGAACCCGGCCGCGAACTCCGTCACTGCCCTGAACTGTGCAGATCGTCGGGCGTGGGGTGACAAGCGTTACTTTTCGCTGGTAGCCGGGTGGTCCGCGAACAGCCCGCGGCTGACCACCACGCAAGCCAATGCGCCCAGCATCAGCACGCATGACGCGGTGAGCATCGCCGCGACTCCCGCTCGTTGGTAGAGCAGTCCGCCGGTCAGCGATCCGGCCATGATGCCGACCTGGAAGCACGCGACGTAGAGCCCGGAGGCACCGTCGGGATCCTGCGGCGAATGCCGCATCGCGGCGGTCTGCAGCATCGGCGGCATCGCGTTGGCGGTCGCACCCCACAGCACGATCGCCGCCGCCCCGGCAGCTGCGACGGCGACGGTGTGCCACCTCAGGTGACCCAGCGCCGCCAGTGCCGCGAACGCCAGCGACGATGCGGCCAGACAACCCATCACCGCGGCCTTGGGCCGCCGGTCTCCCGGCCGGGCCAGCAACGCCATGCCGGTCAGGCCGGCCACCCCGTACGCCGCGAGCAGCCAGGCCTGCTGCGCCCCGTGCACGCCGACCACATCCCGGATGATCACCACGATGAACGTGTAGGAGATGAAGTGTGCGGTGACACCCACCAGCGTCAGCACGCTCAGCATCAGCAGTGGGCGGTTGCGGTGGTGGATCACTCTGCGGGGCCGCGCACCGCCGGCCGTGTCGGTCAACGCCATCACCGGAAGCGCCAGCCGTGCCGCCACCAGGACGAGCACCGACGCCACGGCGATGACACCGACCGCGGGCCGCCAGCCCCACAGCTCGCTCATCGCAGCCGTCAGCGGGCTGCCGACCACCAGCGCCAGGCCGGTGCCGACGTACACCGCCATGGTGGCGCGGCCGGCGTGGCTCGGCGGCACCAGCCGCGCACCGATCGGCGCGATCACCGACCACATCAATCCGTGGGTCAGCGCGCACAGCACCCGGCCGACGGCCAACACGGTGAAGGTGGGCGCCAGCGCGGAGATCAGTTGCGAGATCGACAGGCAGGCCAGGGTCCACAGCAGCGTGCGCCGTCTCGGCCATGTCGCCGTCCAGCGCACCAGCGGCATCGTGGCCAGCGCGGCCACCAGGGCGTAGCTGGCCAGCAGGGTGCCCACCATCGCTTCGCTGACGTGTAGATCGCGCGCGATTGCGGACAGCGCACCGACCGGCATGATCTCGGCGGTGACGTAGATGAACGCCGCGGCGGCCAGCACGGCCAGCGCTGTGGCGACTCGCGGTGTCCACGTGCGCTGCACTGTGGGCACGGGTTCACGGTATCGGCTCCCGCGCCGGCTCCGGCTTATCTGACCGGCTATGTCGCCGGGCAGTGCCGCCTCAGGAACGGACCAGGCGCGCGATCGCGGCGGAGGCCTCGGCCAGCTTCTTGTCGGCCTCGTCACCGCCCTCGGCGACCGCATGGCTGACGCAGTGCCCGAGGTGTTCGTCGAGCAGGCCGAGCGCGACGGACTGCAGCGCACTGTTGACGGCGCTGATCTGGGTCAGCACGTCGATGCAGTACTTGTCCTCGTCGATCATCTTCGCGATGCCGCGGACCTGGCCCTCGATGCGCCGCAGCCGCTTGGTGTAGTTGTCTTTCTGCGACGAATAACCATGTGCGCCAGTCATTTAGCCTCCAAGCATCTGCTTCATCTGGTCGATCTCGGCCTGTTGCGCGGTGACCATGGACTTGGCCATCGCGGTCAGGTCGGCGCTCTGACCGTTGGCGATCTCGGCCTTGGCCATCTCGATGGCGCCCTGGTGGTGGCCGATCATCGCCTGCAACCACAGTGTGTCGAACTGCGGCCCGTTGAGCGATTTGAGTCTGGTCATCGTGGCGTCGTCGACCATGCCCTGCATCGCCGCGCCGTGCCCGCTGTGGTCTCCCATCGTGGGGTCGACGTCCCACTGCACCAGGAGCGCTTTCATCGCGTCGATCTCCGGCTGCTGTTCGTCCGAGATCTTGCCGGCCAGCCTGCGGACGGCCTGGTTGGTGGTGTGTACGGCGGCTATCGCCGCCAGGTCCACGGCCTGCTGGTGATGCGGGATCATCATCTGCGCGAACATGACATCGTCGGCGTTGTGCGCGGCCACCGCCTGGCTGGCCGGTGCGGTCGACGTGGCGTGCTCGCTCATGCCCTCGGTTTTGCTGCAGGACGAGACGACGACGGCAGTGGCAAGGGCTGCGGCAACCGCCACGATGCGGCTGAGCGTGGATGTCATGTTTTCACCGTACCTTCAATACCCCTCGGGGGTATAAAAAGAAATTTGGTGGGCACCCCCGACCACGGCATACTTGTCCGGTGAGCCAAACCCCCGATCTCAAGCCCCGCAGTCGCGACGTCACCGACGGTCTGGAGAAGGCCGCCGCCCGCGGGATGCTCCGCGCGGTAGGCATGGGCGACGAGGACTTCGTCAAGCCGCAGATCGGGGTGGCGTCGTCCTGGAACGAGATCACGCCGTGCAACCTGTCGCTGCAGCGGCTCGCGCAGTCGGCCAAGGACGGCGTGCATGCCGCGGGCGGCTACCCGATGGAGTTCGGCACCATCTCGGTGTCCGACGGCATCTCGATGGGCCACGAGGGCATGCACTTCTCGCTGGTGTCGCGCGAGGTGATCGCCGACAGCGTGGAGACGGTCATGATGGCCGAGCGGCTGGACGGCTCGGTGCTGCTGGCCGGCTGCGACAAGTCGCTGCCCGGCATGCTGATGGCCGCCGCGCGACTGGATCTGGCCGCGGTGTTCCTTTACGCGGGTTCGATCCTGCCGGGCCGGGCCAAGCTGTCGGACGGCACGGAGATGGACGTGACGATCATCGACGCGTTCGAGGCTGTCGGCGCGTGCGCGCGGGGGCTGATGTCGCGCGAGGACGTCGACACCATCGAGCGGGCGATCTGTCCGGGCGAGGGTGCCTGCGGCGGCATGTTCACCGCCAACACGATGGCGTCGGCGGCTGAGGCGCTGGGGATGTCGTTGCCGGGCAGCGCGGCACCGCCTGCCACCGACCGTCGCCGCGACGGCTATGCCCGGCGCAGTGGCGAGGCGGTCGTGGAGCTGCTTCGCCGCGGGATCACCGCCCGCGACATCCTGACCAAGGAAGCCTTCGAGAACGCGATCGCGGTCGTGATGGCGTTCGGTGGGTCCACCAACGCGGTGCTGCACCTGATGGCGATCGCGCACGAGGCCAACGTGAAGCTGGACCTGGCGGACTTCACCCGCATCGGCGCCAAGGTGCCGCACCTGGCCGACGTCAAGCCGTTCGGCAAGCACGTGATGTTCGACGTCGATCGCATCGGCGGTGTGCCGGTGGTCATGAAAGCACTGTTGGACGCTGGCCTGCTGCACGGTGACGTCATGACGGTCACCGGTGAGACCATGGCCGCCAACCTCGCCCACATCGCGCCGCCGGATCCGGACGGCAAAGTGCTTCGCGCGCTGAGCAATCCGATCCACCCGACCGGCGGCATCACGATCCTGCACGGCTCGCTCGCACCGGAGGGCGCGGTGGTGAAGTCGGCCGGCTTCGACTCCGACGTGTTCGAGGGCACCGCACGGGTTTTCGACGGCGAACGCGCAGCGATGGACGCCTTGGAGGACGGCACGATCGTGGCCAATGACGTCGTCGTCATCCGCTACGAGGGCCCCAAGGGCGGCCCCGGCATGCGCGAGATGCTGGCGATCACCGGCGCGATCAAGGGCGCCGGGCTCGGCAAGGACGTGCTGTTGATGACCGACGGCCGGTTCTCCGGTGGCACCACCGGCCTGTGCGTCGGGCACATCGCGCCGGAGGCGGTCGACGGTGGCCCCATCGCGTTCGTGCGCGACGGTGACCGGATCCGTCTCGACGTCGGCAACGGCACGCTGGACGTGCTGGTCGATGAGGCCGAATTCGAGTCGCGCAAGGCGGGATTCACCCCGCCCGCGCCGAAGTACACCACCGGTGTGCTGGCCAAGTACCGCAAGCTGGTCGGCTCGGCAGCGAACGGCGCGGTCTGCGGGTAGGTGATCCCGCGGTCAGCCGCCGCCTGCTGGTGCGGGTGTGTGTTGTTCAGAACGTGATAGCACCAGTGATATCGCGTTCTGAACAAACACATGGTGCCCCTCGGCGCGGGAGCACCCGCGACTAGCTGGCCCGCTTGGACCCGCCCACGCCCTTCTTGGCAGATGCCTTCGGCGCTGAACTCTTCTTGCTCGACGTCGTAGTCGACTTCTTCGACGGCTTGCCCGATTTCGCGCTGGGCGCCAACGGCGTCACTGTCGACGGCGTGGCCACCGCGGCCGCCGTCACCGTGGGCTCCGGCGCCGGTGCTGGCGTCGTCGTCGTCGACTTGCCGCTCAACACATCCCTGAATCCGGTGAACAGTGCCTTGGCCACGTCGCCGGGCACCGCGGCCCACTCCTGCGGCGTCAGCGTCGCCTGTGACAGGAACGGGATGTACTGCGACGACTGGTCATACGTGCGGTTGTAGGTGCCGCCCTCGCTGGGCGTCTGCACGTCGGTGTAGCCGATGTTCACCAGAATGGACAGCGCAGGCTGCAACGCGTCGGCCAGCGGGGTGCCCAGCGTGATCGGGATCTTCGCCGCTTTGAAGACCGCGTTGAGGATGCGCGACGGCAGCCGTAGCGGCTCCAGTAGCGGCAGGTCGGTGGGCACCAGTGTGCTGTACGTGGTGCTGGGGGCGCCCAGGGTCAGCAACGCGATGAGGTTGCCCTCGATCGTGTTGATGCTGGCGCCCTGCAGCTCCGCGCCGCCGAGCAGGTAGGTCGGGAGCACGCTCGCCATGAACGAGTTGGCCAGCGAGAACGGGTTCAGCGTCTCCGGAAAATCCGACAGCATGTCATAGCCGAGGGCGACGTTGACGAACGCACCGTTGAACTTGATTCCGAGGCTCGAACCGGAGCCGGCGTTCGGGCTGACCGGGTTCGTCCCGAACAGGTTGAAGATCGGGGCGAAACGCGCGTACAGACCCCCATTGGGAGTCTCGGGATTGCGCACCAACGCAATCGGCAGGTTGGTGACGTTGGTGCCCTGGACGCAGGTGACGCCCGACGAACACGGCTGGCCCGTGATTGAACTGACCTTGCCGGCGGCAACCAGCGGATCGTATCCCGGCAGCGTGTTGCCGTTGGCGCTGGACAGTAGGGCTTGATAGGTCTGGAGCGCAGCGGGAACGCCTGTGCCCGAGGCGATCAGTAGCGGACCGGTAGGACTGCTCGCCAGGATGTTCGGCCGGGTCGCGGTGCCGAGAACGTAGCCACCGAAAGGCGCCGCGTTCAGGGTGTTGTTCAGTCCGACCGGGTCCGCTTTCTGCCAGTCGAAGGCCAGCGTGATGGACCCGATGACAGGGATGTTGTCGAAGGTGAAGCTGTCCACCCCGAGTTCGTTGATCAGCCACAGCAGCGGCCCGGTCGTGGTGGTGTCGAGGGTCAGGGCGTTTGCGGCGGGCGCCACGGGTTCGGCGACGGTGCCCATCGTCATCGCCACGGCGGTGGCAGCCGCTGCGCCGAGCAACGCGGACTTCCTGCTCCCGGCCGTCACTGCCCGCCGGATCTTGTTTGAAAACGCCACAGCTACCATCTGAAACCCCCGATCGCCGCCCCCACGAGGCTGTTTTGCGAAGATAACCCCTCAGGTCGGCGGTGGTGGGGATTTGGCAATCTCTGTTGCCAGCGGTGACAGCCGTCAGGTTTCAGCGAACTCCGCGTAAATTCTCGGCAGGAAGCTCGCGAGGTGGTTCATCTCCTGCGCACAGTGCACCAGCAGATCCCGCGGCTCGGGCAGCTGATGTGCGGCGATCGGGCGGATCACCGAATCGGCCAGCCGGTTGCCGCGGCGCACCCCGATGTAGGGACCACCCATCCAGAACCGCGATCGCATTTCCGCCCCGCCTGGCACTGCCCGGACATGGTGGATGAACCAGCCGATGTCGACCGGCACCTCGCTGGACCCCAGCCGCGCGCACACCGCGACGTCGGCGCCCAGCCGGGATGCGTCGAGGCCAAGCGCCGACGGTTCGAGGAATGCGATGGCCGCCTTGGCGTAGGCCGAGCCCAGGTATTCCTCGATGATCGAGGTCCGTCCGACGTAGCTGCCGTCGGGCCCGCTGTCACCCCAGTGCGCCGAGGCATGCGCACGCGGATGCCACAGCTTGTAGCGGCTGGACTCGCTGCCGTGCCAGCCGAACCACCAGTCCCACATCGCCGGGGTGACCCCGGGCATGTCGGTGCGGATCGCGACGTGGAATCCGCCGCCGCGCAGCGCGCCGTAGCCGTTCTCGGTCTGTTGATACCCCTCGTCGAGAAGCGTTGCCGCCGAATCGAATCCGAGCATCGTCTGATCGGCCTGCGGACCGTGCTCGAGTGCGACGACGGCGTGCCGCGGCAGATCGGCCATCTGCGGATCGAAGTACTTGCCCCACCCGGTGTCCCCGTCACCGGGGCGGTAACCCAGATACGTCTCGGCCATCAGGGTCGTCCCATCCAGCTGTGGAACCGGCCGTCGGGGTCGTACTGGGCTCGTACCCGATCGAGCCGGGCCATGCTCTCATCGGTGACGAATTTGGCGGGGCGGCGGCCCAGATTCTCGTCGGCCAGCTGGATTCCGGTCGCCAGCGATGCCATCGACGCCATATTGGATCGTGGCCAGTCGCTGTACTTGTCGTCGTCGGCCGGGTCCAGCCAACCGGCATACAGCGCCAGGTAGATCTCGCTTTCCAAGCTGTAGGCCATGTCCTGGCGCTGCGGCGACGGGCCCCAGTTCAGCCATAGGAAGTGCGCGGGGTGGGGCGGCAGGGTGTCCAAAATGCGGTGGATACCCGGCATCAGCTCGGCGGCCGAGGCGTTGGTCCACATGTTGTCGGCGGTGTAGCGATGATCCTCCAGATAGTTGCTCATCACCGCGGTGTACCAATCCGCAAGGGCCATCGGCGCATACGGAACGGCGATCAGTGCCTTGTCGACGACGGGACACTGGTCGAGCAGATTGAAGGCCTCCTTGGCTTCGGCCTCGGTGTCGGCAAACGCCGGTGAGGCCATCACGATCGCCGGCCGGTCGATGCCCGCGTTCGGCACGCTCCTGGTGGCGACGATCTGCAACTCGACGCGGCGGTCGACGTCGGCGGAGATGCCACGGGCCCAGGTGAAGAGTTCGTCGGCGAGCTCGATCGGGTAGGCGTAGAAGCTGCTGCCCAGCACCGCCGGCTTCGGATACAGCTTGAGGTGGAACGCGGTGACGACGGCGAAGAAGCCCGGTCCGGCGCCGCGGGCCGCCCAGTACAGGTCCGGGTGGTGGTCGGCGTCGATGTAGATCTGGTCGCCGTCAGCGGTCACCACGTCCAGCCCGGTCACGCTTTCACAGGCCGGCCCGACCACCCTGCTGTTCCAGCCGTAACCGCCCTGCAGCAGATAACCGCCGATGCAGACGCCCTTGCAGTGCCCCGCGGGAAAGAACAGTCCGACCGCATCGAGCTCGGCGGCCAGCACGCTGCCGCCCTTGCCCGGCCCCGCGACCGCGGTCATCGCGTCGACGTCGATGCTGGTCTGGTCGACTCGGCTCATGTCCAGCAGCACCGCGCCGTCGCGCAGGTGGCTGGCCGCCCAGCTGTGGCCGCCGGACTTGATGCTGATCTGCTTGTTGTTGGCCTTCGCGTAGCGCACGGCCACGACGACGTCGTCGGCGTCGACCGCCTGGACGATGACGTCCGGATAGCGGTCGGGCACCCGCTGGTTCCACACCGTCGCCCGGCGTGCGTTCTCGTACCCGTCGTCACCGCGGAAGAAATGCCGACCCTCAGGAAGTGACCCCACCGAAGCCTCCTATGGTTCACATAGCGAATCGCTATGATCCGTAATGCGGCACATTACCGCTGCGGCCACGCCGACGGAAGGGATGTCAGTTGACTGACGCGAAAATTTCTATGGTCGGCGCCGAACGTCCCTCGAATGCCCGGGACGACGGCATTCAGGTACTGCGCCGCGCCGCGGCCGCGCTCGACGAAATCGCCACCGCGCCGGGCCGGCTGCGCCTGGTGGACCTGCACAGCCGACTGGGGCTGGCCAAGTCAACCGCGCGGCGGCTGCTCGTCGGTCTGGTCGAGGTGGGGTTCGCCGCGGTGGACGACGACGGCCGCATCGTGCTCGGGGATCGCCTGCTCGCTCTGGTCAATGCCGACGCCGCCCACATCACGTCCGCATTCCGGTCCACGTTGGAGCGGGTGGCCGAGGCAACCGGTGAGACGGTCGACCTCTCGGTGCATCGCGGTGGCCAGATGCTGTTCATTGACCAGATCGAGTCGCCGCACCGGTTACGCGCGGTCTCGGCGATCGGCGGGCGATTCACCTTGTGCGACACAGCCAATGGCAAGGCCGCGCTGGCGTTGTTGGACGATGACGACCTCGAGCAGGCGCTCGCCGCCCTCGACCCGGGCCAGGCCGATCGGGTGCGCACCGAGATCCGGACCGTGCGCACCGAGCGGGTGGCGTTCGATCGCGACGAGCACACCGACGGCATCTCGGCCGCGGGGATCGCGGGCCGCGCGGCCGGCGGCAACATCGTCGCGATCTCGGTGCCCGCCCCCACCGGGCGGTTCAACGCCCACTCCGACCGCATCGTCGCCGCCCTGCGCGAGGCTTTGGAGTCACCGGTCTGGACGGACTGAATCAATTCTGACCATCCGGTTGGTTGGGCTTGCCACCGGGGTCGATCGCAGAGCACAGTGGCAACCATGAGCGACGCTTGCGGAGCGAATCAACAGCCGACATCTGGGACCCGAGCCTGCGAGGGGGCCAGATGAGCCGCACCGCTTTGCGAATCTGCCCGTTCTGCGAGGCCACCTGCGGGATGGTCCTCACCATCGACGACAACGACCGGGTCAGTGCCGCCCGAGGCGATCGTGACGATGTGTTCAGTCACGGCTTCATCTGCCCCAAAGGCGCCAGCTTCCCCGAGTTGGACAACGACCCCGACCGGCTGCAGAAACCCCTGGTGCGCCGCGACGGTGAACTGGTCGAGACCTCGTGGCCGGAGGCTTTCGCCGCGGCCGCCGACGGGCTGCAGCGCGTCATCACCGACACCGGCGGCTCGTCGGTCGCGGTGTACCTGGGCAACCCAAACGCGCACACCATCGCCGGGTCGCTGTACGGGCCGGTCGTGATCAAGTCGCTGGGCACCCGGCAGGTGTATTCGGCCAGCACGCTGGACCAGATGCCCAAACACGTGTCCTGCGGATACCTGTTCGGCAACCCGCTGGCCTTCACCCTGCCCGACCTCGATCGCACCGACTACCTCGTCGTCATGGGTGCAAACCCGTTGGTGTCCAACGGTTCTCTGGCAACCGCCGCCGACTTCCCGGGCAAGCTCAAGGCATTGCGCCGTCGCGGCGGCACCCTGGTGGTGATCGATCCCAACCGGACCCGCACCGCCGAACTGGCCGACCGGCACATCGCGCCCCGCCCCGGCACCGACGCGGCACTGCTGTTCGCGGTCGCGCATGTGCTCTTCGATGAGGACCTGGTCGAGCTGGGCAGGCTGGCCGAGCACGTCTCCGGTCTGGAGCGGGTGCGGGCGGCGGCGCAGGACTTCCCGCCGGAGGCGGTGGCCGGGCACTGCGGGGTGGACGCCGACGAAATCCGCACGCTGGCACGCGAACTCGCCGCGGCCCCGAGCGCAGCGGTCTACGGTCGCATCGGCACCTCGACCGTCGAGTTCGGCACGTTGACCAGCTGGCTGGTCGACGTGGTGAACATCCTGACCGGCAACCTGGACCGCCCGGGCGGGGTGATGTTCGCCAGCTCGCCGATCGCCGGGGCGCCGCGCCCGCCGCGTCCGGGCCGCGGATTCGCCACCGGACGCTGGCGCAGCCGGGTCTCCGGCCATCCGGAGGCACTGTCCGAACTGCCCGCGGTCGCGCTTGCCGAGGAAATCGAGACCCCCGGCGACGGGCAGGTGCGGGCGATGATCACGATCGCGGGCAACCCGGTGTTATCGGCGCCCGACGGCGCCCGGCTGTCCGACGCCCTCGATGGCGTCGGCTTCATGGTGTCGGTGGACCCGTATCTCAACGAGACCACCCGGCACGCCGACGTGATCCTGCCGCCGCCTGCGCCTTCTCGCGCAGCGCATTACGACCTCGCGCTCAGTGGGGCGGCGGTGCGCAACAACGCCCGGTATTCACCGCCGGTACTGCCGCTGCCCGAAGGCAGGCCCGACGAGTGCGAGATCCTGGCGCGGCTGGCGCTGATCGTGCTGGGTATGGGCCCCGACGCCGATCCGGCCCTGGTGGACGAGCAGGTGATCGCGACCACCCTGGGCAAGGAGGTCGCCGACGAGCACTCGCCGGTGGCGGGCCGATCCGTCGAGGAACTGACCGCGATGCTGCCCGAGGGCCGCGGTTTCGAACGACGGCTGGACATGATGCTGCGGCTGGGCCCGTTCGGGGACGGTTTCGGCGCGAAGCCGGACGGCCTGACCCTGCAGCGGCTGAAGGACACCCCGCATGGGGTGGACCTCGGCGCGCTGACCCCGCGGATCCCGGAGATTCTCCGGACCCCCTCGGGCACAATCGAATTGGATCCTGAGCCGATCCTCGCTGACGTCCCGCGGCTGCAGGCCGCGCTGACGTCGGAGCCGGGATTCCTGCTGATCGGCCGGCGACACCTACGGTCCAACAACAGCTGGATGCACAATCTGCCCGCCCTGTCCGGCGGCACCAACCGCTGCACACTGCAGATCCATCCGGACGACGCCGCCCGGCTCGGCCTCGAGGAGATGGCTGTGGTCACCGGCCCGGGCGGGAAACTCGAAGTGCCCGTGGAGATCACCGATGCGATCCGCCCCGGCGTGGTGTCACTGCCGCATGGGTGGGGGCACACCGAACCGGGGACCCGGATGCGGGTGGCCGCACAGCACCCGGGCGTGAACGTCAACAACCTCAACGACGGCACACTGCTGGATCCGTTGTCGGGCACCGCGGTATTGAACGCGCTGCCGGTGGAGGTGGCTCCGGCCGGCTAGTACAACACCTTGCGAATGTTGTCCTCGCAGTAGCGTTCCTCGAGTTCGGCGTCGGACCAGTCGTGCCGCAACGCCTTGGCCATCTGGGCCACGCTGGGCAGCGCGGTCGGATTCCAGGATTCCGGCTTCCAGGTGTCCGAGCGCAGGAATGCCTTGGAGCAGTGGAAGAACACCTCGTCGATGTCGATCTCCAACGCCAGCAGCGGCCGCTTGCCCTTGACCGCCATGGCGTCGAAATAGTCGGCGTCGGCCAGGATGCGGCCCCGGCCGTTGATCCGCAGCGTGTCGCCGCGGCCCGGGATCACGAACAGGGTGCCGACGCCGGGACGCTGCAGCACGTTGAGATACCCGTCGACGCGCTTGTTGCCCGGCCGATCCGGGATGGCGATGGTGCGGTCGTCGATCACGTGGACGAATCCCGCCGGATCCCCCTTCGGCGAAATATCAACGCGGCCTTGCGCATCGGTAGTCGCCACGAACGCCAGCGGTGAATGCGCCAACCAGTCGCGCTGCACCGGCGACAGCCGGTCCTTCACCTTGTTCGCCACGTAGTGGTCGGGTTCGCCAACGATCTCCCGCAGTTGGGCAACGGTCGTCACTTCACGATGCATCGCCTCAGTATCCTCCACCGCGCCGATCAGCGGACACCTTCCTTGGCGTACACCACGCGCAGCACATGGCCCACCTCCGGTCCCATCACCAGCGCGGCCAGCTCGCAGAACGTCGCGACGAATCCCGGACCGTGGGCGGGACCCTGCGGGGTCAGGTGGTGGGCGATCTCGTGCAGCAGCACCAGCTCTCGCATGGCCCAGTCAGCGGTCGAGCGGTCAGGAACGGCGATAACTCCTGTGCCATCGCTGTTTTCGTAGTGGGCCGCGGTGGCGGCGCGGCGGGGGCGCACAGTGAGCGGGCCCGGGGCGGGCCATCGCGAGGTCACCGCGGGCAGCGCGAGCACCTCGTCGACATACCGCTGCACCGACGGCATCGAGGCGAACCGCCCCTCCGGGGGCAGCGTGAGCTGGGTGCCGAAGAAGTCGATGGTGCGTGAACTGTGTTGGGCGGCACGGTCGAAGAGTGTCCGGACGAACTCTTCGGCCGCGTAGACGCGGGAGCGCTGACTGTCGCGCGCCGTCACCGCGGCAGCCGGGTCCGCGCCCCCGGCAACTCGGGGCTGGACCCCAACCGGGCCTGCTTGCCCGCACGGTCTCCCGCGCGGCGGGCCGCCGAGGAATACCCCGCGGAGGCGCGGCTGGCCCGCCAGGTACCGCGCGCCTTGGACGTCTGGCGGTAGTGCTCGCGCAGTTCGAGTTCCTTGTTGCGCAGTGCCAGAGCGGTTCCCGGGGCGGTCGTGCGATCGCGGGTGGCCTCCTGGCGGGCCTCCTCACGCGCCTGCGCCAAGCGCTGGGCGACGCGGGCGCCGAATGCCAGCTGGAAATTCAGCCGCGCGGTGATCGTCGGCGTCGGCTTGTGCGCGCCGGTGGCAAGGTAGGCGTCGCAGGTCCGCACCATCTGCACGACGAGACTCGCGTACAGGGCGTGACTGGCGTCGATGTCCTCGGCGAACCCGTAGGCGTAGACGAACGCCGAGTTCGACGCGACGTCACACTGCACATCGTTGGCCGCGGCGATCCCGGCGAACAACTGCACGTAGGTGCGCAGACCGCGGGCACCCGGCTCACCGATGGTGATCGTGCGCTGAGTCGGCGCCTGCGCGGCACTGCGGGTGGCTGAATGCGACCGTGCGACGGCCAGATCGATCGACGTGGCGGTGGCCAGCCGCTGGGCGGCGGCCATGAACGCCTCCGCCTCGTGGGCGTTGTCGGTGCCCTCGGCCTGGCGCAGGAGCGCGGCGATACGTGCCAGCATCTTGTCGTCGGTCACGCTTGGCAACCTAGCCGAGCCCCGTGACATCGGTGCGCCGGCAGCTGAGTCAACTGTTGATGAACCCGTTCAGCGCCGCCGTCAGCTGCGGTGACAGCGGTCCCGGCTTCGCGTAGTTGCCGACGTTGTCGCTTGGGTCGTCGCGCAGTACGTGGTTGACGCCCTTGAGCGCGACCAGTGACAACGACGTGTGCTCCAGAGCGTCGGCGAGCGGAGTGATGTCCGCGCAGTTGGCCTGACCGTCGGAGTCCGAGCAGGTCAGCAGCACCGGGGTGGCGGCGGGGATGGCCGCGGCCAGCTTCAGCGGGTCGATCGCGTCGGACTCGACGACTGCTTTGACGTTGCCGGGGTTCAGGATCGCGCTCAGACCGTCGGGCAGCTGGGCGGGCGCGGTACCGGTCTTCCGCGCCTGCTCCACGGCGGCGGTCCATGCCGCGATCGTCTGGTCGGCCTGCTGCTGGTTCTTCTGTCCCGCCTTGACCGCGGCCGCGACGTCGGCCCTGACCCGGTTGGTGATCAGGTCGAGGTAGCGGCCGGCCAGCGGCTGCAACAGACCCACGGAGTGGATCTTGGGGGCGTCGGCGGAGGTGTCGTCGGCCAGCGTCATCGCGTGCACGGTTCCTTCGCCGAGGCCGTAGACCGAGATGCGGTTCTTGTCGGTGGCGGCCTCGCTTGCCAGGAACCGCACCGCGGCCTTGGCCCCGGTGGTGTAGACGGCGCTGCCGACGTCGGCCGGGTGGTCGGCGTACGGTCCCAGGCCGGTCTTTCCGGTGCCGACCTTGTCGTAGCGCAGCGAGGCCACTCCGTGGTCGGAGAGGTATTCGGCGAGCTGGCGCATGTTGCCGATCGGCCCGGCGACGTTGTTGTCGCCGTTGCGGTCCGTGCGTCCGCTCTCCGAGATCAGCAGCGCCGCCGGCGCTTGCTTGTCAGCGCGCTGGTGGCGGTAGGTGCCGTGCACGGTCAGCCCGGCGGCGTCGAAGGTCACCTCGTCTTCGACCCAGGCGTTGGCCGACTGGCTGTTCGACGAGCATCCGGCGACCAGCATCACAGCCATCGCCGCGAGGGCGAGGCGACGGCGCAGGCTCACAGCCTTGCTTCGATCCAGGTGGTCACGTCGTCGAGCACCAGGTCGCGCTCGGGCTCGTTGAACACCTCGTGATAGAGCTCCGGATAGACCTTGCGGTTGACGTCGGACGAGCCGACGCACTCGACCAACCGTTCGCTGCCGGCAGCGGGAACCAGCCGGTCGGCGCCGCCGTGGACGACGAGAAGCGGTGCGGTGAGCCCGCGTGCCCGCTGCGGCATGGTCTCCCCGACCTTCAGCAGCGCTTTGGCGATGCCGGCGGGAACTTTGCCGTGCCACACCAGTGGGTCGGCGTTGTAGGCGGCCACCACCGCGGGGTCGCGGGACACGGCGCTGGCGTCGAGTTCCTCGACCGGCAGGTTCGGCAGCAGCGAGCCCACCGCCTTGCCGAAAAAGGCCTTGACGGGCGGTACGCCGACGTTGGCGGCGACCGCCGGGCCGGACAGCACCATGAGGTCGTAGTCCCCCGGGTGTTCCACCCCGTAGGTGAAAACGATGCCGCCACCCATGCTGTGGCCCAGCACGATGCGCGGGAGATCTGGGTGCTCGGCGGTGGCGGTCGCGACCAGCGTGCCGAAATCCCCGGTGTACTCGTCGATGCTGCGCACCATCACCCGCTTGCCGCCGGAGCGGCCGTGCCCGCGGTGATCGAGGGCGTAAGTGATCAGCCCGGCCTGGCCGAAGCGCTCGGCGACGTGGCCGTAGCGGCCGGCGTGTTCACCGAGGCCGTGCGAGAGGACGACGACGCCGCGCGGTTCGGTGTCTGGTGTCCACACGTCGTAGACGATGCGGACGCCGCCGACCCCGTCGAACGTCCGCTCGGTGCGCGTTGTGACCATCAGGGGAGCCTAACGGGGTGCTCGTGCACACGTCGGTTCCGGCTGTCGGTGCTCGTGCGTAAGCTCGGCACGGTGAGCGTGCTCGCCCATAATCTCGATGACGGGCTGGACCCCGGCCGGGGCGATTTCCTGGCTCAAGCCGAGCCGTACCGCCGCGAACTGCTGGCGCACTGCTACCGGATGACCGGCTCGCTGCACGACGCTGAGGATCTGGTGCAGGAGACCTTCCTGCGCGCGTGGAAGTCCTATGACCGCTTCGAGGGCAAGTCGTCGGTGCGCACCTGGTTGCACCGCATCGCCACCAACACCTCGTTGACGGCGCTGGAAGGCAGGCAGCGGCGGCCGCTGCCGACCGGATTGGGCGCGCCGAGTTCGAACCCGAACGACGATCTCGTCGAGCGCGCCGAGGTGCCCTGGCTGGAGCCGCTCCCCGATTCGTTGTACGAGGACCCGGCCGACCCGTCGGTGATCGTCGGCTCCCGGGAATCGGTCCGGCTGGCGTTCGTCGCGGCGCTGCAACACCTGTCCCCGCGCCAGCGCGCCGTGCTGGTGCTGCGCGATGTGCTGCAGTGGCGCGCCGCCGAGGTGGCCGACGCCATCGACACCTCGGTGGCCGCGGTCAACAGTCTGCTGCAGCGGGCGCGCGCCCAGCTGGAGACCGTCGGTCCCAGCCAGGACGACGAACTCTCGCCGCCGGAGTCCGATGAGGCACGCGAAAAGTTGGCCTGCTACATCTCGGCTTTCGAGGACTACGACATCGATCGACTGGTGAAAATGTTCACCGACGAAGCGATTTGGGAGATGCCGCCGTTCGACGGCTGGTATCAGGGCGGCCCGGTCATCGGGGCGCTCATTCACCAGAACTGCCCCGCGGAGAAGGCCGGCGACATGCGGCTGCTGCCGCTGACCGCCAACGGCCAGCCCGCTGCGGCGATGTACATGCGGCTCCCGGATACCGGCGGCCGGCATGTGCCGTTCCAGCTGCACGTTCTCGACATGCGCGCCGACGGCATCTCGCACGTGGTGGCGTTCCTGGACACCAGCTTGTTCGCGAAATTCGGCCTGCCGGAAGTGCTTTAGCTCTCCGTAGCCGCTACAGCCCCAGGGAATGCTGGGCTTGTCGCAACGTGGTCGCCGAGGCCTGCAGCCCGAGGAGTTCGGGAACCGCGAGCGGAACCTCCAACACCTCACCGGCGCCGGCCGCCGACACAACGGTCGGCAATGACAGTGCCACATCGGTGATTTCGTAGGCACCGCGCTGGACTGTGGAAATCGGCAGCACCCGGTGCTGGTCTCCGAGCACGGCTTCGATGATGCGCGCGGTGGACAGGCCGATCGCCAGATTGGTCGCGCCCTTGCCCTCGATGATTTCGTACGCGGCGTTGACCACGGCTGCTGAGATGGCCTTCTGAGTCGCCTCGTCGAAGACCGCCGCACCTTCGGCGCGGAACTGCGCGGCGGGCACACCGCCGATCGAGACGCTCGACCACAGCGAAATCTCGGAGTCGCCGTGCTCACCCACGATGAACCCGTGTACGTTGCCGACCGCGAGATCCGCGCGCTGAGCTATCAGGTATCGAAACCGGCTGCTGTCCAACAGCGTTCCCGATCCGAAGATGCGTCCGGTCGGCGCGTCGACGGCCTGTGCGGCGGCGTAGGTGACGACGTCGACCGGGTTCGTGACGAACACGATGACCGCGTGCGGGGACAGCTCCAGCAGCTGCGGCGTGAGTTCTTGCGCCATCGCCACATTCGTGGCGGCCAGGTCCAGCCGGCTCTGTCCCGGATGTTGTTTGGCCCCGGCGGTGACCACGACGACCGCCGACCCGGCGGTGACGTCGATCTGGTCGGAACCTGTCACGGTGCAGTGTGGAACGAACTGACTGCCGTGGTTGAGGTCGAGGACCTCGGCACGCACCTTTTTCGGGTTGGTGTCATAGAGCGCCAAAACGCCTGCCGATCCGCGGATCAGGCAGGCGTAGGCGATCGCGGTGCCGACGCTGCCGGCCCCGATGATGGCGACTTTGCGGTTCCGGTGTACGAACACCTCACCATCATCGGGCACGGCGCGCGGCCCTGGGCGGTCAGTCGATACCGACGATTTCCTGAGCGATTGCGGCCAGCCGGGTCTGGGCAGCCGACACCAGCCGCTGACGATTCTTGTTGGCCTCTTCGTAGGCGATGATCGCCCGGATGTCGGCCGCATCCTCCAGCTCCTTCACCGCGGCGACAGCCTCGCTGAGGTTGAGCTCGTCATAGCCGGCGATCGGCAGTTCCTCCGGCGACAGGATGCCGGTGGAGCTCCGCAGCGAGTGGATCGCGTCGGCAGCGCCGTCGGCGCCTTCGCGACGCGCCACCTTCTCGGCGGATTCCAGCGCCGCGTCCCGGGCGCCGGTCGCGGCCTTGACGGCGACCTCACCGGCGTGGGCGCCGCGATTGACCAACTGGTCCACGGCCGGCCGGGTGTTGCGCAGTGCCTCCAGCGCGCGGTCGATACCGCGAGCCGACGAGATCATCGGCCAGTTGGCCACCCGAACGGTCAGACCGGTGAGGATCTGCAGCGGCGTGCGGCGCAGGGCCGCCGGGCCGCCCAGCGCGTCCTCGGCCAGCACGGTGGTCAGCCAGTCGACAGTCGCGGAGTGTGCCGTGATCAGTCGGTTGGCCAGGCTTTCGATGTCGGGCTTGCGAGCGGCCACCGCCAGCGCCTTGATGTAGCGGGCGCGGTCGAGCAGCTGCCCCTCGAGCGCGAGGTCACCCAACAGGGCTTCGTCGAACGGCTGCGCCTGCTCGGTCAGTGCCTTGACGGCTGCGGCGGCGCGCCCGAAGAACGGGCCGATGACGTCCGGGAATCCGCCGAGGTCGCGGATCGCGCTCTCGATGGCCTCCGCCCGTTCGCGGCCGTTGGCCGCGTTCTGGGTGAGCTCGGTGCGCACCGCGTCGGTGCGAGCCTGAGTCACCCTGGTCTCGGCGATCTGAACTTCCGTGTTGGTCAGATCGAGAATGGCCCGCAGCTGGGCGAGCAAGGTAGTCGTATCGGGTTCTGTCATTGTGTCTCTCCCCTAGTGCGTTGACGGATTCGTGCCGGCGCGGGGTTTGCACCTCGTGACGGCGTCTACCCGATCCCCCCGATCGGTATGCGCTTCGGAGCCGGCTCACGGCATTCTGCAAGCCATCTCACACCGCTGGACAACGCTGGCCACACCGGCACCACCGGCCACGAGTAACTATCAAAACCGTCAATTCCCTTGGTAATTCATCCTCAGGTAGCCGAGCGTTTGCCCGCGTCACAGTTGGATAACACCGTTCTTCGCGATCAATTAAGAGACCGGCGTACCCAATAAGTCTTCTCAGAGCCCACGCAACGTTTGCGACGCGGTCTGGCTCGTTTTGAGAGGCATGTCACCGGGTTGGGCTGTAACACTTCGCAATTCGGCTATCCCCCGTCTCCGCGCGCGGGTTTGCCGCAAAACCTCATGGGTACTTTGGGTTTCAGGACGGGGGAACCAATCACCGACCGCGCGTCGGAGGGAGAAGTGATCATGAAGTTCAGCGGTATCGCGTCAAGCAAAAGGGTCGCGGCCGTGGGTACCGGTTTGCTCATGGGGGGCATGGCGGTGGCCACAATGGCTGCGCCGATGGCCTCGGCAGCACCGGACTGCAGCAGCGTCGGAGTCGCCAGCACCGTCAGCTCGGTGACCGGTTCGGCGCACCAGTACCTGGCTGGACATCCCGGCGCCAATCAGGTTCTGACTGCGGCATACACCCAGCCCCGCCCGCAGGCCGAAGCCAATGTGCGCGGGTATTTCACCGCGAACCCTGGCGAGTACTACGACCTGCGCGGCATCCTGGCCCCGATCGGTGACACCCAGCGCGCGTGCAACGTCACGGTGCTGCCGCCGGATCTGGCGTCGGCCTACGACATGTTCATGGCCGGCTGATTGAGTGCGGCGGTCACGCCGTCGTTCACGGACTGATTGATATCGAGACAGAACTCAGAGCGAGAATTTTGTGAAAAACTCGCTCTGAGTTCTGAATCGTTGCAACAACTAGGTGCCTTCGAGCCGGTCAAGCGCCGTGGTGATCACCGTGTCGAAGGCTCGCAGTTGCGTCTGCGTCATCCCTTCGAAGAGCACCGAACGAACCAGCGCGACGTGGTCGGGGGCTGCCGCGTGCAGCGCGTCGTTTCCGTCAGCGGTGATCTCGACACTGGCGCCTCGGCGGTCCTGCTCGGTGCCGTTCCGCTCGATCAGGCCACGGCCCCGCATTCGGGCGAGGTGATGGGAGAGCCGGCTCTGCTCCCAGCCCAGCGACCCGGCCAGTTCGAGCACCCGGGCCGGTCCTCGCTCGGAAAGTTCAACCAGCACCTCGTAATCGGCGAGCGACAGTCCGCACCGTTCTTGCAGCTGGCGGTTCATCGCGGCTTGCAGGCGGCCGTTCAACGCCAGGTAGTTGCGCCAGATCCGTTGCTGGTCGCCGGTCAACCAACGCTGGGCCATACCGCTCACCCTACCGGAATACATGACACGTCATCCATGTTGTCGCATGCAAGCCCGCCACCTAGGCTGGCAACGACCCAAGGGGTGATGACATGGCCGCAACCGTCGATATCAGACGTGCCGCCGACCGCGCTGCGACGAAGATCGATTGGCTGAATTCGAAGCACTCGTTCTCCTTCGGGCACCACTACGACTCCGACAACACCCACCACGGCCTGCTGCTGGTGAACAACGACGACATCGTCAAGCCCGGAACAGGATTCGACACCCATCCGCACCGCGATATGGAGATCGTCACCTGGGTACTGCAGGGATCCCTGGTCCACCAGGACTCCACCGGACACTCCGGCGTGATCTACCCGGGGTTGGCGCAGCGGATGTCGGCGGGCCGCGGCATCCTGCACTCGGAGAAGAACGACTCCTGGACGCTCACCGGCGACGAAACCCACAGTGAGCCAGTTCATTTCGTGCAGATGTGGGTGGTTCCCGACGAATCCGGGATCGATCCGGGCTATCAGCAGCTGGAGATCGACGACGAGTTGCTGCGCGGCGGGCTGGTGACGATCGCCTCCGGAATGCCCGAGCACAACGGCCACACCGCGATCGCCATCCGCAACCGAAACGCGGCGCTGCATGGTGCCCGGCTGCAACCCGGTGCGGCCGTGGAGCTGCCCGAGGCTCCTTACCTGCACCTGTTCGTTCCGCGCGGCGAGGTGACGCTCGAGGGCGCAGGCGAGCTGCACGAAGGCGACGCCGTGCGATTCACCGCCGCCGGCGGCCAGCGGGTCACCGCCACCGCCCCGTCCGAGATCCTCGTGTGGGAGATGCATGCCGGGCTGGCGGGCTAGGGCCGCCTGCGCGGCCGCCGCGGTGCTGACCGCGGCGTGCGGACATTCCGCGCCGCCGGCTCCCCCGGCCTCGGCTCCCACCGGGTTGGCGCCGGTCGCCGTCGTCGTCCCGGCCGGCCTCGACGCCGCGCCGTTCGACACGCCGCGCCAAGCGCTCGTCCCGCCGGGCTGGACACTGTCGGTGTGGGCCCGGGTGCCACGGGCCAGGCTGGCGGCCTGGGCACCGGACGGGGCGCTGCTGGTGTCGGTCCCCGCGGCGGGCCAGGTATTGCGACTGGCACCCGATCGCCCTCAACCACAGAGCACGGTCCTCCTCGACGGGCTGGACCAGCCGCACGGCCTGGCCTTCGATCGCGGCACCCTGTACGTGGCCGAAAGCGATCAGATCGACGCCTTCGACTATCGCGGCACCCGGGCCGATGGCCCCCGCGTCGTCGCTGCCGGGTTGCCCGACGCTCGCAGTCCGGATCTCGGTGGGGCGTATGCCCATGCCCTCAAAAGCGTGACCGTCGGTCGCGACGGCGCGGTGTACTTCTCGATCGGCTCGACCGGCAACATCACCGCCGACGATCGGACGGCGCAACCGCCGCGGGCGACGATCATGCGGGTCCCGCCCGGGGGTGGCCCGGCGGCGCCGTTCGCCACCGGCGTGCGCAACGGGACCGGCCTCGCGACCGCGCCCGACGGAGCGCTGTGGACCGCGGTCAACAATCGCGACCAAGTTGCCGATCCGCGTCCCGGGCCGTCGTACTCCCGAGTCACCGACTACGTCAACGATCACCCGCCGGAGTCTGTGGCGCGGCTGACGCCGGGACGCGAACTCGGTTGGCCCTATTGCAATCCCGACATCGATGGGCCGCCGGCGTTCGTGCGGGACGTCCAGACCAACGCCGACGGAAGCAAGCTCGACTGCGCGGCGCTACCGCCGGTGGAGCAGACCCTCGGTGCGCACTCCGCACCGCTGGGGTTGAGTTTCACCACCGGAGCGCTCCCCGCCCCATACGACTCCGGCGCCCTGGTCGGGGTGCACGGCTCGTGGAACCGTACCCCTCCCAGAGCGCCGGAGGTTTCGTTCTTCGCTTGGCGCGCAGGCCCTTTGGCTGGCGCCTTGGGTCCTCAGCAGACCCTGGTCGGAGGTTTCCAGGACCAGGACGGCTCGCGCTGGGGGCGACCCGTTGCTGCTGTCGCCGGCCCGGACGGCGCGGTGTACATCACCGACGACTACGCCGGGGCGGTGTACCGGCTTGCGCCACCGGGCCGCTGACCGCTCAGTGGTGAACTCGGCTGCCGCGTCCGGTGACCGCGACGTAGATCGCGATCAGCACTGCGGCGACGACGATTCCGACCAGGAAGGGGATGATCGCGAATCCGCCGTTGGAGTTGGCGTACCCGACCTGATAGGTGATCCACGAGCCCAAGAAGGATCCCACCGCACCGAGCAGGATCGTCATGATGATGCCGATGTTCTGCTTACCGGGCATAACCAGTCGCGCCAGCGCGCCGACGATCAGGCCGACGACGATGGCTCCGATAATCGTTCCGATCATTGCTGCTCCTCATGTTCCGGCGGGTCCAGGCGGGCACCGCGTGGATCAGTGGTTCCCCACTCACCGCACGGATAACCGTTCCCGCGTAAATTTCCGTCGTCGAAGTGCATTGCTGCAGGTCGTGACGACGCCGGTGCCGAACCGCCGCGAGACTGTTACCTAAGTTGACTGTGTGGTTGCTGAGAATGATGGTGTACGTGCCGTAGGGCGCCGACCGTCATGAAAGGGCAACTGTGCCAACCATCGCCGCGAAGCTGCGCCGCCTGGTCGCGGGCAGCATGGCCGCGGTGAGCTGTCTGACCCTGGCAGCCACCACCGGCACTCCCGTCGCGGCGGCCGATGCGCGCGCGCAGCTGGCCCAGGCGATCGCCACCACCCGCGGCAGTTACCTGGTGTACAACTTCGGCAGCGGTTTCCCCGCACCGATGCTCAATGCCGGCGGCAACTGGTACGAGCTCACCAACGGCGGCCACCTGATGATCATCAAGGCGGCCTCGAGTCGGCTGACGCCGCGACTGCTCGTCGACAGCCACTCCGGCTATCAGGCGCGCTGTGAACGAACGCCCGGCACCCGCACTCGGGAGGGCCTGGTGCAGGCCTCGGAGACCTACACCCCCCTACAGGCCTGGCAGGCACTCGGCCAGCCCACCATCGCGATCAACGCCAACTTCTTCGATGTCCGTGGGCAGCAAGCCGGTTCGTGGAAGTCGACGGGGTGCAGCTCCCCGCTGGGCGCGTACGTCGACAACACCCAGGGACAGGGCCGGGCCAATGCCGCGGTCACCGGAACCATCGCCTACGCAGGCAAGCAGGCGCTGTCCGGCGGCGACGAAGTGTGGACCGCGCTGACCACGATGATCCTGCCCGTCGCCGGGGCGCCGTTTGTCGTGACGCCCAAATCACCCACCGACTACGACGCCGCCACCCCGGTGATCCAAGGCCTGCTGGACAAGGGCACTCGCTTCGTCGCGGTCAGCGGGCTCGGCCTGCTGGCCCCGGGTGACACCGGGCAGATGAATGACGGCGGGCCCAGCGCCGCCCGCACCGCGCTGGCCTACGCCCGCGACAAGGACGAGATGTACGTGTTCCAGGGCGGCAGTTACACCCCGGATCAGATCCAGGATCTGTTCCGGGGTTTGGGCAGCGACACCGCCATCCTGCTCGACGGCGGCGGCTCGTCGGCGATCGTGCTTCGCCGCGACACCGGCGGCATGTGGGCCGGTGCCGGTGTGCCGAAGGGCTCGTGCGACACGATGGCTGTGCTGTGCGATTCGCGTGAGCGCGCGCTGCCCGCCTGGCTTGCCTTCAACTGATCAGCGCTGTCAGGGCTGGCCGAGTACCCGGCGCAGCACCGCGTCGCGGGCGCGGGTCGGTAGCTTGGTCATCAGGGTCATCTGCAGCGCGGCGGGCAGGCCCACGGGGTACCGCGCCCGGGGCTTGGCGGCGGTGAGCGCCTGGAGCACCACCGCGGCCACCTTCTCCGGGTCCACCGCCATGCGCTGCGACGCCGGGATCGACTTACGCATCCCCGCAACATGTTTGGAATACAGCGCGCGATGCTGCGGCGACAGCGCGGCCGCCATCTCGACGACACTGCGATCCGCATCGCGCCACAGGTCGGTGTCGGTCTGCGCCGGCTGAACCACGCTGACCGCGATGCCCCACGGCCGCAGCTCGATTCGCAACGCGTCGGCGGCCGCCTCCAGGGCGAACTTCGACGCACTGTAGGCGCCCATCATCGGTGCCGAAAGTTGGCCGTTCACACTGGAAATGAACACGATCCGGCCGTGCGACTCGCGCAGCAGCGGAAGCACCGCCTGCGTGACGGCGAGTTGGCCGACCACATTGACCTCCAGTTGCCGACGGATCTCGGCGGGAGTCAAGCCTTCCAGCGGTCCGCTGACCGCGATACCCGCATTGTTGACCACCGCGTCGAGCCGGGCGGGCAGTGCGTCGGCGAGCGCAGCGACCTGGGCGTCATCGGTTACGTCGAGGGTGACCGCACTGACCCTCGGCAGCATCGCCAACGCGTCGGCATCGGCGGGGTTGCGCACCCCACCGATGACATCCCAACCGGCCGCGGCCAGGTGCTTCACAATCGACTTGCCGATTCCCCGGGCGGCGCCGGTGACCAGGACAGTGGGCATAGCCGCGACTCTAGTGCTCCTCGCCCGAAGCCGGCACGGGTGGCGGACCGTATCGGAAGACGGCCAGGCCGGCTGCCACCACGACCGCCGCCAGGGCGATCACCGGCGCGACCATGAAACGCGACATCGTCGCGCCGATGGTTGCGCCCGCGCACATCGTCGCAACCACGCTGTAGCGCAACTTCTCCCGCTGCCCGGTGCCGCCGGCGAGCCGGCTGTCGAAGCCGATCCCCACCAGCGTCGTCGTCAGCACCGTGGTGGACAGTTCCTGAATGCCGAACTGTCGGGCCGCGGCGTTCTGCCCACCGAACGCCACCGCCAGCCCGGCGATCAGGATGAGCTTGCCGTCGTCGTGGTAGTCGACCACACCGCTACCGGCCAGGGCGGCCAGGACCGCCAGCAGCACCACCTCGGCGCCAAGCGCGGCGGTCAGCCAGGTCCGCACCGCCACCTCATGATCGAGGTGGCGCGCGAAGCGTCCGCCGAGCACCGTTCCGGCCAGAAAGCTGACGAACGCGACGACCGCGGCGGTCATGTCCACCCCGGAATGCGGCACGAACCAGAACCCCAGGAAGATCACGTTGCCGGTCATGTTCGCCACGAATACGTGACCCAGGACCAGCACACTGATCGCGTCGACCAGTCCGGTCGCGAACGTCAGCAACAGCAACCCGACCACGGTGGAGCGTTGCGAGACGGGCGAGGCGATGGCCATCAGCCCAGTATCGCAACGAGTTACAGCTTGGGCGTCAGGTCCAGTGAGGTCACCGTCGTCATCTTGGTGACCAGCCAGTGCGATCCTTCGCGGGTCAGCTGGACGCGATACGACAGATACTTCGTCGCGGGAATGTCCTTGGTGAGCGGACTCTTCGACGTGGTGTTGGTGTAGACGATTGCAGTGGCTTCCGAGCCGGTCAGTGATTCGACGGCTGCGCCGACCACTTCGGTGCTGTTGGTGACCTTCGCCTGCTTGTTGGTCGGCACGATCGCGTCGACGTACTTGCGGTACTGATCCTCGAAATCGCCGGACAGGTACTTCGCCGATCGGTCCGGCAGCTTGTCCATGTCGTCCGGGGTGTAGGTCCACAGTGTCGTGATCGCGTCGGCGGCGGTGCGGGCGATCACGAGCTTGGTGTCGACGGTGGCCTTATCCATCAGGTACGGCTGGACGGCGGCACCCGCAAAAGCGCCCCCGGCGACGAACACGGCCGCCGAGGCCCCCACAGCGAGCGCAGTCTTGTTGCGGCTCAACCAGGTTGGCTGCTTCGGCGGTTCCGCGGCGGCCGGCTCCACGGTCCCGGCGTCGGCGTCGGTCGTCTCGTCCTCGGGCGCGGCGTCGGGTGCGGCGTCGGTCAGATCACCTGCAGCAGGTTGCTGATCTTCCACGGACCTCCTGCACCTCCTTCTTGGGTTGCGGTGACCACCCAGCGGCTGCCACTTTCAATGGTCTTGCCGTCGGGCATACGGGTTTTGGTGGTCGCGGCCACCACCACGTCGGCACTGCCGTCGCGGTTCCAGCGCTCGATACCGAGATCCTGGACGGTTCCCGTCGTCGGCTCGGCCCGCGCCACCTGGATGACGACCTCATTCATCTTGTCCTGGTACAGCTTTGCGAACTGGCCGGTGCCCTGCGCCAGCACCTTGTCGGCGTAGTCGTTGGCGTGGAACGGGTCGATGGACGTGTAATGCGTGACGAAGCCGCGAACGAAGCTGAGCACGGCCACATCCCGGACCGCGTCGTGCCGCTGGGTCTCGCGTTTGACCAGCAGCAGTGTGCTGGCGGTGATCGCGGCGATGATCAACACCGCCGCCAGCCCCTCGACCAGAGGCAGCACCCAGCGGCGCGGTTGCGGGTCGGGCAACCGGAACAGGTCCCGGTGGTCGGCGTCGAGCTTGCGGCGCGGGCTCACTTCGGCTCCCCGGCCGGGTTCGGCTTGGCCAGCACCGACAGATTGGCGACCTGCCACTGGCCGGCCGCCGACCGCTCGAAGTTCACCCGCACCGTGGCGGTGATCAGCCGTTGCTTGGGCGCCTCACCGCGCTGGCCCTGCATGAGCAGCAGCATGGCGGCCTTGTCGCGGGTGTTGGTCAGCACGGCGCTGTTGGTCACCCAGTAGTCGTTGTCGACGGGTCCGGCCTTGCGCACGGCGTCCTGCTGCGCAACCAGCTGCGGTCGGTAGGCGTCAGTGGCCAGGCCGCGGGCCCGCGCGAAGTCGTTGTCGATCGACGTGACGTCATAACTCAGCATCTGCGAGACGATCCGGGGGCCGTCCACCGCCAACTGCTGGCGGGCCTGTTCGACCGCGAGTTCTGGTCGATACACCCCGAAGTAGGCCAGCGCGGTGGCACAGGCGGCCAGCACGGCGAGAACCGCCAACACCACACCGGCCAGTCGTCGACGGTTGGGGCGTTCGCCGTCGACGCGGCGGACCTCGGTGCGGGTGAGCAGGTCGGCGAAGGTGCGGCCGCGCGAGTCGAACAGCGGCCACAGCCAGCCGAGGAAGATCGCGGCCGTGTCGAGCAGATGGGCAAGATCGCGGACCAGCAGCCGCCACGGCCCGACCGGGCTGCCGTCCCTGCCGACGACGACGATTCCGGCCAGCGAGCGGCCCAGCGTCCAGCCGGTGATGGCCGGCAGGAGCAGCCTGTTGACCGCGACCGCCAAGAACACGACGCCGGCCACTGCGACCGCGACCCACCACAGCCATCCGCGCAGCGGCGCGGTCCACGCCACCAGCAGGCAGGTGATCACCACGCCGATACCGAAGAACACGTCGACCACGAACGCACCGGCCCGTGCCGACCAGCCGGCCGGCACCCCGGCGGGGGCCTCGTGGGCGATCTCGGTTGCGTCGACGTCGGCCTCGGCGCCGGTGTCCGCTTCGGGGACCGTCACCGTCACTTGCTCACCTGGTCGAGGTTGGCGATCTTGTACGTGCCTCCCTCAGGCGCCATCTTGACCCGCAGCCGATATCCCTGCTCCTGGTCTTGGGCCGCGGAGTTGGATACCTTCACCCGCACCGCGACCAGCACGTCCATCGAACCGTCGTCGTTGTGGCGTTCCACGGCCGCGCGCATGTTGGAGACCTGAACCTGGACCTTGGCGGCCTGATAGGCGTCGACCAGCAGCCCGCTGTACAGGCTCGCCTGGGCCGCGAAATCGCCGGTCGAGCATTCGATGATCTTCTGCTGGCTGGCTGCCATCGCGGTCGCATCCGGCGCCTGGGTGGCGGTGACACAGTCCTTGGCCGCGGCCAGCGCGACGGCCTCCGCGCGCTCCGCGGCGGCGCTCTTCTCGTGCGCCCGCAGTGCGAAGAATCCGCCGGTGGCGACGAGCAGGCCAGCGATCACCAGTCCGACCGACACCACAGCCAGGCGGCGTCCGCTCAGTCGTGACCCGCGCGGCCCGAAGCCGTCGCTCGGTTCGGTCTCGTCGACCGGTGGGGTCGGATTCGCCGTCTCCTCAGCCGCACTGTGGTCGGCATCGTCGGCTGGCGGTGGGGTCAGCCGGCCGGAGCCAGCATCTCCTTCCATCCGTCGTCTCCTGTACTGCTCGAGTTCTTGACGTCGTATTTCACGCCATCGGGACCGGTCAACTCCCCGCTCTGCGGGCTGTAGACGGCCGTGTTACCCGCTGCCGGGGTGTAGGTGCACGGGTTCGGTTGTTGACCGTTGCACTGAACGGTGCCGGTCCCGGGTGGAGTGAGTGGGTCACTCGTGGGCGGTGTCGGGCCCGGCAGCAGATCGGCCGGCAACGGGTTCATCCCGTTGTTGATCGACGGTGCCGGTATCACGGTACCGGGGTTCACTGGCTGATCGCATCGAGCACCGGGCGCGGGGCAGTTCAGCACCTGGTTGGGGTCGCCGTACCAGGGGTTGTTGCCCAGTGGGGTGTAGGGCTCGCTGCTGCGGCACTCCATCGGCGTGGCGGCGCGCTTGCCGGGCACGTCGGCGCACGGGAAGTTACGCGCGCCGCGGACCACGTTGGCCGGGGTGTCCTTCGGGATCTTGCAGTAGAGGCCGTTCTCCACCGGCATCGGCCGCAGGTCCGCCGGCGCGCGCCACTGGCTGGCCGGCAGGAAGCCGGTCAAGCATGGCGGCGGCTGGTTGATCGTCAAACCGAAGTCCAGCGCGGCCTGGTGCGGGTATGGCGCCGACACCGACTGGGCGACCGATGCGCCCTGCGGAAGGAGCACCAGCGACTGCTCGACGCCCTTGTGATAGCGCTTGAGCATGTCCAGGATGATCTCGAGGTTGGCCAGCGTCTGCGGCAGCGCTTCCTGCACGTCGCTGAACACCGCGTTGACCGCGTCGGCGGTCGGTGCGGCCTGGCTCAACCCGTTGCGCAACGCCTGATCCTGCGCGGCGGTCTGGGTGGTGATGGTGTCGAGGTTCGCCGCCCACCGCTGGATCGCATCCGAGGAGTTGACCTGACTGTCGACGACGGGCGCCGAGTTCTGGATGATGTCGTTGACGTCCTGGATGTTCGTCTTGAAGTCGGTGACGATCGCCTGCGTGCCGTCGACCAGACGTTGCAGCGCCGGCCCCAAACCGCCAACCGCCTGGGCGGTTTCGTTCAGCAGCACCGGGATCTTGTCGGCAGGTAGCGCCGCAAGCCCCTTGTTGGCGGCGTCCAGCGCGGGGCCGATCTCCTCCGGCACCGTCGACTTGGTGATCGTCTGCCCGGGCGAGAAGTACTGCCCGGGATTGCCGTCCGACACCAGGTCCAGGTACTGCTCGCCGACCGCCGACACCGAGTGCACGTTGGCGGTGGCGTCAGCCGGGATCTTGTACTTGTCGCTGATGCTCATCGTCGCCCGGACACCGTTTTCGGTGGGCTCCACCTCGGTGACGCGCCCGATCGTGATGCCCCGGTAGGTGACGTTGGCAGTCGCGTACAAGCCGCCCGAGGACGGCAGGTTGGCCTTCAGCTCGTACTGCCCGATGCCTGCCAGCGTGGGCAGGCGCAGGAAGTACCAGCCCAGCACCAGCAGGGCGATCACGGTCAGCACACCGAACATGACGAGCTGCGTCTTGATGAAACGGGTCAACATCTAGCCGTCACCCCTTCACTCGCCGCGCTCGACATACGGTCCCCCGTCGGTCATGTTCGGGTGAGGCGTGAACCGGACATCCGGGATCATCGTCTGCGGGTCGCGGCCCCACGCCTGCTCGAGCGCACGCAGCATTCCGGACACACCGGTACCGGTGAGGAACGCGTTGTCGATCGAACTGAGCGTCAGGTCGAACGTGGCCGACGTGTTGATGTAGTCGCCGCGGATCACCTTCGGGATGTTGTCGATCGGGTACGGCGCGGTGATGACCAGCTTCAGCGAGTCGATCAGGTAGGGCGCCGCCCGGCCGAGCTGCTTCAACGGCCGCTGCAGTAATGCCAGGTTGGTGTCGAAGTTCGCCCGCGCCTCCGAGAAGGTGTCGGCGGTGACCTTGCTGAACCGGCCGAGCGCCTCGACGGCACCGGTGAACCGGTCCCTGGCGTCGGCGAAATACTTGATCAGCGGCGGGAATTCGGTCAGCACGCGATCCAGGGTGTTGTTGCGCGCAGCCACGATCGACACCAGTTCGTTGGTCTTGTCGATCGCCCGGGTCAGGTCGTCCCGCTGCTGGTTGAGCTGATCTGTGAACGTGTCCAGCTTGGTCAGGAAGTCGCGGATCTGTTCGCCGTTGCCGTCCAGGATGTTGGCGACCTCGGTCTGGATGACCTCCAGGTTGGAGATGCCGCCGCCCCGAAGCACGGTGGCGATGCTGGCCAGGGTGCGTTCGGTGGTCGGGAACGACTGCGAGTTCTTCAGCGGGATCGTCGCACCGTCGCGCAACGGCTCGGGCGACGGGTTCGGCGGCGGATCAAGCTCGACATGCTGGGTGCCCAGCAGGCTGGTCTGGCCGATGCGCGCAATGGCGTTGGCAGGGAGCTTCACCCCCGGCTGCAGCCCAAGCGTCAGCGTCGGGATCCAGTTCTTCAGTTCGATGGCGCGCACCGTACCGACGAAGACGTCGGCGACCCGGACCCGACTGTTGACGTTGAGCGCCAACGTATCCGGCATCTGGACGTACACGGTCATGGCCTTTTCACCGGTGCCGGGACCACCCGGGATCGGCACGTTGGCGATACCGCGCCACCCGCACGACGTCAGGATCAGCGCCGTCAGCACCAGCACGAACCCACGCCAGCCGTACCGACGGGTGGTGCTCAGAATCGTGCTCACTGTCCACCTCCCATCTCAGCGGGCAGCGGCGGACCCGCGGGTGCGGGTGCGGCCGGTGCCGGCCCGGCCGGGGGCGGGGCCCCGCCGTTGATCTGCTGCGAGACCGGCAACGGTCCCGGGACCACGTCCGGACCCGGCGGTGGCGGCGGGATCGCTCCCGGATACCACGGCGGCGGCAGCGGATTGTTCTGGTCATACGAGTTCGACGGCGCGCCACCCCTCGGACCACCCGGCGGGTAGTTCACCGGATCAGGTCCACCCATCAACGCGGCCAGCGAGTCCGGGGTCAGCATGTTGGCGGTGAACGCCTGGACGTCGACGCCCTGCATGCCCGGCGCCACGATCCAGCCCTGCTCATGGTTGCCGTGCGAGAACAGCGTGTCGCGGGACCAGATGCCGGGCACCGTCGTGTCCTTGTATCCGGGCGGCGGCCGCAGCCGTTCCTCGGAGTAGGCGACGTACTTCGGCAGCGTCTCCGCCGTCGAGAACTGGTTCACGCCGAACGGCGGGAAGTTGAACTTGATGGCATCCATGATCGGCGCCAGGTACTGGGCGCACATCTCCGCAGAATCCTGGTAACCCAACCGACTGCCGGACTGGATCGCGCTGCAGATGAACTGCATCGGGTTGGCGAAGCTCGCGATCGTCGGAATGGCCACCAGCGCACCGTGCGTCGGGTGGTAGATGTTCTGCAGGTTGGCGGCCAGGTTCGGGTAGACGTGCAACACCGTCTCCAGACCGTTGCGCGACTCCGGCTGCAACACCTGAGTGGTGGTGTCGGAGAGGTTCTGGATGTCCTTGGTCAGCACCGAACCGTTGTCGTTGACGAACTTGCGCGCGGTGGTCAGCAAGGTGTCGATGTCCTTGACCGCCTTGGCGACTTCCTGATCGGAGTTGGAGAACGAGTTCGTGAACGTGGCCAGGTCGGTGTTGAGCGCCACCAGCTGCTGATCGCTCTTGTGCAGCGCGTTGACGAACAACGCCAGGCTCTTGAGAACGGCGAAGAAATCACCGCGACCCTCGTTGAGCGCGCTCACCGCATCGGACAGGGCCGTGAACGTGGTGTTGATCTGCTGGCCCTTGCCTTCGAGGCCGTTGGCGAAGGACTCCAGGACATCACCGAACGGGCCCTTGGGCTGTTCGGGTGTCGGGCCGAGTTTGGTGACGATGTCGGAGATCTGGTTGCGCAGGTCGTCCCATTCCACCGGCACCTGGGTGCGGTCGATCGGGATGACGGCGTTGTCCGCCATCACCGGGCCACCGGTGTAGGCCGGCGCCAGCTGGATCACCCGGGAGGCGACGAGGCTCGGGTTGAGGATCGTCGCGGTCGCGTTGGCGGGCACCTTGTACTTGTTGTCGTAGTGGAAGGTGACCTTCATCTTGTCGCCGGCCGGCTCGATCTTGTCGATCCCGCCGACCCGCACGCCCATGATCTGCACCCGGTCACCCGGATAGAGGGCCAGCGCCTCGGGGAAGTACGCCACCACCGTGTTGGTGGTCAGCTTCTCGTACAGCTTGTAACCGACCACCGCCACGACCAGCGCGATGACCACCACGAGGGTGCCGACGATGACCGACGTCCGAGACATCTTGGGCAGGCCCAGATTACGAATGTTGAAGACTGTCGACATTTACGCTCCCCCTCCCTGGTCGACGGGCGCCAAGTCACCGACCGGCGGCACCTGCGGTCCCGGTCCCGGCGGCGGGATCGGGCCGATCAAGGCGTTGGGCGGCGGGGCGTATCCGGGGATGTCAGTGGCCGGGCCCGGTGTCGGGGCGACCGGCACCGTGCGCGCCCCCGGCGGACCGGGTGCCAGCGGCGGGGCAGGCACACCCTGGATGCTCGGCGAGAGTTCACCCGGGAAGGCGGCGCTCGGAACACCGGGGGCGTAACCCGCGGCGGGGTTGGGCGCCGAGATCGGCACGTCGGCGCTCGGGTAACCCGGCCCCCCGAACGGGCCCTGGGTCAGCCCGGCACACGGAAGCGGATTGGCGTTCGTCGGGATGCCGTCCGGCGGCGGGGTGTACGAGCACGGCGAGCCGGGGCCGACTGCGGGGCCGGGATGGTCCGGCGTGCCTTCCAACGGGATCGGCGCCGGCGGCGGCGCACCGTTGGGCTGGCGCTGACCGTTGGGATCCGGGAAGCGGAAGGCCGGCAGACCCGCGTTGCGCCAGAACTCCTCGGGATCGATGCCGCGCTTCTTGAACGCGGCGTCCACCCACGGCTGCAGGATCTGGTACGGCACCAGGTTGACGACGAGCACCTTGAAGTACGGGCCGGAACCGATGGCCTCGGCCAGTGCGCCCATGAACTTCGAGGCGGTGATCAGCACGTCGGACAGATCCGTCTTGTGCTTGACCAGCACATCGCTGATCGTCTTCAGCTGCTCCAGAACGTGATTGAGGTTCGGGTTGTCGTTGACGAAGCCGGTGAACTGCTGGGAGATCAGCGAGATGTTGGACAGCAGCGAGTCGACCTCGGCACGGCGTTCGTTGACCGCGGCCAGCAGCGTCTGGGCGTTCACCGCGAGTCGGTTGATCTGCTCGCTGCGGTTACCCAGCACGGCGGCGACCTTGTTGGCGTTGGCCAGCAGTTGCTTGAACTGTTCGTCGCGCTTGCCGATGGTGTCGGAGAACCGGGCCACCCCGTCCAGCGCCGCACTGAGGTGCGGGTAGGTCTGATCGACGGTCTCCGACAACACATTCAACGATCGCTTGACGGTGTCGATGTCCCAGCCGGCGGCGGCCTTGGTCACGTCGAACACCGCATCGTAGATCTGATATGGCGTGGTGGTCTGGCCGACGGGCAGTACTCCGCTGGCCCGCAACAGCTTGCTGCCGCGGGGCTCGATCTCCAGGACGCGCTTACCCAGGATCGTCTCGGTGCGGATCGCCAGCCGGCTCTCGGTGCCGATCTGCCTGGCGCCCAGGTCGAATCCGATCAGCACCTTGTCGCCGTCGATCTTCAGCGATTTCACGGTGCCGACATCCATCCCGGCGATGCGGACCTTGTCGCCCGCGTTCAGCCCGGCGCTGTCGGTGAACTGGCCGTAGTAGTTCGGCTGGGCGAACAGCTGCGGAATGCCCGAAAAGCTTTGTCCCACGCCGATCACCAGGATGACGATCAGCATGCCCGCCAGGCCATTCCTGATGCGGTTGGAACCCTCTAGCGTCCTCATTGCGGCGTGCACCTACCCGTGGGCTGCTGAGTGATCTTCACGGTGCGGACCGGTCCACCCGGCTGCAGTCCGTTGAGCTTCAGGTTGATGTCGCACAGATAGAAGTTGAAGAAGTCGCCGTAGATACCGCCGGCGCGGCCGATCATCTTCACGGCTGCGGGCAGCTTGGTCAGCAGGTCGTCGAGCCGGTCCTGACCGTCGGCCAGCGGCTGCTGAATGGTCTCCAGCTTGGCGATGGTGTTCTGCAGCTGCGGGCGGTCGTCGGCCAGAAGATCTCCCAACGTTCCTGTCGCATTGCTGATGTCGGCGGTGGACTGGGCCAGCGGGTCGGCGCGGTTCTTCAACCCGGTGATCAGAACCTCGAAGTTGTTGACCGTCTGATCGAAGTCCTTCTCGTGCTTGACCGTGGTGTCGAGCACGGTGTTCAGGTTGGTGATCACCTCACCGATGGCCTGATCGCGATCGGCCAGCGCGGAGGTCAGCTGAGCCGTCTGATCCAGGATGTCGTTGATGGTTCCGCCCTGCCCCTGGAAGACGGTGATCAGCGAGGAGGCGATGGTGTTGACCTTCTGTGGATCCAGCGCCTTGAACAGCGGCTTGAATCCGCCGATGAGTGCGTCAAGATCCAGTGCAGGCTGAGTGCGCGACATCGGGATGAAGCCGCCCGGCGGCAGGATCCGGTCGGCGCCCTCGCCGGTGCCTCGGTCGAGGTTGACGTAACGGTTGCCGATCAGGTCCTGGTAGCGGATCTGGGCGGTGGTCGACTGGTACAGCGGCAACGAGCGGTCGACGTTGAGCGTCACCTGCACGCGGTCGCCGTTGCCGATGAGCTTGATGTCGGACACCTTGCCGACCTCGACGCCGCCGGCGCGGACGAACTGACCGTCCCGCAGACCGCTCGCATTACTGAATTCGGCTGTGTACGCGGTCGTTCGGTCGAAGCGGAACTGCCCGAACACGATGACGATGACCGCCGTGAAGAGCAGCAGCACGAACGAGAATGCCGCGAGTTTGACTGCTGTGCCAGTGATTCTCATGGGTTGATCGTGTTCTCCCCGACTTGGCGACCCCACACGTACTCGGTGAGGATGGGCTGGCCGAGTTCGAAGTGGTTGTACGGCGCGAGGGAGGCTCCGTCGTCGACCACCAGGTGCGGCGCCGGCCAGAAGTTCCGATCGATCTTCTGCCAGCAACCCGGCGCACCGCCGGGGCCGCCGTGCCCGTTGATCCTGGGCAGGTTGTCCGGATAGACGTAGGGGTTGGGTGCACCGAGGAATTCGGTGACGGTGTCCAGCGAATAGCCGTTGCCGCCGAACGCATCCAGCGCCTGCGGCAGGGCCTCGGCCTCACCTTTGATCTGGCAGTACAGCTGCGGGCTGTAGGTGTCGAGCAGCTGGGCGGTCGGCACCAGGTCGGCCTGGCCGCGCACGAAGTACGGGCCGCCGCGTTCGAAGATGTCGGCGCCGGTGTTGCCGAATCCGGTGGACGCCAACAGCGCGGCGTCGAGATCCTTCTGCTGGGCGTTCAGCGTGCGGGCGGTGGTGACCGCGTGGTCGAGGGAGTCCCAGAACTGCGGGCTGGCCTTGATGTAGACGTCGGCAAGGTTCGACAGCTGCCGGATGTTGCTGCGGATCTGCGGCATCTGCGGGTTGACGTCGTCGAGCACCGCGTTGCCGTTGACGATCGACTGGCCGAACTTGGTGCCCAGGCCGTTGAGCGCCTCGGCGGCCGCGCTGAGCGTCAAGTTCAGCTTGACCGGATC
>NZ_JBGGNO010000008.1:0-115451 GCF_041287105.1 Mycobacterium sp. SA01 | reverse complement strand
GCGGGTTGACGTCGTCGAGCACCGCGTTGCCGTTGACGATCGACTGGCCGAACTTGGTGCCCAGGCCGTTGAGCGCCTCGGCGGCCGCGCTGAGCGTCAAGTTCAGCTTGACCGGATCCACCTTCTCCGAAATCGAGGTGAGCGTCTCGAACAGCGTGTTGAACTCCGTCGTCACGTGGGACACGTCGATCACGTCGCCGCTGGAGATCCGCTGCTTGGACGGATCGGGCGGGCTGCGGAAGGACACGTACTTGTTGCCGAAGACGGTGCTGGCCTTGACCTCGGCGATGGCGTTGGCCGGGATCAACGGGACGTACTTCGGGTTGACGTTCAGTGACAGCTTGGCCTTGGTGGTGCCGTCACGCTCGACGGCATCGACGCCGGTGACGCGACCGATCTCGACGCCGTTGTAGGTCACTTTCGACCCCGGGTCCATCACCAGGCCGGCTCGCTGCGAAATGAGGGTCAGCTCGGTCTTGGGTGTGAAGTCACCACGAAACTGCATGTAGACGACCACCACGATGACGGTGAGCAGGATGGCGGTCACCGCGAAGGCGGTCTTCAGCGGGGGCGAGAACTGCCAGTGTCTGGCACGCGACTCGAGCCACCCCGGCGCGTCACCACCGCGGTCAGCCATGTCCGCGCCTACCCATCTCGGGGTCCCCTCCACCGACTGCGGTTCACCCGCAGATCGCCATTCGTTGCCCTGCCACTATCCCACGCAGGCCGCTGACGTCGGGGTTTTCGGACCAATCGATATCAGTGATGAACTCCGGGCGCTGGGCCCTGCGTGACGTGGCTCACACAGTGAGTTCAGGCGGTGTGATGGGCCTGCGGCACGAGCTGGGAAACAGGCTGCAGGACACCGTATTTCGGATCTCGACCGTCACCGGAGGACCGGCCACGCGCGTGCCGCCACAGCCACGGGATCAGCAGGCCGCGGGTCCACTGGCCTTGCGCGTACATCCGCTGCCAGAAGCCGTCTTGGATCTCCTCACCGCTGGGCTGCGCCCAATCATGGTTACTGCCAGGCAGTTTCAGCGCTTCGGCGGCCGCCTCGGCAAACAAGATGTGGCCCCGGGTCGAGGCGTGCATGCGGTCGTGACTCCAGTTCGACGTCTCGTTCATCGACTCGGCGTTGTAGAGATCGACCAGGCCGAACCCGTGCCGATCGGCGGCCTGACGGATGACCGCATTGACCTCGCGGATGCGCGCTCCGATCAACCGGCCCACCGGCAGCATCTTCGCGACGTCGGGAAATGTCGTGGTCACCACGGTCGCGCCGGACTCCGCCAGCTGTCGGTAGACGGTGTCGAGATCGCCCATTGCCCTGGTGAACGTGCGGCCGGGCCGCGTGACGTCGTTCATCCCGATGCAGACGGTGACCAGGTCGGGGTCCATCGCCAGCGCTCGGGGGAGCTGATCTTCCAGCACGTCGATCACCCGTTTGCCGCGGATCGCGAGATTGGCGTACAGCAACCCGGGGTGGCAGCTGTCCAGGGTGGCGGCGAGCCGGTCGGCGAACCCGATCAGTCCATGGGTGTCGTCGCCGTCCCAGAGGCCTTCGGTCTGACTGTCGCCGATCGCGACATAGCGAGAGAAGCCGATGTCGGACATGAACTTCGACTTTAGCGCCGCACACCGCAGTACGATCGGCAGGCGAATGGAAGGTGGGGTGTACAGAAGGTGAAGTCGTCTGCGTCGGTCGAATCCACGGCACCGCAGTCAGATCCCGCTCCGTCGACACCTCGCCAGCGACTGATCGACGCGCTGGCCGCCTCGATCACCGACGTCGGATATTCGGCGACCACCGTCGCCGACATCGTGCGCCGCGCGCGGACCTCACGACGGACCTTCTACGAGTACTTCACCGACCGGGAAGCGTGCTTGGTTGCGCTGCTCGCCGATACGAATCGGCGGGCTGTGGAGACCATCTCGGCGGCGGTTGACCCGGCAGCGCCCTGGGAAGCGCAGATCAGGCAGGCCGTCGAGGCCTGGGTGGCCAATGCCGAATCGGAACCGGCGGTGATGCTGAGTTGGATCCGTGACGTCCCGGCGCTCGGCATGGCCGCCAGGACGCTGCAGCGGGAAGTCACCGAGTCGTTCATCGTGATGGTCCGGACGCTGTCCGACACCGAGGAACTGCGGGCCGCCGGCATCCCGATGGTGTCCCGTCAGCGGGCGATCATGCTGATCGGCGGATTGCGGGAACTGACCGCGGTCACCGTCGAGAGCGGCGGCCGGATGAAGGACATCACCGACGAGGCGGTCGCCGCGGCCATCGCCCTACTCGGCCCTCATCGCGGCGGTTGAGCCGGGCTACTTCTTGAGCCAGGCGCGAACTTTGGCCAGGTCGCGGGTATAGGCCTCGTACATCTCGTCGTCGAAGAACGACGCGCCGCTGATGACGTCATTGCCCTGCCAGATCACTCGGACCCGGTACCGGTCACGCAGGTAGACGTCGACGCGCCCGCTTTCGCGACGCTGCCAGCCCTTGTCTTCGCCGGCCTCGGAAATGGCCAGCCGCTCGTCCGTGCCAGACATCAGTGACTACTCCTCTTGGGCGCTCCTCTTGGGCGGCGATACGCGCGCCCCGGGGGTCAACAGTACGGGGAGGACCCCGGCCGGCTGCCGTTGTGTCGCCCGGTACATCGGCGTACCGTGGCCGGTACAGCGACGTACCGAAGCGGAGGATGGGAACCATGGCGCACGCGACGACCGATCCGATCCGACTCCCGCCCGGCCCGAACGCCCCACGGCTGCTGCAGGGAATTCGCTTCCTCACCGCACGCCGGGCCGTGGTGGGCGACCTCGCCAGGCGATACGGGTCGGCGGTCACCCTGAACCTGCCGATATTCGGCAGAACCGTGTTGATCAGCGACCCCGCCCTGATCAAAGACCTGTTCACCACCGGCAGTGATCTGGTGGGGCGGGCCACCAATCTCGGCGAGGTGTTGGGCCCGGGCTCGACCTTCAGCCTGGACGGCGAGGAACACCGCGAGCGACGCAAACTTCTGGTGCCGCCGTTCCACGGCAAGCGCATGCACAGCTACGAGGCCATCATCGAAGAAGAAGTACTGCGCGAGGTCGCGAACTGGCCCGAGGGCGTCGAATTCGACACGCTGCCGTCGATGATGCGGATCACGCTCAACGCCATCCTGCGCGCGGTATTCGGGGCCGAGGGTGCCGCCTTCGACGAACTACGCGAGCAGCTGCCCCGCCTGGTGGCCGTCGGATCGCGGCTCGCCTTGCTGCCGAGGATCTTTCGGCGTGACTTCGGCCCCCGCAGTCCCGGTGGCGCCATCGGTCGGCACCGACGGCGCTACGACGAGATCGTCGACTCGCTGATCGCCGACGCCCGTCGCGACCCGGCGTTCGACGAGCGCCCGGACGTCTTGTCGCTGATGCTGCGGGCGCGTTACGAGGACGGCACGGCGATCCCGGACCGGCACATCGCCGACGAGCTGTTGACCCTGCTGACCGCCGGGCACGAGACCACTGCGACCACCCTTGCCTGGCTGGTCGAGCGGGTACGCCGGCATCCGCAGCTGCTGGAGCGCCTCACCGCGGAAGCCGACGCCGGCGGCTCGGAATTGCAGCAGGCCACGATCTGGGAGGTACAGCGGCTGCGGCCCGTCATCGACGGCACATCGCGACGGGCGTTACAGCGAATCCGCCTCGGGGAGTGGGTGATTCCCGAAGGTCATGTGGTCATCGTCAGCATCCCGATGGCGCACGCCAACCCGGACCGATTCGCCGGACCGTCGGCGTTCGACCCGGACCGGTTCGTCGGCAGCCCGCCGGACAACTACGCCTGGATCCCGTTCGGCGGCGGGATCCGCCGGTGCATCGGCGCCGCGTTCGCCAACATGGAGATGAACGTCACCCTGCGAATCCTGTTGCGCGAGTTCACTTTCGTTCCCACCACCGCACCGGGGGAGGCGTACCACTCGCGGGGGATCGCCAACGCCCCGGCCGACGGTGGCCGCGCGATCGTGCACCGGCGGTCCGATGCCGGGACGCCGCCGGATTGGGCGGCTTCTGGGAGTCTGCTGGGAATTGCGTCAGGCGGGGAGCCGGCGATTCAGCAGAATGCCCGCACCGACTGACAACGTCAGTGCCAGCGCGCCCAGTGCAACCCAGCCTGCACTGGCGTCACCGTGCACCACCTGGTAGCCGATCTGCTCGTCCAGGGTCGAGTACACCTGGTTCAGTTCGCCGAGGCTGGCGGCACGGAAGGCTTGGCCGCCACTGAGATCGGCGATCCTGGCCAGCGAGGCGTCATCGGTCGGAACCGGAATCGATTGACCGTCGACCTGGACCACACCGTTCGGCGTGCCGAACGAGATCGTCGAGATCGGTACCCCCTGCTCTTTGGCAGCCTGCGCGGCGGTGAACGCCCCACGCGGAGAGTCCAGGTTCGGCGGCACCGTCTCCTTGCCGTCGGACTCCAGCACGATGCGGGCCGGTGGCGGCCCGTCACCACCGCCCATCACCGCACCGGTGGTCGCAATCGCTTGCAGCGCAGTGAAGATACCCTCGCCCGTTGCGGTGCGCGGTTCGGGAACCAGCTTGTCGATCGCCTGCTTGACCTGCTGCCGGTCGATCGTCGGCGCGACCAGCAGCGTGGCCCCTGACGAGAACTTCACCAGCCCGAGATTGATGCCCGGGGTGAGCATGTCGGCGAAATGCTTGCCGGCCTCGCGGGCCGCCTCGATTCGGCTGGGGGCGACATCGGTGGCCGACATGGATTCCGAGACATCGATGACGAGCATGACGACGGCCCGGTTGCGGGGGATCCGCACGTCATGGGTGGGCCCGGCCATCGCGGTGGTGAGCAACGCCAGGGCGGCCACCAGCAGGGCCGCGGGCAGATGCCGCCACCTGCGCGGCTTCTGGCCGGCGGCAACCTGCTCCAGCAGCGCCATGTTCGCAAAGCGCAGCACCCGCCGCCGTCGGCTTCGCTGAACCAGCAGGTAGGCGGCCACGGCGGCGAGCACGACGACGAGATAGCAGAACAACCACGGGGTTGTGAAGCCCGAAAGTGACAGCGATTTCACAGCATCCACGCCGGCGGGACCACCTCTCAACTAACCCCGGTACAAAGGACACGTTAGCCACAGTTTCTTGGGGCTGGCCGACAGTGATGACAGGAGTGGGTTGTTGCCCGGTATCGGTTCGTTGCCCCTGAGCGGGCTGGCGCATCCCGGCCTGCTGGTGCTGGCCGTGATACCCGCACTGCTGCTGGGCCTGTACGTCCTCGGGCAGCTCCAGCGACGGCGGCGCCTGCGGCAGTTCGGCGACGCGGCAGCGCTGCAGCGGCTGACGCCGAAGCGGCCACATCGCCTGCGGCACTTGCCTATTGCGCTGTCGCTCGGTGCACTACTGCTGCTCATCGTCGCGCTTGCCGGGCCCACCCATGAGGCCCGCATCCCTCGCAATCGGGCCGTCGTGATGCTGGTCATCGACGTCTCACAGTCGATGCAGGCCAAAGATGTTGCCCCGACCCGTCTACGGGCCGCGCAAGACGCGGCCAAGACCTTCGCCCAGCAGCTGACCCCCGGGGTGAACCTGGGCTTGGTGTCGTTCGGCGGCAACGTGAATCTGCTGGTGTCGCCGACCCCCGATCACGCGGCCACCGTCACCGCCTTGGACAAGTTGCAGCCGGACAACTCGACCGCCACCGGTGAGGCGCTGTTCACCTCGCTGGAGGCGATTCAGACCGTGAGCACCGTGCTCAGCGCGGGCGATGCCACACCACCACCGGCGCGCATCGTGCTGCTGTCCGACGGCGGCGAGAACAAACCCGCCAATCCGGACAATCCGCGTGGGGACTTCACCGCCGCACGGGCCGCCAAGGACCAGGGGGTGCCGGTCTCGACGATCACGTTCGGCACCCGGGACGGGGTGGTGACGCTCAAGGAGGACACCATCCCGGTGCCGTCGGACGGCACCCAGATGAAGCGGATCGCCGAACTGTCGGGCGGGCAGAACTACACCGCCACCAATATCGACGAGCTGAACAAGAGCTACGGGGCGGTCCTGCAACAGGTCGGGTACCAGACGATCAGCGCGCCCGCGACCACCGGATGGCTGCGGCTGGCGGTGGTTCTGCTGACCGTCGCGGCGTTCCTCGCGCTGGCAGTCAACCGGAATCTGCCCGCGTAGATGTCCGCTCGGGTGGGCATAGCTACCGCGACAGCAGAGGAGGTCCAGCCGCATGAGCGACGACACCGCGCCCCGGGAGAACCCCGCCAAGGATCAATCGGAATGGGTGACCGGCGATGAGCCGATGACCGGTCCACAACGCAGTTATCTGAGCACCCTGGCGCAGGAGGCCGGCGTCGAGGTGCCCGAGCAGCTGACCAAGGCACAGGCCTCGGAGATGATCGACGAACTGCAGACGAAGACCGGACGAGGTGCCTGATGATCACTCCCGATGACGTGCGCCGGCTTCTCGACGGCGACCCCGACGCGGTGCTGGTGCTCATCGAAGGCCGCACCGAGGTCGTCGGGCCGGCTGCTTTGGACACCGATGACTACCGTGGGGCGCTGCAGGTGATCACCCGCGCGGAACTGGTCGAGCAGGCCGGCGGCGAAAAACTCTCGGATCGTGAACTGTCCGAGCAGGCCGCGGCCCTGGAGACCGCGATCGCCGAACTGGGCGGCTAGCTTTCCGCGCCGTGGGCGCGTTTCACCAATTCGACCGAGGCCGAACGTAATTCGTCGGCGGAGGACAACGGTGCACCGAATCCGACCCGGGTGTATCCGGTGCCACGCGGCGTGTCGACCCGCAGGTCGAGCCCGTAGCGGTCGACGCCGGTGCACACCGCGGCCGTGGTGTCCGGATAGCCGCCGAGTGCGCGCGCCATCGCCACCAGTGACTCGGCGTGATCGGCGTTGAGGTGGGTGATGGCGCCGGCGGCCTGCGGTCGAACCGGGTCGGCGGCGGCCGCCGCGTAGTCCTCGGCGGTCGCCGAATCCATCCGGCCGTAACCGCCCACCCAGCGCACGCGGTGCACGCGCAGCACCCAGAGCGTGAAGTCGGAGTAGTCGACGTAGTACTTCGCCGCCGCGACGGCGGCCAGATGCGCGTCACGGGCAGCGCGGGCTTCGTCACCGGTCGGGCGTTCCACGACGCCGGCCAGTGTGATCCGTCCGCTGGCCAGCGGGTCGGTCTCCGTGGTGGGCGCGACGACGGCAAGACTGGCGCGCGGATCGCCGGCGAGATTGCGGCCGTGCTCGGCCATGTTCGACACGCACAGCACCGGCTGACCGCCGAGAAGCCCGTAGGTGACGAACGAGGCCCATGGATCGCCGGTGGCGGTCAGGGAGGCCAGCGTCGCGGTATTGGTCGACGCCGCAATACTGCGGGCCTCCTCGGCCGCCGAGGGCCGGGTCGCGTCGACGACGGCGGTCAGCGGCGGCGGAACCGAAGGGGCGTCGCCCGGGTCGCCATGATCGCGTGATGCCACGTCGGCACGATACCGCGCCCACCGTCCGGCGAGAGACCCGATTCTGATCCGGTCCATCCTGCGTGGTGCTGCCGACGATGAGATCGCAAGCGACATCATCGAATCCGATGTTGCGCGACGGTGTCGGCGGCAAGAACCGCAAGAACGAAAAGCGCGAATTGCGGCGAAACCCGCGCGCTCGTGCAGGTAGTGTCAGATCGTCGTGACGATCCCGTTCACCGTCACGAAACACCGCGGACACCGCGGCGCCACCGCATCGCTTCGAAGTCATAAGAAGGTTCGGTCATGAGGAACGTACGTCTGATCGCTGTTGTCGCGGCCGCTGTCGTGGTCGCCGGTGTCGCCTGCGCACCACCGGAGAAGAAGAGCGGCGGCGGCGGTGACGGCACCGCCGCAGGCCAGGCCACGTCGATGTCCGATTTCGGCGGCATGGACGGGCTGATCTCGGCGGCCAAGAAGGAGGGCGAGCTCAATGTGATCGCCCTGCCGCCGGACTGGGCCAACTACGGCGCCATCATCAAGGCGTTCGGCGACAAGTACGGCATCAAGGTGAACTCGGCTCAGCCGGACGCCGCCAGCCAGGACGAGATCAACGCCGCCAATCAGCAGAAGGGCCGCAGCACCGCACCGGACGTCTTCGACCTCGGTCAGTCGGTGGCATTGGCCAACAAGGCGATGTTCGCGCCGTACAAGGTGGCGACCTTCGACAGCATCCCGGCCGATATGAAGGCGGCTGACGGCGCGCTGGTCAACGACTACGGCGGTTACATGTCGATCGGCTACGACTCCGCCAAGGTTCCCGACCTGAGCTCCGTCAACGATCTGCTGAAGCCGGACTACAAGGGCAAGGTGGCACTCAACGGCGACCCGACCCAGGCCGGCGCCGCCTTTTCCGGTGTGGCGATGGTGGCCCTGTCGCAGGGCGGCTCGGCCGACAATGTCGCGCCCGGCGTCGACTTCTTCGCCAAGCTGAAGCAGGCCGGCAACTTCCTGCCGGTCGACCCGACGCCGGCCACCATCGAGTCCGGCCAGACGCCCATCGTCATCGACTGGGACTACCTGAACGCCGCGGAAACCAAGAAGCTACCCAGCTGGAAGGTGTTCGTGCCGCAGGACGCGGTGCTGGGCGGGTACTACTTCCAGGCGATCAACAAAGATGCCCCGCATCCGGCGGCCGCAAGGTTGTGGCAGGAGTTCCTGTTCAGCGACGAGGGCCAGAACCTGTACCTGGCCGGCGGCGCGCGACCGGTGCGGGCCGACGCGATGGTCAAGGCCGGCACCATCGACACCGCCGCCTACGAAAAGCTGCCCCCGATCAGCGGTAAGCCCGTCATCATGACCCAGGCCCAGACCGACGCCGCGACCCGATACCTGGCCGACAACTGGGCCAAAGCGATGGGCTGACACCGCGCGTGCTCCGCCATCAGTCGCCGGCCGAACGTCTCCGGCAAGCACTGCCCTTGGTGCCGTTCGCAGTGTTCGTCACGGTCTTCCTGATCATCCCGACCGTGACGGTGATCGTGTCCGCGTTCTACCTGGACGGGGTGTTCTCGCTACAGCGAATCGGATTGCTGTTCTCCGGCACCGCGGTGGCCGCGCTCGGTAAGAGCGTGCTGCTCTCGACGGTAACCGCCGCGATCGGAGCGATTCTGGGTGCGGTGCTGGCGTGGCTGGTGGTCACCAGTTCGCCGACGTCACCGATGCGTCGGGTGGTGCTGTCGCTGTGCAGTGTGCTCGCCCAATTCGGCGGCGTGGCATTGGCATTCGCGTTCCTGGCGACGATCGGCCTCAACGGTGTGCTGACCGTCTGGGTGTTCGACCGGTTCGGGTTCAACCTGGCCGGCGACGGGTGGCTGTACTCGTTGCGCGGACTGATCCTGGTGTACACCTACTTTCAGATCCCGCTGATGGTGATCGTCTTCACCCCGGCGCTGGAGGGCTTGCGAGCGGAGTGGCGCGAGGCGGCGGTCAGCCTGGGCGCCTCCCGGTGGGCCTACTGGCGAGAGGTGGGCTTTCCGCTGCTGACACCGGCGTTCCTCGGGTCCGCGTTGTTGTTGTTCGCCAACGCGTTTGCCGCCTACGCCACCGCCGCGGCATTGGTCAGTCAGGGCAGCCCGATCCTGCCGCTGCTCATCCGCTCGGCCCTGACGTCGGAGGTGGTGCTCGGACAGTCCGGGTTCGCCTACGCGCTGGCGCTCGAGATGGTTGTCGTGGTCGCCGTGGTCATGGTCGCCTACAACCTGCTGGTGCGCCGCACGTCGAGGTGGCTGCAGTGAATCGGGTCGGGCGGGCGGTGCTGCTGACACTGTTCGGGGTGTTCTTCCTGTTCCCGCTGTATGCGATGGCGGATTTCAGTACCCGCAACCTCATTCACGGCGGACGCACGCTGGCGGCGTGGAAGAACCTGGTACAGAACGAGATGCTGTATCAGGCGATTATCGTCTCGCTACTGCTGGCGGTGTTCACCGTTGTGCTGATGCTGGTGATCCTGGTGCCGACGATGATCTGGGTGCGGCTGCGTGCGCCGTGGGGCAAGCGGCCGATCGAGTTCCTCTGCCTGCTGCCCTTGACCATCCCCGCGCTGGTGATTGTGGTGGGGCTGCGCAACGTCTACCTGTGGGTGGTCTATTTCCTCGGGGAGTCGGCGTTGACGCTGACGTTCGTCTACGTGGTCCTCGTGTTGCCGTTCGCGTATCGGTCCCTTGATGGCGCCCTGTCGTCGATCGACCTGAAAACCCTTGCCGAAGCGGCACGTTCCCTCGGCGCGGGCTGGACTACCACGATCCTGCGGGTGGTGGTGCCCAACATCTGGTCGGGCATTCTGTCGGCCGCGTTCATCTCCATCGCCGTGGTGCTGGGCGAGTACACCATCGCGTCGTTGAGCGGATACCAGAACCTGCAGGTGGTGATCGTCGCGATCGGCAAGAGCGACGGGCCGACCTCGGTGGCGGCGTCGCTGGCGACATTGGTGTTCGGTTTCCTCCTGCTGCTGATCCTCTCGCTGGTGACCCGCCGTCGCCGGCACGCCGGCGTGGTCGACGGGAAGGGAAGCCGATGACCGGCAACGGTGTGGCTGTCGATTTCACCGACGTGACAAGGATTTACGGCGGAGCCGTCGGAAAGGCGGGCGTCGGCGGAGCCGTCGGAAAGTCGGGCGTCGGCGGAGCCGTCGGAAAGGCGGGCGTCGGGACCGTCCATGCGCTCGACGGACTGACGCTGCACTTGGAGCCCGGCGAGATGGTCGCCCTGCTCGGTCCGTCGGGATGCGGCAAGACCACCGCGCTGCGGATCCTGGCCGGGCTGGACGAGCCGACCGCGGGCCGGGTGGCCGTCGGCGGTGACGACATCACCGGTGTGCCGCCCAACAAGCGGGACATGGGCATGGTGTTCCAGGCCTACAGCCTCTTTCCGCACCTGACCGTTCTCGACAACGTCGCGTTCGGGCTCAAGTTGCGCGGCCAGGACAAAGCCGACCGAACGGCGAGGGCGGCGGACATGCTTGATCTGGTGGGGTTGTCCGAACACAAGCAGAAGTACGCCAGCCAGCTCTCCGGCGGCCAGCAGCAGCGGGTGGCGCTGGCGCGTGCCCTGGCCATCCAGCCGCGGGTGTTGCTGCTGGACGAGCCGCTGTCGGCCCTCGATGCGAAGGTGCGCGCGCAGTTGCGCGACGAAATCCGGCGGGTCCAACTCGAAGTCGGCACGACGACGCTGTTCGTCACCCACGACCAGGAAGAAGCTCTGGCCGTCGCCGACCGGGTCGGCGTCATGAACCAGGGCCGACTGGAACAGATCGCCGCGCCCGCCGACGTCTACGCCCATCCGGCCACCCCGTTCGTCGCCGAGTTCGTGGGCTTGAACAACAGGATCGACGTCCAGGTGGCCGACGGGCGGGTCCACCTGCTCGGGACCACCCTGCCCGCGGCGGCCGGCTCGGTGGCGACGGGTGCCGGCGTCGCGCTGGTGCGACCGGAGTCGGTACGAATCGACGCCGCCCGCGACGGGTCGGCCACCGTCGCCTCGGTGTCATTCCTGGGCCCGATCTCGTTGATCCACTGCACCTTTGACGACGGCACCCGACTGGTCGCCCAGAGCTCGAGCACCCATGCGGCCGGGCTGACCCAGGGCGATCGCGTCGCCGTGCGCGTCGAGCAATCCGAGGTGCTGGTGATCCCGGCGGACGGCTAGACCGCGCGCAGGACGAAAAGTCCCCGAACCCAGCATCTCCGAGGCAGGCACGCAGGTACGTTGTCGGGCATGGGTCAGGATGAGGGAACGCCGAATTTCACCGCGCAGGAACGCGACCGGATCGACGAGGAGCTGGCGGATCTGCGTCGCCGCCGCGATCAGATGCGCGCCGAACTGCAGGGCGACGCCGACACCGTGGGCGACCGCGGCGATGCCGCCGACGCGCTGCAACGGTCGGAGGATCTGGCCGGCATCGACGAGCAGATCAACCGGTTGACCTGGCTGCTCGCCGGGGGGAACGCTGACGCGCCAGGGCAACTGCCCAACGGCACGGAGGTGACCGTGCGCTTCCCGGGTGACGAGCCGGTGCGCATGCGGATCATCCACTTCCTGGAGGAGACGCCGGCCGGCGAAGAGGACACCACGCTGACCTCCGACAGCCCGCTCGGTCTAGCGTTGTTCGGGCGGCGGGCCGGTGAGACCGTCACCTACTCGACGCCACGGGGCGAGCTGCAGGTCGAGCTGCTGGCCATCGATATTCCGAACGAGCGATAGAGGTGTGATGCGGGCGATACGGGTGACCGAACTGGCCGGTCCGGAGTCGGTGCAACTGGTCGAGATCGACGAGCCGACCGATGAGGGCGCGATCCTGGTCGACGTCCACGCCGCCGGGGTGGCCTTCCCGGACGCCCTGCTCACCCGCGGGCTCTATCAGTACAAGCCGGAACTGCCCTTCACCCTGGGAGCCGAGGTCGCCGGTGTCGTCCGGTCCGCCCCCTCCGGCGCCCCCGTGAAAGCCGGTGACCGGGTCGTCGGTCTGACGATGATCACCGGCGCGATGGCCGAGACCGTCGTGCTCACGCCGGACCGGGTGTTCCCGCTGCCGGACAATGTCAGCTTCGAGGCCGGCGCGGGTCTGCTGTTCAACGACCTGACCGTGTACTTCGCTCTGACCGTGCGCGGCAGGCTGGCCAAGGGCGAGTCGGTGCTGGTCCACGGCGCGGCCGGCGGTATCGGCACCTCCACGCTGCGGCTCGCGCCCGCGCTCGGCGCCAGCCGGGTGATCGCGGTGGTCAGCACCGAGGACAAGGCGGACGTGGCCAGGGCCGCCGGCGCCACCGACGTCGTGCTGGCCGACGGGTTCAAGGACGCGGTCGCCGAGCTGACCGGCGGCAAGGGTGTCGACATCGTCATGGATCCGGTGGGCGGCGACCGGTTCACCGATTCGCTGCGCTCGCTGGCGCCGGCCGGGCGGCTGCTGGTGGTCGGCTTCACCGGAGGTGAGATTCCCACCGTGAAGGTAAATCGGCTGCTGCTCAACAACATCGACGTCGTCGGCGTCGGCTGGGGGGCCTGGACCATGACGCACCCCGGGGCGCTGACCGAGCAGTGGGACGGGCTGGCCGAGCTGCTGACCTCCGGTGCGCTGCCCGCACCGCAACCTGAGGTGTATCCGCTGGAGCAGGCTGCCGCGGCGGTCTCCTCGCTGGAGAATCGCACCGCCAAAGGCAAGGTCGTGGTCCGCGTCAGGGATTGACCCGGGCGACGGTTCGGCTCACGCGGTGTGGGCTCGGCGGGTCTGGGGTAGTGGAACTTAGATGCGCCCGTCCGAGGAGAAGCAATGAGCTCACCGGTGACCCTGCCCTGGACCGAGTGGCTGCCGACCCAGCGGTGGTATGCCGGTCGCACCCGCACCCTGGTGTCCGCTGACACCGTCGACGTGGTGCCGCTGCGGCCACAGCTTGACCTGATGCTGGTCGACGTCACCTACACCACTGGGCCCGCCGAGCGGTATCAGGTTGTGGTCCAATGGGATTCGACTCCGCCATCGAACGCGGGCGCGAGCATCACCGACGGCGCCTTCGACGGCCTGCACGACCCGTCGTCGGCGCAGTTCCTGCTGGCACTGATGGACTCGGGCACCACGATCGGCGACGTCACGTTCACCAAGGAGCCCGGCGTCACGTTGCCGCTCGAGGTCACCCCGCGGGTGTCGACGGCCGAGCAGAGCAATACCAGCGTGGTGTTCGCCGACCAGGCGATCTTCAAGTTGTTCCGCCGGGTCGCCGCGGGGATCAACCCCGATATCGAACTGAACCGGGTGTTGGGCCGGGCCGAGAACCGGCACGTGGCCCGGCTGCTGGGCTCGTTCGACACCACCATGGACGGTCAGCCCTGCCCGCTCGGGATGGTGACGGCTTTCGCCGCGAATTCGACTGAGGGCTGGGACATGGCCACCGCGAGCACCCGTGCGCTGACGGCCGACGGCGCCGGTGACGGCTTTTCTGGTGAGGCCTACCAGTTGGGCAAGGCGGTGGCGTCCGTACACGCGACGCTCGCGCAGGAGTTGGGGACCTCGACCGACCTGCTGCCCGTCGATGTGATGCGCCAGCGGCTGGCCGCGGCCGCGTCGGCCGTGCCCGAACTCGCCGAGTATCAGGCCGCCATCGAGGAGCGCTACGCCAAAGTCGCCGAAGAGCCGGTGGTCGTTCAGCGCGTCCACGGCGACCTGCACCTGGGTCAGGTGCTGCGCACGGCGGACGGTTGGCTGCTGATCGACTTCGAGGGTGAGCCGGGTCAGCCGGTCGACGAGCGGCGCAGGCCCGACTCGGCGATGCGCGACGTCGCGGGCATGCTGCGGTCGTTCGAGTACGCGGCATATCAGCAGATGGTCGACCGGACCCCGGACCCGGAGTTGGCGGCGCGGGTGAAGGACTGGGTGGACCGTAACTGCGCGTCGTTCTGCGACGGGTACGCCGCCGAAGCCGGTACCGACCCGCGCGATCATGCCGCGGTGCTGGCCGCCTACGAGTTGGACAAGGCGGTCTATGAGGCCGGCTACGAGGCGCGTTACCGGCCCAACTGGCTGAACATCCCGATGCGTTCGATCGCCCGCCTGGTCGGCTGAGCGGCCGCGAGCCCGAGCCGGTTCTTAGATCGGCTAGTAAGTTGGGCTGATGGCAGTCAAGCGCAGGACAGCACTCGGGACGGTGGCCGCGGTCGGAGCCGCGGCGGCCGGCCTTGGCGGGGTCGAGCTCATCACCCGGGAACAGCGCGCCCGATCCGGGACCCCCGCCGCCGGCAAGCCCAACATCCTGGTCGTGATCGTCGACCAGATGCGCACCCCGCAATGGTTTCCCGACGCCGCCGCGTTGGACACCCGCCTGCCCCACCTGAGCGCGCTGCGCCGTGCGAGCGTGTCTTTCGACCGTCACTACACCGCGTCGAACATGTGCACCCCGGCCCGCGGGACCATGACCACGGGCCTGTATTCACACCAGACCGGTTGTCTGTTCACCGGTGACGGAGCCACCGAGTCGACGCTGGCGCCGCAGTTCCCGACCTGGGGCACGCTGCTGCGTGACCGCGGCTACCGCACCTGGTGGTGGGGTAAGTGGCACTTGGGTGCCGAGGCGGACAACACCCCCGACGGTCTGGACGTGCACGGCTTCTCCGGTGGTACCTACCCGTCCCCTAATGGCGGGCCGAGCCAGGGCCTGCACCAGGATCCCCACATCACCGACCAGTTCGTCGAGTGGTTCGACCAGCACGCGGGTGACGGTCCGTGGTGTACGACGGTCTCGTTGGTGAACCCGCACGACATCATGTGGTGGCCGAGAAGCCCACTGCCCGAGGATGTTCCGCGGGTATTCACCGATCTGCCCGCCAACTTCGAGACACCCGAGGACATCCGTCGCCGCAACAAGCCGCAGCTGCAACTGGACTACATCGACTTCATGAGCCCGCTGATCACCGGCGCGCTGCCCTACACCGGACCCGACGTCACCAGGCAGTGGGCGCGAGGCCTGGACATGTACCTGTGGCTTCAGCAGCAGGTCGATGCCCAGATCGGGCGTGTGACACAGACTTTGGCTTCGCGCCCCGACATCGATCGCAATACGATCGTGGTGTTCACATCCGACCACGGTGAGTATGCCGGATCACACGGAATGCGCGGCAAGGGCGCGAGCATGTACGAAGAGGGCATCAGGGTGCCCCTCTACATCCGCGACCCGTCCGGCCGGCTCACCCCAAGGCCCGGTGAGACGCGGGATCAGTTGACCTCCAGCGTCGATCTCGCGCCGCTGCTGTTGACGATCGCCGACGGCGGAAACGGCTGGCGTACCGACCCCGGATGCGAGCACCTGGCGCACCGTGCCGACCTGGCCGCGATCGCCGCCGATGCCACCGCGCCCGGCCGGCCCTGGATCGCGCATGTCACCGACGACGTATCGGTCGAGGAGATGGCCGCCTTGATGACATCCGATCGGGTGCGAAAGATGCTGGGCGTCAACGCTAATCCGACGCACATCCCGACGACGGCCCCCAGTCACCTCGTCGCGGTCCGTACCCGCGACGCCAAGTTCGGCAGCTATGCGTACTGGCGGCCCGGCGGCATGCAGATCGACGCGTCGCGCCCGATCGATAACGAGCTGTACGACTACGCCACCCCGGAGGGCCGGCGCGAGGTCGACAATCAGGCGGGCCGCAACGCCAAACAGGCTGCGTTGCAGGCATTGCTGGACAACGAGGTGCTTCCCGAAGTGCAGGCGCCGCTGCCGCCCGCGCTACACGCGGCGCAGGAACTGGGGCTGGCCAACCTCCAACAGGTCGCCGCCGCCCGCGGCACCTAGCAGATCCACGGGCGGCAGCGATCCGGGGGGACTCAGAGCGACACCGGCACCGAAACGTCGAGTGCGCTCAGGTTGTTGCCGAGCGGATCGCCGAGGGCCACCATGCTCTGGAAGTACTCGATCACCCGCTTGTCTGAGACGTCCAGTGCGGGCCATTGCGGCCAGTCCCAGGTGTCGTTCATGAACGGTTGCATCTGATCGTGGCTGAGAACCGTCAAATGGTTGACGTCGTGGGCGGTGGCGGAACCCTCGAGGACGAGGCGGCCATTCGCTCGATCGTGCATCCATCCCCCGTAGTGTGGCTCCATTTTCAGGGTGTCGATGAAGGCCGTCTCACCACCGGTGTCCATCAGGTACTCGGCGAAGCCGGTATGGCCGTACTGCGCCACCATGGCCATCACATCGGCTGCCGAACCGAGCCGCGCCGTCCGTTCGATGTCCGCCACGATCTGCGGGGTGTACTTGTCGTCGGCTATCCAGCCGACTTTGGCGCCCTGCATGGCGTAATACAGTCCGACGCCCTGCAGGTCCTGGTTCCAGGCCTGCGCGTTGTTGGTCAGCTTGTTGGCGAACGCCCAGTTGCCGACATCCTCGAGGGCCACCGTGCCCAGGCCGGCGAACGTGCGCTGGTCGTTGTAGGCGACCAGTGCCTCGGTCGTGATCGCCGTCCGGCCGCCCGCGAGCCCATCCATGCCGGTGTGGCTGCTGCCGTGGAACATGCCGAACGACATGATGTCGGTGTACTGACCGCTTGCCGGGGGATCGGGCATCGGCATCCCGGGGTCGGTCGGCGGAGTCTGCGTGCCGCCCCCGGATGTTGTGCCCACCGGACGATCGAGGATGGTTCCCATGCCGGTCGCGTCGGTGAGCGTCGCCCCGGTGGGATTCGACAACATGACGGTGAACGTCTCGCTGCTTTCCGTCAGGGAATCGCTCTTCACCGGAATGGTGATCACCTTCTGAGTTTCGCCTGGCGCGAAAGTGACTGTGCCCGTGACGCTGACGTAGTCGAGCCCTGCGGTCGCGGTGCCGTTCGACGTTGCGTACTGCACCGTCACCTTCTGAGTCGACGGTGCGGCCAGGGTCACCACGAACGACGCCACCGACGTGCCACTTCCCCCGGTGAATTCGATGGGCGTCAGGTAGGCCATCTTGTTCTGGTTGATCGTCTTCCAGTCGTCGGCCAGGATGCCCCCGGTGTCACCGGAATTCGGGTTCCACGACCAATACGTCCAACTCATGTCTTCGGTTCCGGCGGCGATGTCAACCGTGCCGTTGTTGTCGAAATCACCCGACAGGTAGGACGTCAGCGCCTCTAACCAGACGGCATCCTTGGGATCGGTGAGTTTGGTGCCGAACTCGCCGACGTAGATCGGCGCGATGTTGTCCTCGTAGATGTAGCCCCAGGCTTTCCGGAAGACGCCGGGCAGGCCGGCCCCGAAATTGGCGGTCTGGAACCACGGTTGGGCGTATACGGAGTTCGGATAGTCGTGCGGTGAGTAGACGACCTGGTTGGGCACGTTGAGCACGATCGGGCGGTCTTTCACACCCATCAGATTGCCGCCCCACCAATAGTTTTGGCCCTGATAGGTCCCGACCCCTTCGACGAAGATCAGCAGGTTCGGATTCGCCTGCAGGACAGCGTTTCCGGCTCGCTCCGCCGCGCGCGCCCAGTCGTTGACTCCGCCGCCGCCCCAGGTCCCGTTGTACGGCTCGTTGTGAAGATCGAAGCCGATGACGGTCGGATTGTCCTTGTAGCGGGTCGCCAGTGTCTGCCAGTCGGAGACCCATTGGTCTTCGGAGTACTGGCTGTTGTACCAGAGCCCGTTCTCACTTGTGCCCGCACCGGCGGTACTGCGGTGGTGGTCGAGGATGACCCGCATCCCGTCCTGGCCGGCGTAGGCGATGATCTGATCGAGCACCTGCATACGGGACAGCCCTTGCAGGTCCGGGTTCAGGTTGTAGTTGATACCGGACGGCGCCGCGGAGGTGTGCAGCATCTCGCTGGAGTACGGGATGCGAATGGTGTTGAAGCCCTGGGCCGACATCTGGTCGATCATGTCTTTGTAGTTGCGGGTCCACAGACCGTCCGGCACCCCGTTGGAGCCCTCCGCGCCGAACCAGTTGACGCCCGAGATCTGGACGGGTTTGCCTTGGGAATCCAGGATCTGGTTGCCCGAGGTGTGTAGGAATCCTGCCGCCATGCCGGTGGAACCGGGTTCCGTCGCCGATGCATCGGAGATGCTGAGGCCGGGCGTTGTCGCCACGTCGTCGTTGGTGATGGTGCCGGTGGCGGTGCCGCGGGAGATGGTCGCCCCGGAGGGGTTGGACAGTGCGACGGTGAAGGTTTCGCTGGGCTCGACCGTCGTATCGCCGGTGATCTTGACCGTGACGGTCTGCGACGTCACGCCGGCCGCGAAGGTGAGAGTGCCTGTGGTGCTGGTGAAGTCGGCCCCGGCGGTGGCGGTGCCGTTCGCGGTGGTGTAGCCGACGGCGACGGGCGTGGTCGCGGCCTTGGACAACGTGACGGTGAAGGTGGCGTTGCTCGAGCCGCTGTTGCCCTCGGCGACCGTCACATCGGCGATCGAGATGGTGGGGGTGGTCGGCGGCGTGCTGACCGCGACGCCGTTGACCGTGAGGTTGGTCGGCGCCGAACCGAGGGCGCCGGGGGTGGCCTGATAGCCGAACGATGTGCTCTGGCCGGCCGCGACGGTGGCGTTGTAGGTCATGTTGCTGATCACGTAGTGGGTGCCGACATGGCTGGTGATCTGGCCGTTCCAGATGTTGGTGATCTGGGCGGGAGTATCGAATTCGACCGTCCAGCCGTTGAGGTTCTGGCCTGCGGTCACCGTGATGTTCGCGTTGTGCCCGGACCCCCAGTCACTGGCCACGCTGTAGGAGACAGAGTTGGTGCCCGGGTTCGAGGCGACGTCGTCGTTGGTGATGGTCCCGGTGGCGGTGCCACGAGAGATGGTCGCCCCGGAGGGGTTGGACAGTGCGACGGTGAAGGTTTCGGTGGGTTCGACCGTCGTATCGCCGGCGACCTTGACGGTGACGGCCTGCGACGTGACGCCGGGAGTGAAGGTGAGAGTGCCTGTGGTGCTGGTGAAGTCGGCTCCGGCGGTGGCGGTGCCGCTGACAGTGGAGTAGTTGACGGTGACCGGGGTGGTGGCGGCCTTGGACAATGTGACGGTGAAGGTGGCGTTGCTCGAGCCGCTATTGCCCTCGGCGACCGTCACATCGGCGATGGACACGCTCGGTGTGGTCGGGGGCGTGCTGACCGCGACGCCGTTGAACGTGAGGTTCGTCGGCGCCGAACCGACGGCGCCGGGGGTGGCCTGATAGCCGAAGGTGGTGCTCTTGCCTGCGGCGACGGCACCGTTGTAGGTCATGTTGCTGATCACGTAGTGGGTGCCGACATGGCTGGTGATCTGGCCGTTCCAGATGTTGGTGATCTGGGCGGGAGTATCGAATTCGACCGTCCAGCCGTTCACGGCGGCGCCACCCGCGGTGACGGTGATGTTGGCGGTGTGACCCGAGCCCCAGTCGGAGACCACGCTATAGCTGGCGGTCGGCGTCGACGTCGTGAGCGCGGCCGCCTTCCCGGTGGCCCTGGGCATCGCCAGCAGCGACTGGGTCTGCCGGTACAGGCCGACAAGCAGATCGTTGATCGGATTGCCGACCGGCAGGGCCGGAAGGACGGGGGCGATCCCCAGCGAGCGCAGCACCTGCGCCTGCGACGGAAGCGAGAGGGGGATCTGCAGCAGACTCGGCGGCGTGAATGCCAGTTTTCGTGCTGCGACCGGCGGTGCGGGGTCCGTCACGGCGCGGCTGAGCGCCTCGGCGGGGGCCGTCACTGAATTGCTGCTTGATTCGACTGTTCCGACCCGCACGGATGAGGCGTCAGGCTCTGTTATGTTGCCAACCGCCGCGCGCGGGGTGGATGGGGTAGTTAGCGTAGCGGCGGTCCTCGGTGGCTTGGACCCCGACGAAGCGGAGGCGGCGGCCCTGAGCTTGGTCGTCTGCCGCCGAGCAGTATGGCCGCCGGCCGACGCGCCCGACGAGGCGTCCCGGGTGGCGCTACTCGGCGACGAGGAGCCACCACCGGCGGTGGTATCCGCATGTGCCAGCCCCGCGCCGGTCGTCAAAGCGGCCCCGACACCCAGACTCAGCGCCCCCACACCCAGCCAGCCGTAGGGTTCTCTGCGCCCCCGGCGGCGCGATCCCCGCTTCGGACCGTCGTTGTCGATCTTCGCCGCATCCCCGCCATGATGTGCCGCAGCATTCATTGCTCTGCCCTTCCTCCAAGAGAATTCACAGCGTTGCTGAAAGGTTCAGACATGTCACGCATTTGACCGAAAATGGAGCCAAAAAAGTCTTTGCTGTGTACAGGCCCTGGACAAATTTGGCGGGGGCGTCAAGGGCCTGGACACAGCAGGGGCCGGCCGGCCGGGCGCGCCGATCGCCACGCCCTCGGCGTGGGGCGGTGTGATTTCCCCGCCGCGGCGTCACAGCCGCGCGCCGGGGATGTCCCCCGGCGCGGCTACGGTGATCCCGATGGCCCTGCACCTGCACCGCGCCGAGCGAACCGACCTGCTCGCCGACGGTCTCGGCGCGCTGCTGGCCGTCCCGCAATCCGACCCGTTCGCCGCCGAACTCGTGGTGGTGCCGGCCCGCGGCGTGGAACGCTGGCTCAGTCAGCGGCTATCGCACGTCCTCGGTGGCGGGGACGGTGCCGGGGGCGTCTGCGCCGGGGTGTCGTTCCGGTCGCCGGCATCGTTGATCGCCGAGATCGCCGGGACCGAGGACGACGATCCGTGGTCGCCCGACGCGATGGCCTGGCCGCTGCTGGAAGTCATCGACGCGAGCCTCGACGAGCCGTGGTGCCGCACGCTGGCCACCCACCTCGGCCACTTCGTGGCCGGCGAGGAGAAGGAGCTGCGTCGGGGCAGGCGGTACGCGGTGGCCCGCCGGCTGGCCGCACTGTTCGCCTCCTACGCCCGCCAGCGCCCCCGGCTCCTGGTCGAGTGGCTGGCCGGCGAACCCGACGGTCTGGGCGCCGACCTGCGGTGGCAGCCACACCTCTGGCGTGCCCTGGTTGCCAGGATGGGCATCGACCCGCCTCACGAGCGGCACGCCAAAACACTTGCCCGGCTGCACGAGTCGGGGGTGGACCTGCCGGCCAGGGTATCGCTGTTCGGGCATACCCGGCTGCCGAGCACCGAGATCGAACTCGTCGGCGCGCTGGCCGAACACCACGATGTGCACCTGTGGCTGCCGCATCCCAGCGCCGCGCTGTGGACCGCGCTGAGCGGCGTGCGGGGCACCGTCGTGCGCAGCGACGACACCAGCCACCGGTTCGCCGCCCACCCGTTGCTGGCCACCCTCGGCCGCGACGTCCGCGAACTCCAGCGGGGCCTGCCCGCCTCGGTGGCCACTGACGAGTTCCTGGGCGCCGAGCGTCTTCCGGACACGCTGCTGGGCTGGCTGCAATCCGATATCGCCGCCAATGCCGAACGGCCGCAGGGTCGTTCGTACGCCGGCGACCGGTCGGTGCAGGTGCACAGCTGTCACGGCGCGGCCCGCCAGGTCGATGTGCTGCGTGAGGTCCTGCTCGGTCTACTCGCCGAGGACCGCACCCTGGAACCCCGCGACATTCTGGTGATGTGCCCGGACATCGAGACCTACGCCCCGCTGATCGTCGCGGACTTCGGCCTCGGCGACGTGGTGCCTGGTGCGCATCCCGCCCACCAGCTGCGGGTGCGGCTGGCCGATCGTGCGTTGATCCAGACCAACCCACTGCTCGGGGTGGCGGCCAAACTGTTGGCGTTGGCAGGCAGCCGGGTGACCGCGACCGAGGTGCTGGACTTCGCCCATCTGGAACCGGTGCGGGCGCGATTCGCCTTCAGTGACGATGACCTGGAGACCATCACCCGCTGGGTGCAGCAGGCCAACATCCGGTGGGGCTTCGATGCCGAGCACCGGGCCCCGTTCGGAATCCCGTTCATCCAGAACACCTGGCGGTTCGGTCTGGACCGGGTGCTGGCCGGGGTCGCGATGTCCGACGATTCCAAGGACTGGCTGGATGTGACCCTGCCGCTGGATGATGTCGGTAGCAACAGCGTCGAACTGGCAGGCCGGCTGGCCGAGTGTGTGGACCGGTTGCAGCGCATCGTCGACGCGCTGAGCGGGGTCCGTCCGTTACGGCAGTGGCTGACCGCGCTGCAAGACGGTGTCGGCATGCTCACGGCCACCACCGGTGACGATGCTTGGCAGACCAGTCAGCTGCAACGCGAGTTCGGCGACGTGCTGACCTCGGCCGGGCACCGGGCGGACACCGATCTGCGGCTTCCGGACGTCACCGCACTGCTGGGTCGGCATCTGTCCGGGCGGCCGACCCGGGCGAACTTCCGCACCGGCACGCTGACGGTGTGCACCATGGTTCCGATGCGCTCGGTGCCGCACCGGGTGGTGTGCCTGGTCGGATTGGACGACACCGTGTTTCCCCGGATCGGCGTGGTCGACGGCGACGACGTGCTGGCGCGCGACCCGAGGACCGGTGAGCGCGACATCCGCTCCGAGGACCGTCAGCTGCTGCTGGACGCGATCTGCGCCGCGACCGACAAGTTGGTGATCACCTACACGGGAGCCAACGAGTACTCCGGGCAACAGCGGCCGCCCGCGGTTCCGTTGGCCGAACTGCTCGACGCGCTGGACCGCACCACCGAAGCGCCGGTGCGTGAGGAGATACTCATTCGGCACCCGTTGCAGCCCTTCGATGTTCGCAATGTGACGCCGGGTGCGCTCGGGGTTCCCGACGAACCGTTCACCTTCGATTCCAGCGCGCTCGCTGCTGCGTCGATCACCGGCGGTCACCGCCCCGAACAGCCCGACCTCCTGGCGAACCCGCTGCCCGCACCAGGGCCCGACGATGTCACGCTGGCCGATCTGTCGAAGTTCTTCGCCAATCCGGTCAAAGGCTTCTTCACCGCCCTGGACGTGACGCTGCCGTGGGACGTCGAGGGTGTCGAGGACGCCATGCCTGTCGAGATCGACAACCTGCAGCAGTGGACCGTCGGCCAGCGACTGCTCACCGACATGCTGGCCGGAATGGATCCCGATCGGGCCGGGCAGGCGGAATGGCGCCGGGGCACGCTGCCACCGGGGCGGCTGGGCTGGCGAACCGCCGGCGAATTGCGCGACCAGGCAACGGAACTGGCGCGGGCAGCGCTGGCTCATCGAACCGGGACCCCGCACGCCTACGACGTGGACGTCGATCTGGGCGGCGGCCGTCGTCTCACCGGCACCGTCTCCGGTGTGTACGGCAAGCGGCTCTTGGAGGTGACGTTCTCCAAGCTGGACGCTCCGCACCTGCTGCGGGCGTGGATCCCGATGCTGGCGCTGTGTGCGGCCCATCCTGGGCAGTGGTCCGCGGTGTGCATCGGCAGGCAGCGGCGCCGCAACGGGGTGGTCGAGCGTCTGCTGGGGGCACCGCAGGAGGACCCGACCGCGCTGCTGCGGGATCTGGTCGCGATCTATGACGCCGGCCGCCGCGAGCCGATTCCCCTGCCCATCAAGACGTCTCATGCCTGGGCCGTGGCACGGATCAGTGGCCAGGACCCCCGAAGCGAAGCCTGGTCGAAGTGGCGTTACGAGCGCGATGACCGCGCCATCGAGCGGGTCTGGGGCCGGGATCCCGATCTGGACCCGTTGCTGACCGAGCCACGTCCCGGGGAGGAAACGCCCGGTGAGCTGACCCGGCTGGGAGCCTATGCGGCGCGGCTGTGGGCACCGCTGCTGCGTGCCGAGGACGGTGCCTGATGGATCAGTTCGATCTGCTGGGCCCCTTGCCGGAGCACGGTTCGACGACGGTGCTGGAAGCCAGCGCCGGGACCGGCAAGACATTCACGCTCGCCGCACTGGTGACCCGCTATGTGGCCGAGGGCCGGGCCAGGCTGGACCAGATGCTGCTGATCACGTTCAGCCGCGCGGCCACCCAGGAGTTGCGCGAGCGTGTACGGCGCGCGCTGCAGGAGGCGTTGCGCGCGTTCGACGACCCCGAATTCGCTCAGGGCAACGATGTTGTGGCCGCGCTGACCCGTGGTGCGCCGGCAGAACTGGTTGAACGTCGGCACCGGTTACGCGACGCGCTGGCCGGGTTCGATGCCGCCACGATCGCCACCACCCACCAGTTCTGCCACCTGGTGCTGAAATCCCTTGGTGTTGCCGGGGACACCGACTCCCATGTGACTCTGGCCGAGAGCTTGGACGAACTGGTCGCCGAGATCGTCGACGACCTGTACCTGGCCCACTTCGGTCAGGAGCGTGAGCAGCCGCCGATCAGCCGCGCGGAGGCGCTCAAGCTGGGCCGTGAGGTGGTCGCGAATCCGGGCACCGAGCTTCGGCCGTTGAATCCGCCGCCGGGCTCGCAGCCCGCGGTCCGGGTCGGCTTCGCCAACGATGTTCTGACCGAGCTGGATCGGCGCAAACGCCGCCGCGGGATCCTCAGCTACGACGATCTGCTCGGCCGGCTGGCCGATGCGCTGGAATCGGCCGAATCGCCGGCCGCGACCCGCATGCACCAGCGGTGGTCAGTGGTGATGGTCGACGAGTTCCAGGACACCGATCCGGTGCAGTGGCAGGTGATCGAGCGCGCGTTCGGCCGCCAGTCGACGCTCATCCTCATCGGCGATCCCAAGCAGGCGATCTACGCCTTTCGGGGCGGGGACATCGTCACCTACCTGCATGCCGCCAAGACCGCGGGGCAGCGCCGCACACTCGGCATGAACTGGCGCAGTGATTCGGTGCTGGTCGACCGCCTGCAGAACGTGTTGGGCGGGGCCGAACTCGGCGACCCCGACATCAAAGTCCTTCCCGTACAGGCCCACCATCGTGGGCACCGGTTGGCGGGTGCCCCGCACAACGACCCGTTCCGGTTGCGGGTGGTCAGCAGGGACAGCTTCGGGCAACGGGGTACCCGCACAATCCGCATGGACGCCCTGCGCCCACACATCGCCGCCGACCTGGCAGCCGACATCGCCGCGCTGCTGGCGAGCAAGGCCACCTTCGACGGCAGTCCTCTGCAGGCCAACGACATCGCCGTCATCACCGAAAGCCACGCCGACGCCAGGGCGTGCTTCGACGCGCTGGTGACCGCAGGCGTTCCGGCCGTCTACACCGGTGACACCGATGTGCTCAGGTCGCAGGCCGCCGACGACTGGCTGAGCCTGCTGGAGGCGTTCGACCAGCTGCACCGGCCGGGGCTGGTGCGCGCCGCCGCGACGACGATGTTCTTCGGCAAGACCGCCGAGGATCTCGCCAGCGGCGGTGACACGCTGACCGACCGGGTCGCGGACACCTTGCGGCAGTGGGCAGATCATGCCCGTGAAGCCGGCGTGGCGGCGGTGTTCGAGGCGGCGCAGCTGGCGGGTATGGGCCGCCGGGTGCTGTCCTGGGCCGGCGGCGAACGCAACATGACCGATCTCGCCCATGTCACTCAGCTGCTGCACGAGGTGTCCCACCGGGACCAGCTCAGCCTCACCGCATTACGCGACTGGCTGCGTACTCAGCGCGAGGAGCGCAGCGGCGCGCCGGAACGAAACCGCCGCCTCGACAGCGATGCCGCCGCGGTGCAGATCATGACGGTGTGGGTGAGCAAGGGGCTCCAGTTCCCGATCGTCTACTTGCCATTGGCGTTCAATCGCTATGTGCGCAGCGAGGATCTGGTCCGTTTCCACGACCAGGAGCGGCGCTGCCTGCACGTCGGCGGTGACCAGAGCGCCGAGCTGGCAACGGCGCAACGGCTCGGCAGGCAGGAGTCCGCCGGCGAGGAGACCAGGCTGACGTATGTCGCGATGACGCGGGCGCAGTCGCAGGTGGTGACATGGTGGGCGCCGTCCTGGGACGAACCCAACGGCGGCCTGTCGCGCCTGCTGCGGGGCCGCCGGCCGGGGCAGAGCACGGTTCCGGACCGCTGCGATCCCGAACGGGTCGACGACGCCGACGCGATGGCGCTACTCAGGGAATGGGAAACCGCAGGCGGCCCCGTGCTGGAAGAGTCGGTCGTCGCCGAGCCTGCCGAGCTGGCCGTGGAGCAGCCACGAGAAGACCTGGGTGTCCGGCACTTTCATCGCGGCATCGACACCACGTGGCGGCGAACCTCCTACTCCGGCCTGATCCGCGCCGCTGAGACGACCGGGGTCGGCAGTGAGCCCGAGGTGATCCAGCTCGACGACGAGGTCGCCGACATCGCGGTGAGCGCACCGCTGTCGGGATCGGATGTGCCATCCCCGATGGCCGACCTGCCGACCGGCGCCACGTTCGGCAGCCTGGTGCACGCAGTCTTGGAAACCGCCGACCCGTTCGCCGGCGACCTGGCGGCTGAACTGCAGACCCAGATCGAGCGGCACTCGGTGTGGTGGCCGGTGGATGTCGCCGCGGCGGAATTGGCCACGGCCCTGGTGCCGATGCACGACACCCCCCTCGGCCCGCTCGCCGGCGAACTGACCTTGCGCCAGATCGGCATGCGGGACCGGTTGTGCGAGATGGACTTCGAGTTCCCGCTGTCCGGCGGCGATCGGGGGACAGGCCGACCCGAGACGCGGCTGGCTGACGTCGGCCGGCTGCTGAGCGCGCACCTGCCCGCCGACGACCCGCTGGCGCCCTACGTCGAGCGGCTCAGCGGCGGCCCGCTCGGCGCGCAGTCGTTGCGCGGCTATCTGTCCGGATCCGTGGACGCGGTGTTGCGGATACCCGACGGTGCGGGGCATCGCTATCTGGTGGTCGACTACAAGACCAACTGGCTAGGGGAGGCTGACCGGCCGCTGTCTGCCGCCGACTACGACCGCGATCGGATGGCTGAGGCGATGCTGCATTCCGACTATCCCCTGCAGGCGTTGCTGTACAGCGTTGTGCTGCACCGGTTCCTGCGCTGGCGGCTGCCCGGGTACCAGCCGGACCAGCACCTGGGTGGGGTGCTGTATCTGTTCGTCCGCGGTATGTGCGGCCCGGACACGCCGACCGCCGGCGGTCACCCTGCCGGGGTGTTCAGCTGGCGGCCGCCCGCGGCGTTGGTGACGGCGGTGTCCGACCTGCTCGACGGACCGCGGGTGCCGGCGTGACCGTCGAGGTGACCGACGCCGCAGACTGGCGGCGGTGCGCCGGTGCCACCGGATTGCTGCGGGTGTTCAACGAAGCCGGGGCCATCGAAGCAGCTGATGTCCTTGTCGCCCAACGGCTCACGGCACTGGGCAAGGAGCCCGACGAGCTGGTCGCGCTGGCGATCGCGTTCGTGGTGCGCGCGGTGCGCGGCGGATCGGTGTGCGTGGAACTCGCGGCGGTGGCGGAGCAGGTCGACATCGACGACGTGCCGTGGCCGGAGCCGGGGGAGTGGCTGGCGGCCGTCGCGGCCAGTCCACTGCTGCACTCCCCGGCGGTGTTGCACCTCGACGAAGGCCTGCTCTACTTCGACCGGTACTGGCTGGAGGAACGCCAGGTCGCCACCGATGTACTGGCGCTGACCGCCGCCCGGCCGCAGCGCCGGTTACCCGACATTGCACGGCTTTTCCCGGCGGGATACGACGAACAACGCCGGGTCGCGGAGGTCGCCTTGGCCCAGGGGCTCACGGTGCTGACCGGGGGGCCGGGCACCGGCAAGACCACCACCGTGGCGAGGCTGCTGGCACTGCTGGCCGAGCAGGCGGAACTCGAAGGCACGCCGGGTCTGCGGATCGCGCTGGCCGCGCCGACCGGCAAGGCGGCCGCCCGGCTGCAGGAGGCGGTGCAGGCTGAGGTCGACGAACTGACGCCCGCCGATCGCGATCGGCTGCACGGGCTGCGCGCCACCACGCTGCACCGGCTGCTGGGTCCGATGCCCAGGACCTCGGCCCGGTTTCGGCACCACCGGGAGAATCGGCTGCCGCACGACGTGATCGTCGTCGACGAAACGTCGATGGTGTCGCTGACGATGATGGCCCGCCTGGTGGAAGCGGTCCGGCCAGACTCGCGGCTGCTGCTGGTGGGCGACCCCGACCAGCTGGCCTCGGTGGAAGCCGGTGCGGTACTGGCGGATTTGGTGGAGGGACTCAGTGCGCGCGGCGATACGCCGGTGGCCAAGCTGATCACGTCGCACCGGTTCGGCGCATCGATCGGGGCGCTGGCGCTGGCGATCCGGGTCGGTGACGCCAACCGCGCGATCGACGTCCTGAATGCCGGTGGTGAACACATCGAATGGATCGACACCGAGGAGCCCACCGCGGCGCTTCGTCAGGTGCTGGTTCCGCATGCGATCGGATTGCGCGAGGCCGCGGTGCTGGGCAACGGACCGGCCGCGCTGGCCGCTCTCGAGGAGCACCGGCTGCTGTGTGCGCACCGGCGCGGGCCGCACGGGGTGGCGTATTGGAATCGTCAGGTCGAGCGGTGGCTGGTCGAGGAAACCGATGCCCCGCAATGGGCTTCGTGGTACGCCGGTCGCCCGGTGCTGGTGACCGCCAACGACTACGGACTGCGGCTCTACAACGGTGACATCGGGGTCACCGTGCTGCGCGACGGTGTGCTGCGGGTGGCGATGGCGGGGGCCGACGGCACCGCCGAGTTCGCCACCAGCCGGCTTGCCGATATCGAGACCATGCATGCGATGACGATCCACAAGAGCCAGGGCAGTCAGGTCGAGGAGGTGACGGTGCTGATGCCGCCGACGGATTCGCGGTTGCTCAGCCGGGAGTTGTTGTACACCGCGGTGACTCGCGCCAAGACCAAGGTGCGGGTGGTCGGCTCGGCCGAGCAGCTGCGTGCCGCCGTGGGGCGACGGGCGGCGCGGGCCAGCGGGCTCAGCCGCCGCCTCACCCAGTGACGCTCGGCGGCGGAGTCAGCGCGCTGACGGGTCGGCGGTCGCCTCGATCGTGGCGACCAGGCCGTCGCGGATGGTGAGCACGACGACGGCGAACAGCCGCCGGTGGCTGAACGCCAGCACGACGGGCCGCCCGACCGGGCCGCTGACGAGCGTCGCGCCGGTGAGGTAGCGCAGCAGGTTCCGCCCGACAGCGTGCCTGCCGTGGTTCACCTGCGGAGGTGGCGCCGGATCGGCCAGGACGGTGCCGGAGCCCCACACGTCGGGTGCCAGAACCTCGGTCAACGCCGCGAGGTCGCCGTCGGCGCACGCGGCGATGAACCGCTCGGTGACCAGATGGTGTTCGGTGTCGTCGACCGCGGCGGTGACCGGTGCGGCGGCGTGGATCTTGCTGCGGGCGCGGCGGGCGAGTTGACGGCACGTCGCGGCGGGACGCCCGACGGTATCGGCGATGTCCTCGAACGGCACCCGGAAGACGTCGTGCAGGACGAACGCCACCCGCTCGGCGGGACTGAGCCGGGCCAGCACCTCGAACAGCGCGTCGTGCACCTCGTCGTCCAAGGTGACCCGGTCACCTGGATCAGGCATCGCGCTGTGGTGCAGCGGCGTCCGGAGTTCCATCCGCTCGGGTTCGGCGGTGGTCACCCGTCGGTGCCGGGCCGACCGTACGTGGTCGAGGCAGAGTCTGCTGCTGACCACGGTGAGCCAGCCGCGCGGGTCATCGATGTCGTCCAGATCGGTCTGGGACAGCCGCAGGAATGCCTCCTGCACAATGTCTTCCGCGTCGCCGACATCGCCGACCATCTGGTAGGCCAGGTTGATCAGGTACGGGCGGTGGGCCTTGAGCAGGGCGGGAAGGGTGTCGCTCATGTCATAGACGACGAATCGGCATGCCCAAAAGTTACCGCTGTCACCTTCCGGTGCGCCATCTCGTCGTTGTTGGTATGACCAATCCACAACCACCGCGTTGGCTCAAGCCGATGAACCGCGTCATGATGGCCGTGCAGAAAATCGGGCTGCATACCGGGCCTGCCTACGTACTGACCGTCCCCGGTCGGAAATCGGGAAAGCCGCGCAGCACCCCGATGACACCGTTCGAATACGACGGCGGTCTGTACACCGTCGCCGGATATCCCGGGGCGGACTGGGCGCGCAACGCGAAGGCGGCCGGCGCCGGGACGCTGAGCCGCGGGCGGAGTTCCCGCCAGGTCACGATCGTCGAACTCGGCGCCGAGGAAGCGAAACCGGTGCTGCGGGCGTTCCCCGAACAGGTGCCGGTCGGAGTGATGTTCGCCAAACGCTCCGGCCTGGTGCGTGACGGCACGCCCGACGAATTCGAGGCGTTGGCAGGCACACTCGCGGTCTTCCGTTTCGATCCGCCCCAAACGTGACGCTGGGCGCGAAAGCTAGCGGACCAGCCTGCGTAGCAGCGCCGACGCCGCCGCGATACCGAGCACCGCCGCCAGCGCGAGCACGGCGAGGTCGAGCCACGGATGCGCCGACGGAATGCCCACCAGCAGCAGCCGAAGTGAATCCACTTCGTAGGACAGCGGATTGATTCGCGACAACCAGCGCAGCCACTCCGGCATCACCGCCACCGGGTAGAGCGCGTTCGAGGCGAAGAACAACGGCATGGTGATCGCCTGCCCGATGCCCATCAGCCGGTCCCGGTTGCGTACCAGCCCGGCCAATGTCATTGACAGGCATGCGAAGAACGCCGACCCGAGCATCACCACACCCATCGCCGCCACGATCCGCAACGGGTTGTGCGTCATCCCGATGCCCATCAGGTAGGCCAACACCAGGACCCCGATCACCTGCGCGACCGACCGCACACCCGCGGCGAACGCCTTGCCCGTCACCAACGCCGACGCCGGCGCCGGGGTCACCATCAGCTTGGCCAGGATCCCGGCATCCCGATCCCAGATGATCTGGATGCCGTAGAAAATCGAGATGAACAGCGCCGACTGGGCGATGATCCCGGGCGCCAGGAATTCCAGATACGGCACCGAGCCGGTATCGATGACGTGTAGCCGGTTGAACGTCGTCCCGAAGATCAACAGCCACAACGCCGGCTGCACCGTGCGGGTCAGCAGCTCGGTGCGGTCGTGGCGCAGTTTCTGCAACTCGACCCAGGCGAACGTCTGCATCCGGGCGGCCATGCTGGGCACCCGTCGCCAGCCGCGGGGTGCCCGAAGCAGCCGGGTGCCTGCCGTGGAATCAACCGGCATTGCGCGCCGCCTTCCGTCCGGCCCGGATCCCGCCGAGGCCGTTGTGCTCCACGGTGTCGTCGAGCCCCGACCCGGCGTAATGGCGGAACACATCCTCCAGGGATGCCTGGGGGCCGACTTTCGTCTTGAGTTCGGCCGGCGTGCCCACCGCCCGCAGCCGTCCGTGGTGCATCAGTGCCACCCGGTCGCAGAGCACGTCGGCTTCTTCCATGTAGTGGGTGGTCAGCAGGACGGTCATGCCGAACTCCTGTTGCATGCTGTGCACCTGGTCCCAAACACTGTCGCGGGCAATGGGATCCAGGCCCACGGTGGGTTCGTCGAGGATCAGCAGCGACGGCTGGTTAACCAGGGCCTGGGCCAGCTCGAGCCTGCGGACCATGCCCCCGGAGTAGGTGTTGGCCAGCCGGTTGGCGACGTCGACCAGTTGCATCGCCGCCAGTGCCTCGTCGACCCGTCGCTTGCGCACCGCGCGCGGAACGTCGTAGAGCCGGGCGAACCATTCCACGTTCTGCCTGCCGGTCAGTGCGGGTTCGATCGAAAGTTGTTGAGGCACATAGCCGAGGTTGTATCGGATGTCCATGGTGTCGCGTCGCGAGTCGAGTCCGAAGATGTGGACCTGACCGTGCTGAACCGGAGTCAGTGTGGTCAGAACGCGAACGACGGTGGTCTTGCCTGCTCCGTTGGGGCCCAGTAGGCCGACCGTTTCGCCGGGTTGTACCTGCAACGTCAGATCGTCGACGGCGGTGAAGTCGCCGTAGCGGTGGGTCAGGTGCCGGCAGTCGATCGCGGGTGCGGTCATGGTCGCTTCTCCTGCAGGGTGGCGGTCAGGGCGGCGAGCACTCGCATGCCCTCGGCCAGGGCTCGGGCGTCGTCGTCGTCGAGCTCATCGAGGGCGTCGGCCAGGGCCGCTCTTCGTGCGGCCCGCGAGGCGTCGGCGAGCTTCTGCGCCGGTGGGGTGAGGGTCAGGCGGCCGACCCGGCGGTCGTCGGGGTCGGGGGTGCGCGTCAGCAGTCCGTCGGATGACAGCTTCGACACCAGCGTGGACGCGGTGTTGGCGGCCAGCCCGAGCTCGGTGGCGGCCGCGCTGACCGAGATCCCCGGCTGCCGTCCGACCAGCCGCAATAGCTCGGCCTGCGATTCGGTCAGTCCGGCGAAGGAGGCACCGGCGGTTCGGCGGACCGTGCGCCGGAACCGGCCGACGGTGCCGAACAGCTCGGCGACGAGATCGGTGCGGAGGGTCACCCCACCAACTTAACTCTGTTTCAGAGCTAAGTCTTCTCGATCCGGTGTTGTTGCACGTCGGCCAACACTCCCGACCGGGTCACCACCGTCATGTACGTGCAGAACGGCTGGCGACGGCGATCGGTCGGCGAGCCGGGGTTCAGCAGCCGCAGTCCGGTCTTGGTGGTGGTATCCCACGGGATATGGCTGTGGCCGAACACCAGCACATCGGTGTGCGGATACTGTTGCGCCATCCGGGCTTCCCGACCCGATGCCGCCCCGGTTTCGTGCACGACGGTGAAGCGCAGACCATCCAACGTCACGTCGTTGCGTTCAGGTAGCCGCGACCGCAGCTCTGGCCCGTCGTTGTTGCCCCAGCAGGCGATCAGACGGCGAGAGCGCGCCGACAACTCGTCGAGCAAGCCCACCTCGACCCAGTCACCGGCGTGGATGACGACGTCGCACTGCTCGACCTCGTGCCACACCTGTGCGGGCAGATCGCGGGCGCGCTTGGGAATGTGAGTGTCGGCCAACAGCAGCAGACGCATGGATCGATCCTTGCACGAACCTCAGCCCTCGCTGCGCGCCTCCGCTCCGGTCTCGCCGGCGTCGAACGTGTCGTCGGGACCGGTCTCGCCGACATAGCTGCCGTCGTCGCCGTCCTTGCCGGCCCGCGACGACGCCACCTTCGGGTCCTCGTGGACGTCCTCTTCGCTCTTGTCAGTAGGTTCCGTCATCAGGCCGGGTTACCCCATTGATTGAGCGCTTACGCCGCATATTTCACCTGGATGCCGAACGTGAGCGCTCATTCAACGCTTTACGCTGGGATGACTATGGACAGCGACGACGTCGAGAAGAGCTGGCACGACCCGGCAACCTTCCGCGCTGCGGTGATCTACGTCGTATCCGTCGTCGCGGTCGCTGCCGTGGCGTTCGCGGCGACCGTGCTCTGGCACTCGCTGATCGCGGGCGTGCTGGTTCCGGTGATCCTGTTCACCGGTGGTGTCGGTGCGTTCATCAAGACCTATCGGGTGTGGCGAACCGAGGGCACCTGGCCGATCTGGCAGGGCGCGGGCTGGATCCTGCTGGCCCTGTTCCTGTTCTGCCTGGGTGTCCCCGTCGGGGTGTGGTGAGCGGGTCACCGCCATACTCGTCAGGTGACTGATACCCCTGACCTGCCGTTGGCCGGTGTCCGCATCGTCGAGATCTCCAGCTTCGTGGCAGTTCCGCTGGCCGGTATGACGCTGGCCCAACTGGGCGCCGAGGTCATCCGTGTCGACCCGGTCGGCGGCGCGGCCGACTACAAGCGCTGGCCACTGACGGAGGCCGGGGACAGCATCTATTGGGCGGGCCTGAACAAGAGCAAGCGCTCGGTCGCCGCCGACATGCGCTCGGAGAAGGGACAGCGGCTGGTCGCCCGGCTGATCGCCGACGCGGGTGTATTGATCACCAATGTTGCCGGGCGGCAATGGCATTCCTACGACGAGCTGAGCGCTGTCCGCCCCGACCTCATCCATCTGGAAGTGGTCGGCCGTGGCGACGGGTCCACCGGGGTGGACTACACCGTCAACGCCGCCACCGGATTTCCTCTCGTCACCGGCTCGCCGAGCCAGGGCGGTCCGGTGAACCACGTGCTGCCTGCCTGGGACGTCAGCTGCGGTCTGTATGCCGCGCTCGCGATCCTGGTAGCCCTGCGGCGCAGGGATGCGACGGGGGCGGGCAGCCGCATCCGGCTTCCGCTCGACGACGTCGCACTGGCCACCGCGGCAAACCTCGGCTTCCTCACCGAGCCGATGGTCAACGGCACCCAGCGGCCGCGTCTGGGCAATGCGATCTACGGCCAGTACGGCCAGGACTACACCAGCAGCGACGGCGCCACCTTCATGCTGGTCGCGCTGACCAACCGGCACTTCCGTGACCTCACCGAGCTCACCGGGACGACGAAAGCCGTTGCCGCCGTTGCCGAAGCGCTGGGTGCCGACTTCGCCGACGAGGGTCAGCGCTACGAGCACCGGGCGGTGCTGACCGGCCTGTTCGCGCCGTGGTTCCGAAGCCACACCGCCGACGAGGTGAGCGCGGCGCTGTCGGCCAGCTCGGTGCTGTGGGACCGCTACCTCGACTTCGCCGAAGTCGCGAAGGACCCGCGGGTGACGGCTAATCCGTTGTTCAGCGCAGTGGAGCAGCCCAGGATCGGCACCTACCTGGCACCGGGGCTGCCGATGTCGGTCGACGGTGCACACGTAGCCGCTCAGCCCGCGCCCGCGCTCGGTGATGACACCGCGGCCGTGCTGACCGAGTTCGGGCTCACCGACGACGAGATCACCGAGCTGGTCGAATCCGGCACTGTGACAACGGGAACCGGTCCCGCGTGAGCACGCTGTCGCGGCTGCTGAACGTCACCGCCGACGGAGCCGGTGTGTTCGTGGGCGAGGCGAGCGGACCGCCGGACAAACGCGCCTACGGCGGCCACCTCGCCGCACAGGCGATGGCCGCGGCCTGCCACACCGTCGATGCCGACAAGGCGCCGACCAGCCTGCACGTCCAGTTCCTGCGCGGCGGGGACGCGGGTGCGCCGGTCCACTACGAGGTCGACCACGTCTACGACGGCCGCACCACGGCGTCGCGGCGGGTGCTGGCCCGCCAGGATGGGCGGCTGCTGACCACCGCGACCATCTCGTTCTCCGCCGCGGCGGACGGTCCCGAGCACGCGGCACAGGCGACAACGTCCGGTGATCCCGAGCAACTGCCCGCCACCGGTCCCATCGGCCCGGCGCCGTCACTGCCGCTCGACGAGATCGACATCCGCACCGACGATGACCGCAGCACAGGCGAATTCGTGCGCCGGCTGTGGTGGCGAGTCACCGTGCCGCTGGACGGTCCGGCATGGCTGGGCGCCTGCGCGGCGGTCTACGTCACCGATATCTACGGCATCGATCCGGTACTGCAGGTGCACGGCCACTCGATGGTCGACCGCAGCCACCGCACCGCGACCACCGACTCGTCCATCTGGTTCCACCGGCCGATCGACGCCGGGCAATGGAATCTGCTGGAATCGCGCTCCCCGGCCGCCGCGCGGGGGCGCGGTCTGGTGACGTTGAACCTCTACGACGCCGACAAGGTGCTGACCGCCACCCTGGTTCAGGAAGGGCTGGCGATCGTCCGGTCTTGAGGACGCGACCGGCGAGCCTGCCGCTCCGTCGCCAACGCCCGGGTCTCGTCGGACAACGGCGCGCCCAGCATCGCGGCGACGGTGTCGACCAGATGACTGATGAACAGCCGGTCGTCGGCGTGCGGCGCGGTGGCCGCGCGGCGCCCCAACTCCACCGCGGCGTAGACCAGCGCACCCAGCCGCGGGTGCAGGGTGACAGCCACCGGATCGAGCATCGGCTCCAACAAGGCGCGCCAGCGTTGCAGGCTGCCGGAGCGCCCGGTCAGGTCGAACGACGGCACCGGCCGGTTCAGCAGGTCGGCGTGGACGCGCAGGAACGCCGGGCCGCCGTCGGGGTCGGCCAGCTTGGCGGCCAGCGGGCGGACCAGCGCCGAGGCCATCGCCCGCATCGACGGCGTGGCCTCGCCCTCGATGCCGTCCAGCAGGGCATCTCGGCGCGCGTCGACGACCGGCAGGTGCTTGTCGGCGATCGCCGCGAGCACCCCGGCGCGGTCGGTGAAGTGGTACTGCACCGCCATCACATTGCGGGCACCCGCCTCGCGGGCGATCTCCCGCAGGCTGACCGCGTCGACGCCACGCTCGGCGAACAACCGCTCGGCGGTTGCCACCAGATTGGCCGACGTGTCGGCGGCCATTCAGCGCGCCATCACAGCTGGGCGACCTCGTGTTCGAGCAGTTCGGCCAGCTTCGCCTGGGCAGCGGCACGCCGGGTCGGGATGTGCTGCGACGGGAACAGGGTGTGGACCGGCTCGTACTCCTTGAGTGTGCGGCGCGCGACGGTCAGCTTGTGCACCTCGGTCGGACCGTCGGCGATCGCCAGCGATTCCGCGCCCACCAACATCTTCACGAACGGCATCTCGTCGGAAACACCCAGTGCCCCATGCAGATGCATGGCCCGCTGCACCACGTCGTGCAACACCTGCGGCATCGCGACCTTCACCGCGGCGATGTCCCGGCGCACCTTCTGGTAGTCGTGGTACTTGTCGATCTTCCACGCGGTGCGCAGCACCAGCAGCCGGAACTGTTCGATCTGGATCCAGCTGTCGGCGATCTTCTCCTGCGTCATCTGGTAGTCGCCGAGGGGACCGCTGCGGGTCTGACGCGACACCGCCCGCTCACACATCATGTCGAATGCCTTGCGGGCCAGCGCGATCGTGCGCATGGCGTGGTGCACCCGGCCGCCGCCGAGCCGGGTCTGCGCGATCGCGAACGCCTGCCCCTCACCACCGAGCACGTGGTCGGCAGGCACCCGGACGTCGTTGTAGCGGATGTAGCCATGGCCGGCGCGGTCGTCGGACTCGCCGCCGACGCCGACGTTGCGGATGATCTCGATACCCGGGGTCTCGGCCGGCACGATGAACAGCGACATCTTCTGATGCGTGCGGGCCTCCGGATTGGTCACCACCATGACGATGAAGAAGCTGGCGTTGCGGGCATTGGAGGAAAACCACTTCTCGCCGTTGATGACCCACTCGTCCCCGTCGCGCTCGGCATGGGTGGTGAACAGGCCGGGATCCGAACCACCATGCGGCTCGGTCATCGAGTAGCACGACGAGATCTCGCCGTCGAGCAGCGGCTGCAGGTAGCGCTTCTTCTGTTCCTCGGTGCCGAACATCGCGAGGATCTCGGCATTACCGGAGTCCGGCGCCTGTGAGCCGAAAACCGAAGGCGCCCAACGTGAGCGGCCGACGATCTCGTTGAGCAACGCCAGCTTGACCTGGCCGTAGCCCTGGCCGCCGAGCTCCGGGCTCAGGTGCGCCGCCCACAGCCCCTGCTCGCGGACCGCCTGCTGCAGGGGACGCAGCACCCGCAGCACCTGGGGATTGGTCTTCTCGTACGGGTCCAGCGGGGCGAAGTCCAGCGGCTCGAGCTTGTCCTGCATGAACTCCTCGACCCAGTCGAGCTTCTTCTGGTACTCGGGGTCGGTTTCGAAATCCCACATGGTGACGTCCTCGGATCGGCAGCGTTAAGGCGCCGCGATCATAACTTCATGCATCTGCATTAATCAATGACCGGCGATCACCGGCCCACCGGATCAGGCATGCTTCCAGCGTGCTGTTGCTCAGCCGGATCGCCGGCCAGGACGTGCGGGCGGCCGGTGACCGGGTCATCGGCCGACTCGCTGACCTGACCGTGCTCCTCAGCCAGCCGTCGGGACGCCTTCTCGTCGAGCGGTTACTGATCACCCGCCGCCGGGAGCCCCCGCTGCTGGTGCCGTGGGACCAGGTGATCAGCTTCGAGCGCGACAAACTCACGATCGCCGGGGACGTCCAGAACGCCGACTTCGAGCTGCGTGAGCACGAGATCCGGCTGGTGCGAGACGTACTGGACACCCAGGTCGTCGACGTGGTGGGGCAGCGGGTGGCCCGCGTCGCGGACGTGGTGCTGGCGCGAACGGAGGCCCACCGCCTCGAACTGGTCGGTGTGGAGGTGGGTTTCGGCGCGGTGTTGCGGCGCCTGCGGCTGGAACCGCTCGGTGTGCGCGTCGGTCGCGACATCGTCGACTGGGCTGACCTCCACCTGACCTCCGAACGCGGCCACGCAGCCCAGCTCGCCTGCCGGCGCTCGGCCGTGCACCGCCTCGACGCCCGCGGCCTGGCGGCACTGGTCAGCCGGGTGGACACCGAATCGGCCACCGAGATACTCGCGGTCAGAGGTCCCCGGCTGGCCGCCGACGTCGTCCGCGCCGCCCATCCGTCGGTGGCTGAACGCGTCCTGCGCGCGATGCCGGGCGCGCACGCCGCCCAGATCGTGGCGGCCATGTCCGACGAGCACGCCGGGCGGTGGCGCGAACGACTCAGGCATGCTCCCGGCCGGCACTTTCTGCGCTCGCGGGTGTGGCCGCGGCGCCGGCACCTCGGTGACGTGACGTCATGACCGCGGCGGCCCGCACCACCACCAGGGTCGGCGCACTGCTCGCCGTCCTCGGCCCCGGACTGCTGGCCGGGCTGTCCGACGACGATCCGGCCGGTATCACCACCTATTCAGTGCTCGGTGCCGACCACGGCTACCAGCTGCTGTGGGTGCTGCTGCTGTCCACCGTCGCGCTGATCGTCTTCCACAGTCTGGCCGCCAGGATGGGGGTGGTCACCGGTCAAGGGTTGATCGGGTTGGTACGGCAGCGCTACGGCGTCCGGGTGGGCGCAGCCATCCTGGCCGCCCTGGTGATCGCCAACGTCGGAACCACCTGCGCCGAATTCGCCGGTATCGCAGCAGGATTCGAACTCTTCGGCCTCAGTCGATACATCAGTGTTCCCGCCGCGGCGGTCGCCGTCTCGCTGCTGGTGCTGCGCGGCAGCTTCCACCGCGTCGAGCGGCTGCTGCTGGCGTTGTCCACAGTCTTCCTCGCCTACGTCGCGTCCGGATTCCTGGCCAAACCCGACTGGGGGGCTGCACTGCACGGGACGTTCGTGCCGACGATGCCGATGACCGGACCGGCGATCGCAATCGTGACGGCCACGCTGGGCACCACGCTGGCGCCGTGGGGGTTGTCGTTCATGCAGTCCTACGCCGTCGACAAGAAACTCCGCACCGACGACCTCCCGCTGGAGCGGGTGGACGTGATCACCGGCGCGGTGCTGACCGGTGTCATCGGGTTCTTCGTGGTGGTCGCCTGCGCGGCGACCCTGCACCGTGACGGGCGCGGCATCAACGACGCCGCCGATGCCGCGGTCGCCCTGCAACCGCTGGCCGGTGAGGCGGCGGGCACGTTGTTCGCCGTGGGACTGATCGGCGCGGCGTTCCTGGCCGCCTCCATCCTGCCGCTGTCCACCGCCTACGCCGTCTGCGAATACGCCGGCGTGGAGGCCGCGATCGACGATCCCTACCGCGAGGCCCGCACGTTCTATCTGACGTACGGGATCGTCACCGTGCTCGGCGCCGTCATCGTCCTGGCCCCCAACGCCCCGCTGGTACCGATCCTCATCGGTACCCAGGTGCTCAACGCGGTGCTGCTGATTCCGCTGATGGTCGCGATGATCGGGCTGGGCCGCGACCGTGAACTCATGGGCCGGTTCGCGATGCGCCGTTCCGGGACGATCGTCTACAGCGTCACCACGGTCGTGGTCGTGGTCTGTGTGGCGGCACTGGGCATCACGACGGCCTTCGGCTGACAGCAGGCGAGCCTCGCTGCCGGAGCCGACGGGGCAGCGTGCGCGGTCGAGGCGACAGGCCCCCCATGGCCACCGTTGCCGGTGTGCCGGCAGCACCCCTCGCGCCGTCGCCACCCGTGTCGCCTGCGCCGCGACTGTCGCCGCCCCGCCGCTGCTCACCTACCTGCACACCCGCCGCGCAGACGCGCTGCCTCGATGCTTGGACTGGTGAGCCCCTCCAGTCCCCGGATACCCCGTGTGGTATCCCAGATCATCGACGCTATGTCGGTGGCATCAGGTGTGGGCACAGTCGGCAGTCACTGGCAGCGAGGGACATTTGTCCCCGGCGACGGTGTCGAATGACTCGCCTCACGGGCCCATCGCGCGGGTATGTCAGGATCGCCGCGTGAGCAACGACGCCACGACAGTCGCGCTCGACGTCGACGACTCCGGCGTCGCCCTGATCACTCTGGACGGCCCGGAACGGCTCAACGCGTTCTCCGCCGACACCGCCCGCCAACTCGGCCAGGCCTATCGCCGGTGCGACGCCGACGATGCCGTCCGCGCCGTGGTGGTCACCGGCGCAGGCCGGGCATTCTGTGCCGGGGCCGACATGACCGCCGCCGCTGCGGCGTTCGACGCCCCCGACGAGGGCTTCAGCGCCTCGCCCATCCAGCCGCCGGCCTGGCGGGTGCGCAAGCTGGTGATCGCTGCGATCAACGGCCCGGCGATCGGCATCGGGCTGACCCTGGCGCTGCAATGCGACATCCGGCTGGTCGCCGAGGACGCCAAGCTCGCGATCCCGCAGGTGCGCCGCGGCATGATCGGCGACTGCGCCGTGCACGCCACCCTCAAGCGCGCCGTCGGCCTGGCCGTGGCCGCCGACATCCTGCTCACCGGCCGCACGTTCACCGGCCGGGAGGCGGCCGCCCTCGGGATCGCCAGCCGCGCGCTCCCCTCCGGCGAGGTGCTGCCGGCCGCGCTGGAGCTCGCCCGCGACGTGGCGCTGGCCGCCAACCCGGCCTCGGTGGCATACAGCAAGCGACTGCTGTGGACTGAGACCGACCTCGACGCGGTGGCCGACGAGGAGACTACGGTGCACCTGAAATTGATGGGCGGCCCGGACGCGGCCGAGGGCCCGGCCGCCTGGCGGGAGAAGCGGCCCCCGGTGTGGCGGTCCACGGCCGGCGAGACGGGAGACCCCGCATGACCACCACGGCCGAGGTTCTCTCCGGAGTCGATCTGACCGGCCGGACGGTCGTCATCACCGGCGCCTCGACCGGCCTGGGGCTGCAGACCGCCTGGGCCATGCAGTCCGTCGGCGCCGAGATCGTCGCGGCGGTACGCGATCTGGACAAGACCCGCTCGGTGATCGACTGCGAGACCGTGCACCTCGAACTCGGCGACCTGCGTTCGGCGCGCGCCGCGGCCGAGGCGATCGCCACCCGTCACGACCGCATCGACGTGCTCATCAACAACGCCGGGGTGATGGCCCCGCCACTGACCCGCACCGTGCAGGGCTACGAAATGCAGGTCGGCACCAACCATCTCGGTCACTTCGTGCTCACCACCGGACTGGCTGACCGCTTTGGGGACGGCACGCGCATCGTCAACCTCAGCAGCCGCGGACACCAGCTCGGCGGGATCCGATGGGATGACCCGAACTACGACGACGAGAGCGCCTACGACAAGTGGCAGGCGTACGGGCAGAGCAAGACCGCCAATGTGCTGTTCACCGTCGAATCGGAACGGCGGTGGGGACCGCTGGGCGTGCATTCGTTCGCCGTGCATCCCGGGGTGGTGTTCACCGATCTGGCCCGGCACATGACCCGCGACGATTTCCGTGCGGGCGGCACGCTGGCCAACCTCGAGGTGACCGACGTCGAGCACGGAGCGGCGACCACGGTGTGGGCGGCCACCAGCCCCGAACTCGACGGGCGGGGCGGTCTTTATCTCGAGGACTGCCACGTTGCCGACGCGATGGTCGACGGTGTCGAGGGCGGGTACGCGCCCTGGGCGGTCGACCCCGGGCAGGCCGCCCGGTTGTGGGAGTGGTCTGCGCGCCAGGCCACGCTTAATTTGGGTGACTAACCTGCAGTGGTGCCCATCGACGTCCGTCCCGCCCGCAAGGCTGACATCCCGGCTTTGGCGCGGGTCCTGGGTCGGGCGTTTCACGACGACCCGGTGATGGCGTGGGTGCAACCCGACGTCGAGCGGCGCAAGGCTGCACTGCCCGGAATGTTCAGCGCCCTGACCCGCCACCACTTCCTGGCCGGTCGTGGCACCGAGGTGGCAGTATTCGACGACGGGATCGCGGCAGCCGCGCTGTGGGATCCGCCCGGCCGGTGGCAGCAGTCGCCGCGCGAACAGCTGGCGATGCTGCCCGGCGTCATCCGCGCCTTTCGCGGCCGGCTGGCCGCCGGGCGGGCGGTGACCGACCTGATGAAAGAGCACCATCCGGAGGAGCCGCACTGGTACCTGGGCGTCATCGGCAGCGACCCCAGCGTGCGTGGTGGCGGGTTCGGTCACGCGCTGATGTGCTCGCGGCTGGATCGCTGCGACGCCGAATACGCTCCCGCCTACCTCGAGTCCAGCAACCCCGACAACATTCCGTACTACCAACGGTTCGGTTTCGAGGTGACCGGGGAGATCACGCTGCCCGAAGGCGGCCCGTCATTGTGGCCGATGTGGCGCGCAGCGCGATGACACCGCGGGCGGTTTAACCGTCCCGGCAGCCGGGCAGCCCGTCGGCATGACCAATCCAGCCGACTTCGCAGATGACAGTGGCCCCGGCGACACCCTGAGCGGCTCGGAGTCGCTCGACTCCGACGAGGTGCGCAACAGCGACGGCGACGATGTTGTGGACCCACCTGAAGGATGGAGTGGGGCAACCAAGTTCGGCATCACAGCGCGGGAGGAACGCGAGGGCGAGTCGTTGGACGCCCGGCTCAGCGAAGAAGAGCCCGACGTGATCGCCGACATCGAGACGGACGACACCGCCTCGGATCGGGCGCATCGCGGCCAGATCAGCGGGACCCCCGAAGACGGTGACTCGCTGTACCCCCTTGTGGACTGAGTTGTGGACTGACGACCCCTGGCGCCGCGGGCGTGCCGTAACCGCTTCACGTTAAGCGGAATTGACATCTGCGGCGATCTCGCCTGAACGTTTGCTGAGTGCCGGAAAATCTTGAATTCAAGTTGGTGAAAACTGCGCATCGCGCGTTCCCCATTGTGATAATCGGGCCAGCGGTGCTTCGGACCATGGCGGTCCCCCGGAGGGGAGGGGATCGGCCATGGTCCGTTCGCTTTTCCTACTCCGCTGCGCGCAGCACCACCATCGAGCGGGACTCGACTCGCACCGGTGTGGCCGCTTTCACCACCGCCGCTTCGTCGATCTCGCCTGCCCCCGCCGACGTGTTGACGACAGGTTGCCAAGCCTTACCAAACTCGGCCGGCGGCAAGACGAATTCGATCGGTTCGTGGTGGGCGTTGAAGCACAGCACGAAGGAGTCGTCGGAGACGCGCTGCCCGCGGGCATCACGATCGGGTATGCCGTGGCCGTTGAGGTATACAGCCACCGACTTGCCGAAGCCCGAATCCCAGTCCTCGTCGTTCATCTCCGAACCGTCCGGGCGGAACCAGGAGATGTCCGGCAGGCCTTCGCTGCCCCGGCGCCGCACCGGTCGGCCGTTGAAGAACCGCCGCCTGCGAAACACCGGATGGGCCGCGCGAAGTGCCGACACCGAGGCCGTGAACTCCAGCAGCTCGTCGTCGGCCGAATCCCAGTCGATCCAGGTGATCTCGTTGTCCTGGCAGTAGCCGTTGTTGTTGCCGCCCTGGGTCCGGCCCAGCTCGTCGCCGTGGCAGATCATCGGAACGCCCTGGGACAAGATCGTGGTGGCAATCAGGTTGCGCTGCTGGCGATTACGCAGCTCGTTGATCTCCGGATCGTCGGTCGGTCCCTCCGCCCCGCAATTCCACGACTTGTTGTTGCTCTCGCCGTCGTTATTATCCTCGCCGTTGGCCTCATTGTGTTTCTCGTTGTAGGACACCAGGTCTCGCAACGTGAAGCCGTCGTGGGCGGTGACGAAGTTGATCGACGCGACCGGTCGGCGGGCGGTGTGCTCGTAGAGGTCGGCCGAGCCGGTCAGCCGGGAGGCGAATTCGCCGAGGCTGGCGTCTTCGCCGCGCCAGAAGTCGCGGACGGTGTCGCGGTACTTGCCGTTCCACTCCGTCCACTGCGGCGGGAAGTTACCCACCTGGTAGCCGCCGGGCCCGACGTCCCACGGCTCGGCGATCAACTTCACCTGACTGACGGTCGGATCTTGTTGCACGAGTTCGAAGAACGCGCTCAGGCGGTCGACGTCATAGAACTCGCGGGCCAGGGTTGAGGCGAGGTCGAACCGGAAGCCGTCCACGTGCATCTCGGTCACCCAGTACCGCAGCGAATCCATGATCAACTGCAGCGAGTGCGGATGCCCGACGTTGAGACTGTTGCCGGTGCCGGTGTAGTCCATGTAGTAGCGCTTGTCGTCATCGACGAGCCGGTAGTAGGCGGCGTTGTCGATGCCGCGGAAGGACAGCGTCGGCCCCATGTGGTTGCCTTCCGCGGTGTGGTTGTACACCACGTCGAGGATCACCTCGATCCCGGCTTCGTGCAGCGTGCGAACCATCGCCTTGAATTCCTGCACCTGCCCACCGGGCGTCGAGCTGGCCGAGTACTTGCTGTCCGGGGCGAAGAACCCAATTGTGTTGTAGCCCCAGTAGTTCGACAGGCCTTTGTCGATCAGGGTGGAGTCGTTGGCGAAGTGGTGCACCGGCATCAACTCGATGGCCGTGGCGCCGATCGCATTCAGGTGGTCGATGATCGCCGGGTGTGAGATCGCCGAGTACGTCCCGCGAATGGCGTCCGGAATGTCGGGATGGGTTTGCGTCAGGCCTTTGACGTGCGCCTCGTAGATGACGCTGTCGGCATACTCCCGCTGCGGGGGCCGGTCGACACCCCAGTCGAAGTACGGGTTGATGACGACCGATTTGGGCATGCTCGCGGCCGAGTCGTCGTCGTTGCGGCTGTCGGGTTCGCCGAAGTTGTAGCCGAACAGCGACTGGTTCCAGTCGAAATGACCGTCGATGGCTTTGGCGTACGGGTCCAGCAGCAGCTTGTTGGGATTGCAGCGGTGCCCTTCGGCCGGATCATGCGGGCCGTGCACCCGGTAGCCGTAGCGCTGGCCCGGTTCGATGCCAGGCAGAAACCCGTGCCAGACGAATCCGTCGACCTCGGGCAGGGCGATACGTGTCTCGGCACCGTCTTCCTCGAACAGGCACAACTCCACCCGCTCGGCCACTTCGGAGAACACCGCGAAGTTTGTGCCGTAGCCGTCGTAGGAGGCGCCCAGCGGGTAGGCCTTACCCGGCCATACCTCAGTTGCAGCGTTGGTCACGTGGGACTCCCTAAATAGGCGGGTGGACTGTGGCGTGTACCCCGCAATGGGTCGCGCCAAATCAGTCGGAACAGGTTTGTGACAGGGGTGACAAGGTACGTCACGGAACAGCTTCGTGGCCGGGCCGGCCGCTGGTCCGGCGGCGCTCCTTCATCTCGGCTTCGAACACGTGGCGGTGCCCGCCCATCAGCTGATCACGTACGGCGCGCTCGCGTTCGCGCAGCACCGACCAGTAGTCGTCGTCGAATTCCTCGACGATCTGGAACGTCCAGCGGCCGTGGAGCACATTGCGGCCGACCATCTCCTCGGTCAGGCTGTCGGCGATGTCGGCGTGACCGGCACCGCGCAGCTTGTCGCAGGCCTCGCCGAGCAGCAGGTCGGCGTGGCCCATCAGCTGGTGAAAGGAGTACAGGTGGCCGCGGGCGCGCTCCACGTACTCCAGCGCCTCGGACAGCGATCCGACCGCCTCCACCGTGTCGTCGTCGACGCCCTCTGGCCGACGGCTCAGTAATTCGTCGCCGCTCATGTACCGACCTGCCTCTCCTGGTCCCGCACGTAACGCAGATAGACGTAGTTCTCGAGGGTCACCGCATGGCCCAGCGTAAGGCGGGCAGGAACCGCGAGCGCCGGGCCGCCCGGCCGGGCGGTGGTGGTGCTCGCGACCAGCGTGGGCGAGACCGTCAGGCACATCTCGTCGACCAGATCGCCCGCGACCAGCTCGTCGAGCAGGGTGGGGCCGCCCTCGCACAAGATTCGGCGCATGCCCCGGGCGTGCAGGGTGCGCAGCGCGGACTCCAGGTTGACCGCGCTGTCACCGGCGATCAGCAGGTCGGCGTGCTCGGCCAGCCGCGGGCGTTCGCGGGCGGCGACCGCGGTGGTGATCAGGATGGGCCGTTGGCTGGGCTCGGCGAACAATGATGCCGGGACGCGGCCGGTGTGGGTGACCACCGCGATCGGCGGGACGACGTCGGTGCCCCAGCGCTCCCGGCGTTCGGCCACCTGAGCGGCGGTCAATCGCACCGGGCCATATCCTTCGGCGCGCACGGTGCCCGCGCCGACGAGCACGACATCGGCGTAGCCGCGCAACGCGAGCAGCAGGCTCTGGTCGTTGGCGTCCGAAAGCGGACCGGCCACACCGTCGAACGCCGCGGCGCCGTCGAGCGACATGATCATGTTCGCGCGCAGCCCGTCGGGCGGATCGCGGTAGAGCGCTACCAGTTCTTCCGGTGCGGTGGCCCGTTTCGGCTGTTGCACCGCCTGAGTCATGGGCAGTCTCTACCCGGCCGTGGATGGGGCAAAACCCACCTCAGAGCAGGGCGGCGATGGGTGAACTGTCGAGGTTGTCGAGCAACTCCCGGACGTCGTCGAAGATGGCTGCGGCGCCGGCCTTTTCGAGTTCACCTCTGCCCACGCCGCCGGACAGCACCGCGATGCACGGCACTCCTGCGCGGGCACTGGCCTCGACGTCCCAGACGGTGTCGCCGACGAACACCGCCCGCTGCGCCGGCACCCCGGCCTTGTCCAGCGCGACATTGACGATGTCCGGGCGGGGCTTGGCCTCCTCGACGTCCTCGGACGAGGTGATGGCCGACACGAGGTCGTCGCACCCCAGCGTTTTGCGCAGCAGGGCCAGCTCGTTCTCCGGCGCAGAGGTCGCCAGCACCACCTGCAGGCCCAGGTCGGCAACCCGCTTCAGCAGTTCGCGCGCCCCGGGCAACGCGGTCAGCAGATCGGCGCCGGCCTCGTAGTGGCGGGTGTGAGAGTCCTTGAGACGCTTCTGCGCATCGTCATCGGCGCCGTTGGACAGCTCCTCGACCATGGTGGACCCGTCCATGCCGATCGAGCGGTGGACATGCCAGGCCTGGACCGGAAGCCCGACCTCATGGAAGGCCTGCTGCCAGGCGTGGACGTGAAGGTAGTTCGAGTCGACGAGGGTGCCGTCGATGTCGAAGAGCACTGCGGGCTTGTCCATGGGCGTGGTGTACCCGGTTTTGCGGATGGCTCGGCTTCGCGAGATTGAACTGGCGCGGCACGCTACTCGCACGTTCCGCGCGTGAGTTCACTCTCGCGTGTCCGGTTCGTCATCCTCGTCGACGACCGGCGCCGGCTCCCAGGCGTTGACACCGATCGTGATCATCCGCAGCTGCTTGACCGCCGTGCGTTTGATCTCGTCGAGCGCGGCCGCGTCATGGGCGTCCTCGATGGCCTCGGCGATGATGATCATCGAGTTCACGAACAGGCTGGCCAGGATGTTGAGGTCCTCGGTGCTCCACTCGTTGAGCCCGGGGAACCGGGCAAGGTCGGTGGCCAGCTCGGAGGTGATCAGCCGGATCTCGGTGCGGATCGCGTAGCGCAGCACCGTCACACCGCTGGAGCGTTCGCGCCCGATGAAGCGCCAATGCTCGCGCTGCTCGGCCACCCCGGCGACCAGGATGTCGACCGTCGACTCGATGACACGGTTCGGGTCCAGCTTGCCCGCGCGGGCACTGCGCAACATCTCGCGCAGGGTGCGGAACGACTCGTCGATGAGCACCAGTCCGAGGGCGTCCATCGATTCGAAGTGGCGGTAGAACGCGGCAGGCACAATCCCGGCCTCGCGGGTGACCTCACGCAGGCTCAGACCGCTGAAGCTGCGCTCGTCGAGGAGCTTCAGCGCGGCCGCGATGATGGCCCGGCGGGTGGCCTCTTTGCGCTCTTCCCGCGATGGTGTGTCGCGGGAACGTGACTTCCCTGAACGCTCACGACGTGAGCTGGGCGTACGACTGTTCACCGGTGTGAACCCTACCACAGACTGGTCCGATTCCTTGACGACGTGCACTTTCACGACCCAGAGTGTACACATGTTCACTCAAACTTTGACCCAGAAGGTGCTCCGTTCGCCGCTGGTCGATCTGCTCACCGGCCCGCATGGCGTGGACCGCTACACCGAGCTGGTGAACCCGACCTGGACCACCGACGCCCGGGCCCGGGTGGTCGACGTACGTCGCTCCACGCCGCGCAGCGTCACTCTGCTCCTCGACCCCAACTCGGCCGTCACCGGCTACCGCGCCGGCCAGCACCTGAACCTGACGGTGGAGATCGACGGCCGTCGCCACACCCGCTGCTATTCACCGGCCAGCGCCGAGGGATCACCGCTGATCGAATTGACGATCGGATCCCACGACGGGGGCCTGGTGTCCAACCACCTCTACCGGCACGCCCGCCCCGGCATGGTGGTCGACCTGTCCGACCCCGCCGGCGACTTCGTGCTCCCCGAGGTCAGGCCCCGCCGCATCCTGTTCGTCTCCGGCGGCAGTGGCATCACCCCGGTGATGTCCATGCTGCGAACCCTTCACGCCGAGGGCTTCGACGGCGAGATCGCCTTCGTCCACTACGCCCGCACGCCGGCGGAGGCCTGCTACCGAGCCGAACTGGCCGCCACCGGTGTCCGGGTGCTGCACGGCTACACCCGCGCGCCGGGCGGCGAGCTCGACGGCCGCTTCGGCCCCGAGCACCTCGGCGTCGCGATGCCCGATCCGGACGCCGTCTACGTGTGCGGGCCGCCCGCACTGGTCGCGGCGGTGCGCGAACACTGCCCGAACGCGTTGTCGGAGAGCTTCGTCCCGGTGCCCTTCGTCGTCCCCGACGCACCGTCGGGCGGCCGAATCAGCTTCCGGGACAGCGGTATCGACGCCCAGGATGACGGGCGTCCCCTCCTGGACCAGGCCGAGGACGCCGGACTGAACCCGACCAGCGGATGCCGAATGGGCATCTGCCACACCTGCACTCGCCGCAAGCATCGCGGCGCCGTGCGCAACCTGACCACCGGAGCGGTCTCCACCGCCGACGAGGAGGACGTGCAGATCTGCGTGTCGGTGCCTGTCGGTGACGTCGAGATCGCGCTCTGAGCAGAAAGGGACGACCATGAACACCCAACACATCACACTGACCCGCGAGCAGGCCGACGAGTTCGGCCGTGAACTCGACGCCATCAAGGAACGGGTGATCGCCGACCTCGGCCAGACCGACGTCGACTACATCCGCCGGGTCATCAAGGCTCAGCGCGCCATGGAGATCGGCGGCCGCGCGCTGCTGATGGCCGGCATCTTCCCGCCGGCCTGGCTGGCCGGCACCGCGCTGCTGGGGATCTCGAAGATCTTGGACAACATGGAGATCGGCCACAACGTCATGCACGGGCAGTACGAGTGGACCGGCGACCCGGCCCTGCGCGGCCGCACCTTCGAGTGGGACACCGCGTGCCCGGCCGACCAGTGGCGGCACTCGCACAACTACTCCCACCACACCTTCACCAACATCGTCGGCATGGACCGCGACATCGGCTACGGCATCCTGCGGATGAGCCCGGATCAGCCGTGGCGGCCCTACTATCTGGGCAATCCGGTGTACGCCTTCCTGCTGATGGTGCTCTTCCAATACGGCGTCGCGCTGCACGAGCTGGAGGCCGACCGCATCCGTTCCGGCGAGATCTCGATCGCGGACAAGCGCGACATCGCCAGTGAAATCTGGCGCAAGACCCGTCGCCAGCTGCTCAAGGACTACGTGGCCTTCCCGCTGCTGGCCGGGCCGATGGCGCCGTTCGTGTTCACCGGCAACATGACCGCCAACCTGATCCGCAACGTGTGGTCGTACATGATCATCTTTTGCGGCCACTTCCCGGACGGCACACAGGAATTCACGGTCGAAGAGACCCGCAACGAGTCACGGGGCCAGTGGTACTTCCGGCAGGTCCTCGGCTCGGCCAACCTGACCGGCGGCAAGCTGTTCCACCTGTTGTCGGGCAACCTGTCCCACCAGATCGAGCACCATCTGTTCCCGGATGTGCCTGCGCGCCGCTACGCCGAGATGGCCCCGCACGTCCGCGAGGTGTGCGAGCGCTACGGCATCCCCTACAACGCGGGACCGCTGCCCAAGCAGTTCGCCACCGTGGTGCGCAAGATCGTCAAGCTGGCACTGCCCACCCGCCAGCGCAGTGCGCAGACCGCACTGGTCGAGGCGGCCTGATCACTTGGGCCGGGACAGGTCGTAGACGTCGTCGTCGCCGACCTGGGTGACCGGGAACGTCGCGCTCACCCAGTCGGTGATGCCGGTGTGGTTGCGGTTGATGCCCGGCCACCCGCCGGCCCGGCCCCGCCAGTCCCGCTCGACGATGTAGTAGGCCACCTTGCCCGCAGCCACATCCGCCTTGAACTGGCCCAGACTCGGGGCGGGATCACTGCCGAGGAACCCGCCGATGGCCATCACCGCTGTGCCGGTGGACAATTCGAGTCCTGCAGCGGCCGACGAGCCGGAGATCGCCGCCGACCACTGCGTGGTGGTCGCGCGTAGCAGTGCGTCCAGTTTCGGATTGTCCTTCGACACACCGAACCCTGCTCCGAACCCGGTCGTCGATCGGACCGGGCCAACCGTCGGCCCGCCACCGCGATGCGGAGCGCCGAGTGTGGCGACGGCGTAGGCGGTCGGCCCGGCCAAGACGGCCACCACACCAACTACCGCCGCGGCCATCGTGACCCGGCGCCACCGCGGCGCCGACAGGGCGAGTGCGGCGGCGGCCAGCACGGTGACGACCAAGACCGTCCACCGCAGAGCGGGCAACCAGTCCTCGTTTCGGCCGAGCACCCACCAGCTCCAGACACCCGTCACCGCGATCAGCCCCGTCAATCCGGCTCGGCCGAACCAGGTTTGTCTGCGGATCCACATCTGTTGTGCGCCAATGGCAGCCGTGCCGGCCACCGCCGGCGCCAGCGACAGGCAGTAGTACGGGTGCACCATGCCCTTCATATAGCTGAGCACCACACCGTCGATCACCAGCCAGCTGCCGAACAGCATGACGCCGGCCCGAACCGGGTCGGTGCGCGGCGCACGACCGCGGGCGATCAGCGCGAGAACCAGACTGAGCAGGGCTGCCGGGATCAACCAGCCGATCTCGAAACCGAACTCGCCCGCGAACAGCCGGCCCAGACCCTCCTTCTGATTGCCCATGCCGCCGAAGCCGCCCAGGTGTCGGAGCTCGTCGCCGGCCGAATTGCCGAGCGGATCGCCAGGCCCGAAATTCATGTGATTGCGGCCGAGCACGCGCGCGAATCCGTTGTAACCCAGCACCAGATTCATGAAGTTGTCATCGGTCGACCCGGCGATGTAAGGCCGCGACGACGACGGCCACACCAGGGTCAGGATCACGAACCAGCCCGCCGACACCACGAAAGCCGCCGCGGCGCCCAGCAGATGCTGCAGCCGGGTGCGCAGCGGCGTCGGTGCCGCGATCAGGTAGGCCAGGCCCACCGCGGGGGCGATCATCAGGCCTTCCAGCATCTTGGCCAGGAATGCGAACCCGAGCGCGACACCCGCCCACGCCAGCCACTTGCCCCCTGCCCGCTCGAGCGCGCGCACGGTGCAGTACGCCGAGGCCATCATCAGCAGCACCATCGCGGCGTCGGGGTTGTTGAACCGGAACATCAGCGCGGCGACCGGGGTCAGCGCCAGCGCGGCACCGGCCAGCAACCCGGCCCGCGGGCCGCAGATGCGCGCGACCGCGGAGTAGAGCAGCCACACCGTCGCCACGGCCATCAGTGCCTCGGGTATCAGCATGCTGGCGCTGCTGAAGCCGAACAGCTGACCGGACAGGCCCATCACCCACTGCGACACCGGGGGTTTGTCGACGGTGATGAAGTTGGCCGAGTCGAGCGACCCGAACAGCAGCGCCTCCCAGTTCTTGGAGCCGGCCTGTGCGGCGCCTGCATAGAACTGGTTGCCCATTCCGTTGACGGTGATGTTCCACAGGTACATGACCGTGGTCGAGGCGAGCAGCACCATCAGCCCGATGCGGTCCCGTCGCGACGGGCTGGTCACCGCGGGTGCGACTTCGGCGGAATCCTGCGGTGCTTCGGCCGGAAACGTCGTTGTCACAACGCCCATTGACCCATCTGCGGCTGACGGTTGACTGAAAGGACGCTGCGAGCGCCGTAGCCGATCCGGCATCTGACTGTTATCGGCCGCTGCTCGTCCGGGCCCACCTGCTGTGTCAGCGTCGACGCTGTGACCGCGAAAGACGCGAGAAAGATCGATAACCGGCTGGCCGCACGGTGTGCGGCGGTGTCGTCGATCGGTGCCGCAGCCATCCACTTCGCGGTCGCGCCGATGCACTGGAAAGACTGGGTGCCCTCCGGGGTGTTCTTCGCGTCCATCGCGGTGTTCCAGCTCGCCTGGGGCTTTCTCGCCTGGTCACGGCCGACGCGACTGCTGTTGGCGGCCGGAATCGCCGCCAATGTCGGTTCCGCCGCCCTGTGGGTGGTATCCAGAACGGCTGGTGCGCCGTTCGGTCCCAACGCAGGTGCTGCGGAGGGCGTGGAAGCAGCAGGGATCTGTGTTCTGCTCCTGCAGTGCTACGTGGTCATGGGTGCCGCCTGGGTGTTGCTTCGGCGTTACCGGGCGCACGCGTTTTCGGGTGTCGGGCGGACACTGGTACTTGTGGGCGCCAACACCGTGATGGCACTCGCTGTGACCGCAGGCCTGGCCTCCGGCCTCCAGGGCCACCAGCATCACCATGGCGCGCCCGTCGACGCCGAGGCCGGACGTGATGCGGCGCACGGGGCACCTGCGGAGCCGGGCAGACCGGTGACGGACATGAAGCTGAGCACGGGCGGCGAGCACCCTCCGTCGAGCTCTGACGGGCACCAGCACGATCACCACGGCTGACGGCACCTCCACGGCAGGTGTGGCTCTGCGCCCTCGCGAATCGGGTTCTTTATCGAATCTTCACAGAACCACTACGCCGCACCTGCCGGAGTCTGGCGAAGCTGGGCGGGGATCGAGTGATCCGTGTGCGACGAAAGGGATGTGGTGTGAGCAAAGCGAGGACTGTGGTGACCGGAGTGGCCGCGTTGGCCGCGGTTGCCGCCATCGGCGCGTGTAGTGACTCGGGCACCAAGGATGTGGCGGCGTCGGCGGCACCGTCCACTGTCCAGAGTTCGACCGCGGCGCCGGCAGCCGCCCACAATCAGGCCGACATGATGTTCGCCCGCATGATGATTCCGCATCACCGGCAGGCGATCGAGATGAGCGACATGATCCTGGCGAAGCAGGGCATCGATGCGCGGGTGGTGGACCTGGCCAAGCAGATCAAGGCGGCGCAGGGCCCGGAGATCGACACGATGCAGGGCTGGCTGAACCAGTGGGGAATGCCCGGCATGCCGGGAATGGACAACATGCCGGGGATGAACGGCACGACCAGCAATGCGCCCTCAGATCACGGCGGCATGCACGGATCGGATATGCCCGGAATGGATGACGTGCCAGGCATGGAGGGGATGATGTCACCGGCCGATATGCAGGCACTGCAGAACGCCCAAGGCGTCCAGGCCGGCAAGCTGTACCTGACCCAGATGATCAAGCATCACCAGGGCGCAATCACCATGGCGCAGAACGAGATCAAGGGGGGACAATTCGCCGACGCCATCGCCCTCGCCAAGTCGATCGCCACCAGCCAGCAAAAGGAGATCGACACCATGAACCAGATTCTGAGTTCCCTGTAGTCGCAGCAGTAGGTCACGCGTATTCGCGTTGATTGCCGCGGCGGGCCCCGGCCACCGGCAGGCTGGGCACCGTCACCGTGAAGGTGGTGCCTGCCCCGGGGCCGGCGCTGGTCGCGGTGATGGTCCCGCCGTGCGCTTCGGTCAATGCCTTGGCGATGGCCAGGCCGATGCCGGAGCCGCCCCGATCGCGGTTGCGCGCCGAGTCGGCACGGTAGAAACGCTCGAAAACGTGCGGAAGGTGCTCTGCCGCAACACCCTCGCCGTCATCGCTCACCGTGAAGACGACATCGTTACCCATCGGCTCCGCGGTGAGTCGAACGTGGCCGCCGGGCGCAGTATGACGTAATGCGTTGTCCAGCAGGTTGTTCAACACCTGCGTCAGGCGTTGACGGTCGGCCCAGAACCGGGTCCCTTCACTCACCTGGAGGCTCAGCGTGACATTCTTCGCAGCGTAGCGGTCGGTCACTGCGGCACTGACGGAGCGGGCGACCTCGTCGGCCTCGACCCATCCCGGGGTGATCGTGGCATGAGCTTCTTCGGCCTGGGCCAGGGCGGCGGCGTCGGCCGAGAATCGCACCAGGCGGCCGGTCTGCTCCCGCAACATCGCGATGGTCGGCTGGTCCAGGACTCGCACGCCGTCCTCAACGGCTTCCAGATAGGCCTCCAGCACGGCCACCGGCGTGCGGATCTCGTGAGCGAGATCGCCGAACAGCTGGCGCCGGCTTGATTCCACAGCCTGCAGCCGATCCGCCATCTTGTTGAAAGCGGTTGCCATCTCGTCGAATTCACGGCCGAGCCGAGGCGGTGCGACCCGAATGTCGTAGCGACCCTCGGCCACCGCCGACGCGGCTGCCGAAACCTCGGCGACGGAGTGCTGCAACCGCCGGCTCAGGTAGGCGGTGGCGATCAGCGCGGTCAGGGCGGCCACCGTGATCGCGACCCCGATCGAGAGCGCAGTGGCGTGTTGGTAGGCCTGCTCGGCGTGATACTGCTCGTTGGAATCATGGGCGACGCCGGCCATGTGCAGGTGCTCTCGGAACAGCGGCGGCCCCACCACTGATGCGACGACCCAGGTGGTCACCCCGCCGGCGAGGAGAACCAGCGTCTGCGCGAGCAGCAGTCGCCTGCGCATGCCGAATCCACCGACGGCGGTCACCGTCACGTGCGGTGATGCCTGCGAGGAGAGCTTCATGCCTTCATCGTGCCGTGCCGGCGCACCGGGATCGGGTCTTGAGCGAATCTTCACAGAACCAACACCAAACCCGCCGAGGGGCCGCCGCAATCTGGAAGACGAACCCTCGAGTAGACAGGATTGTGATGAGTCGACAGGCGCTCACCCGGCGCGGCTTTCTGGCAGCAGGAGTCCTCGGCGGCGCGGCGTTGGTGGCCTGCGGTCGGACGACCCATCCCCCGGCCACCGGCGGCTCCCCGTCGCCGAGTGCGATCGCCGCGGCCGAGGCAGCCCGGCCGCACACCGGCAGGACCGTCACCGCACACCTGGCCCCAGGCCTTGCCGACATCGACCTCGGCGGGACCACAGCCCGCACGCTGGCCTACAACGGTCAGGTCCCGGGCCCGCTGATCAGAGCCAACGTCGGCGACGACATCGCGGTCATCGTCGACAACGGACTGGATCACCCGACCTCGGTGCACTGGCACGGGATCGCCTTGCGCAACGACATGGACGGGGCCAGCCCGGCCACGCCGAACATCGGACCCGCCACCGGCTTCGCCTATCGGTTCAGCTCCCCTCATCCCGGAACGTACTGGGCGCACCCGCATACCGGGCTGGACACCGACTACGGGTTGTACCTACCGGTCATCGTCGACGATCCGGCGGAGCCCGGACGCTACGACGCCGAGTGGATCGTGATGCTCGACGACTGGACCTCCGGCGTCGGTACCAGCCCTGAGCAGATCTTCGCAGGGCTGCAATCGATGGGTGGCATGGGGCAGATGCAGAGACCGGGGATGGGCGGCATGGGACACATGCCCGGTATGGGCGGAATGGGATCGATGCCTGGCGTTCCCGGCGTCGGCGGTGTGGGAACCAGTGACCTGCTCGGCGGCGACGCCGGTGACGTCAGCTACCCGTACTACGTCATCAACGGCCGAATCCCTTCGGCTGCCACGACATTCACCGCGAAACCCGGAAACCGCATTCGCATCCGGATCATCAATGCCGCAGCCGATACCGCGTTCCGCGTCGCGTTGGCCGGGCATCGCATGACCGTCACCCACACCGACGGATTCCCCGTCCGGCCGGAGGAGGTCGATGCGCTCCTGATAGGTATGGGCGAACGTTACGACGTCATCGTGACCGCGGGTGAAGGCGTGTTTCCCCTCGTTGCCGCCGCGGAGGGCAAGAACGCGGTCGCACGTGCGCTGTTGTCGGCCGGTGGCGGCACCGTGCCGGACGCCGCGTTCCGGCCCCCGCAACTCACCGGGCGGATCGGAACGGTCGACACCTTCACCGCAGCACCGGAAGTCCAGCTGCCGGCCGCCAGTGACCACACGTTGCAGGTTCGGCTGTCGGGCATGATGATGCGCTACGACTGGATGATCAACGGCCGGCCCTACGATCAGACGGTTCCGCTGACGGTCCATCAGGGCCAGCACGCGACACTGACGTTCGTCAACGACTCGATGATGTGGCACCCGATGCACCTGCACGGCCACACCTTCCAGGTGCTCAAGCCTGATGGCAGCGCAGGGCCGCGGAAGGACACCGTGATCGTCCAACCGATGCAGACGGTGGCGGTGCGGATGGTCGCGGACAATCCCGGCGACTGGATGCTGCACTGTCACAACACGTATCACATGGCGGCCGGGATGATGACGACCTTGAACTACGTCCGCTGACGGGCGAGGAAGGAGAAACCGATGATGTTCTGGTATGGCCACGACATGAGCGGTTGGGGCTACGCGGGTATGGCGATCGGGATGGTGGTGTTCTGGGTCCTGATCATCGCCGGAATCGTCATGTTGATCCGGTACACCACCGGGGCGCCGCAAGGTCCGGCCCTGCCCCAGTTCCCGCCATACGGCGAGTCGCCCGAGCGGCTGCTGGCGGCGCGGTTCGCGCGGGGTGAGATCGACGAAGCGGAATACCGCCAGAGATTGGCCGCACTGCGTGCCAGCCCGTATCAGTGAACGGTGCACGGTCACTGATAGGAACCTATTTCGTGCCGAAGAGGCGATCGCCCGCGTCGCCGAGACCGGGCACGATGTAGCCGTGCTCATCGAGTCCACGGTCCACCGCCGCGGTGTAGATCGGCACCTCGGGATGCGCGTCGTGCAGGACGGAGATCCCTTCGGGGCAGGTGAGTAGGCAGACGAATTTGATGGACCGGGGCCGGAATTCCTTCAGGCGGTCCACCGCCGCCACGGCCGAGTTGCCGGTGGCCAGCATCGGGTCGACCACGACCACTTCGCGCTCGTGCAGGTCGCTGGGCATCTTGAAGTAGTACTCCACGGCGACGCGGGTTTTCGGATCCCGGTACAAGCCGATGTGTCCGATCCGGGCGCCGGGCACGACGGTCAGCATCCCGTCCAGGATGCCGCTGCCGGCCCGCAGGATGGCGACGAACACCAGCTTCTTGCCGTCGATGACGGTGCCGGTGGTGGTCTCCAGCGGCGTCTCCACCGCGATCTCGTGGGTCGGGGTGTCACGCAGCACCTCGTAGGCCAGCAGTGTGGCCATCTCGTTGGCCAGCCTGCGGAACGTGTTGGTGGACGTGACCTTGCGCCGCATCAAGGTCAGCTTGTGCTGCACCAGCGGATGGTCGATGACGTGGACGTCGCGCATCAGAACACTGTGCCATCGCTGACGATGGACAGCGGCGGGAGGCCGCCGCGCAGCCGCTGGGCCAGCGTCCTGCCCGCCGCCCAGGTACCGCCCTCCAAGATTCGGGCCAGCGGCATCTGGTCGGCGTCGACGCCGAGGCGCCTGCGCACCAGGGGAGCCAGCTCGTCGAGCAGAGTGACGGTCAGCGCGCGCCATTCGACCACCAATTCGTCTGTGACGCTGACACTTCGAGTGGAATCCGCGTCATCACGCAACCGGAGGACGCCGGTGTCCAGCAGTAGTCCGCCATTGCGGTATTCGGGGAGGCCGGTCAGCTCGTCGAGATCGGTGACGGTGACCCCGGCCCAGCCGAACGGCTCCAGCAACGAGTACGTGAGCCACTGCGAGAGTTTGTGAAACGGCATCCAGCCCGCCGTCAGGCCAGCACCGGCCAGCGCGGAATGGCGCCAGCAGTCCCCGAGCGGTTGGTCACCGATCCTGCTGCCGCCCGGCCAGATTGGTGCCAGCGAGCCAAGGACCGTGGACAGCAGCTCGGAGGCGCGCGCCGAGCTCCCGCCCACGGCGTCGAGCAATCCGCCGGGGCGGCCGTCGGGGCCGAACACCTCCGGGTCCGCGGCGGTGACCGCACCCAGCCGGTGCAGAATCGCCACCCGGCCGTCAAGCCCGACGAGCGGATTCGTGTCGTCGACCTGGAACGCGTCGGCCAGCTGCTGCTCGGTGAGCTCCGCCAGCCCGGCGGCGTCGACCCGTAGCGGGTCGTCCGGCTGGGAGGAGAACAGCCCGGCGGTGAAGGCGTGAAAGCTCGCTACCCCCAGGCCTTCTGAGCGGCTCAGCTGCAGCCCCGTCGCCGGCTCGGCATAGGACCACGACGGGCCGGCGCCGGCGTCGAGCAGCACGCTGACCACAGTGAGGTCGACCAGCGCCGTGGCGTCGGCGCCGCCGAGTAGCTCGGCCCTGCGATCGACACCTCCGGCCTCGAAATGGCGCCACCGGCTGTGGAACGGGACCTGCAGATCCGGATAATTGCGTCGGGTGACGTCGGCGACCAGCTCGGCGGCCGAGTCCAGTGCATCGTCGTGCACGGTGAACCAGCGCGAGCCGCCGGCGCGGGCCCGTTCGGTCAACAGTCCGGACCGCTCACGCACGGCGCGGGTATTGCGCAGCGCCGCGGCCGCCCCCGCCGGGCTGTCGAGGTCGACCTCGATGGCGGCGGCCATCAGTGCTCCAGCCCGCGACCCTTGGCCTTCTTCAATTCGGCGGCATCGGGGACCGGGCCTGGCGTGAAATAGCCTGCGGCCATCTTGGCGTCGATCTCCACCCGTGCGTCGGCCGGGATCAGGTCGTCGGGGATGTTGACCCGCTCGCCGACCTCGATCCCGGAGCCCACGATCGCGTCGTACTTCATGTTGCTCATCGACACCAGGCGGTGGATCTTCTGGATGCCCAGCCAGTGCAGTACGTCGGGCATCAGCTCCTGGAACCGCATATCCTGCACTCCCGCAACGCATTCCGTGCGTGCAAAGTATGCCTCGGCGGTGTCGCCGCCCTGCTGTCGTTTGCGGGCGTTGTAGACCAGGAACTTGGTCACCTCGCCGAGCGCGCGACCTTCCTTGCGGGAGTAGGCGACCAACCCCACGCCGCCGCGCTGGGCACCGAGGATGCATTCCTCGATCGCGTGGGTCAGATACGGCCGGCAGGTGCAGATGTCGGATCCGAACACATCGGAGCCGTTGCACTCGTCGTGAACTCGGGCCGTCAATTCCACCGAGGGGTCGGCGAGATCGTGTGGGTCGCCGAAAATGTAGAGGGTCTGCCCGCCGATGGGGGGAAGGAAGACCTCGAGATCGCTGCGTGTGACCAGCTCGGGATACATGCCGCCGGTCTCTTCGAACAGGACCCGGCGAAGATGCGCCTCGCTGCATCCGAAACGCTCGGCGACGCCCGGCAGATACCAGACCGGCTCGATCGCGGCCTTGGTCACCAGCGCCGCTCCGCCGGGCAGCAGGAATCGGCCGTCCGGGACCAGCCGCCCCTTGTCGATGGCGTCGGCGATCTCCGGGAGGATCACGTGAGCTTTGGTGACCGCGATGGTCGGTCGGATGTCGTGGCCGGCGGCCAGTTCGGCGGCGAACGCATCGGCCACCATCGCCCCCCACGGGTCCAGGCTGACGATCGCCTCGGGCCGGCTCCACTGCGGATATGGGCCGATGCTGTCGGTGGGCGCGGTGTTGGTCAGGTCCGCCCGATGCTCCCGGGACAGCGCGCCGGCCGCCACCGCCAGCGCGCGATACACGCTGTAGGAACCGCTATGGGTACCAACGACGTTGCGGTGACTGCGAGTACTGGTGGTGCCGATCAGCGGGCCGCGCTCGCCGGGGGTGGCCGCGCCCCACGTGATCGGCGGGGCGCCGTCGGCACCACGATGGGATGTCAGCCGGATGTGACCGGGCTGGCCCTTGGGCGCGGCCGGTGACGGCGCTTCGGCGGACATGTGCGCTCCTTCCGCAAGCCGCCAGCCTAGTCACGATCCCCACTTTCTGCCGAGCGTCACGTTCGCGCGCAGCGGTCGGCGCCGCTCACATCCCGAAACGGGTGCGCCGCACTGCCGCGACGGCCTCCGGCGGCCCGAGGACATCGACGCGTGCCGCGTCCTGACGGCCGAACAGGTAGAGCAGGAGCTCACCGGGCGCGCCGCTGAGCTCGACGTCGGGGGTGCCGGTACGGGCGCGACAGCGGTGCGCACCCCACACCAGGTCCACCCCGGTGCCGCGTACCCGACGGCTCAGATAACGGCTGCCGCGCTCGACATTTCGCCAGAGCGCTGCTTGCAGGTCGGCGGTCAGGTTCTCCCGGGGGCCCAGCCCATTGGCGCGCCGGACGTCCTCGTGGTGGACGAAGAACTCGTTGAGGCTGGGGAAGTCGCGCACCCAGCCCAGCCGGAAGAAGCCGAAGGGCGGACCCGACCGCAGCCGGTCGACCAGCCAGCCGAACTCCCGGTGCTCGACCATTGCCGCGGTGCGCCGCTCGGCGAATCGCGCGGGGGCCCCGCGGAGAACCAGGCAGGGCGCGGCAATCGGGTCCCGCTCGCGCAGCAGCAGGTGGGCGGCGAGGACTTTGGTGGTGAACCCGTCGAGCAAGGTGGGCGCGTCCGGGCCGAGGCGGTCGAAGAGATCGCACAGCGCCGCCCGCTCCCGGGCGTCGAACGGCGGATCAGCGCTCGGCATACACAGCCCGTTCGATCTCGGACACCGCGTCGGTGCGTCCAGCCGGCCGCAGGTAGCGGGCCGTGTACTCAGCCGGCCCGGCCTGATCGATCTCACGCCAGCCGTAGTCGGCCAGCAGCGGCGCGACGTCGGCGGGGTCGAGCCCGAACCGCCACAGCGCGTCCTTGACCACGAACTGTGTGCGGGCCCGCTCCGCGCCGTACAACTGCCGCCCGGTCAAAAAGTCCGCACGGATGAACGTGAACGCCAGTCCGCTGCCGGGCCCTGCGTGCGAGAGGTGGTCCAACGTCCTGCGCACTGCCGGTTCGGTCAGGTATTGGGTGACCGCCTCCCATACGTAGAATGTGCGCCGCTGGTTGCCGAAGCCGTTGCGCTGCAGGACGTCTGCCAGATCATCGGTCTCAAAGTCCACCGGTAGCAGCGTCACGTTGTCCGGGACGCGGCCGAATGTACGACGCACCGCGGCGGCCTTGCGCGCAGTATTGGTCGGCAGGTCGACCTCGCACACAGGAACCCCGGAGAGGGCCGGCAGCCGGTACGCCCGGGTGTCATAACCGGCGCCGAGAATTACCACAGCATCAACACCTTTGGCGACCGCCGCGTCGAGGCGATCGTCGATGTATCGCTTGCGGCACAGGAAGTTTGCCCAGCCGCCGTCGATCCGCTTGTCGGTGGCGGCGTGCAGGACACGGCGCACCGGCGACCAGCGAGTGGCTGCTGCGATGAAGCGGGTCGGAGCGGGCAGCAGACGTGCGGCCCACGGGTCGTGCACCAGAGGTGCCGGCTCATGCTGGTCCGCGGCCACGATGACCATCGGGCCGAGAGCGGTCTGAGCGGCGGCGTCGCTCACGGTTGTACGAGCACCCTGATCGGATTTCCTTCGGCCTCGTCGAGAATGCGGATGCCGTCGGCGATGTCCTCGAGCGGGATGATCTGGCTGATCGAGCGCGACAGATCCAATCGGCCGGTGGACACCAGCTGAGCGAGCGTCTCGATGTCCTTGTTGTGGTAGCCGAGATGCCCGAGTACCTGGCGTCGGGTCAGACCGAACATCGACGTCGGTCCCACGGTGGGGGATTCGGCGCTCATGCCGACCCCCACCAGCCGGCCGCCGCCGGTCAGCGAGTTCAGCGCCTGCTCGAAAGTCACCTTCAGCCCGACGGCGTCGAACGCGACATCGAGTCCGCGCCCGCCGGTCACCTGCGCCAGCTTGTCGGCGAAATCCGGGTCACGCGAATCGAATGCGTAATCGGCGCCGAGTTCCAGCGCACGGTCGCGGACCGCAGGGTTGAGGTCGACCGCGACGATCGGAACCGCTCCGACCAGCCGCGCCAGTTGGACGATGTGCGTGCCGACACCGCCGACGCCCCACACGCCGACCGATTCACCGATGACCACCTTGCCGGTGTTCACCACCGCGCCGAACGGGGTGGACACCGCGTCGGCGAGGATCGCGGCCTGCTCCAGCGGCACGTTGTCCGGAACGCGAGTCAGCCCGGCGGCCTGCGCGACGGTGTACTCCGCCCAAGCGCCGTCATAGGCGAACGCCATGAGTTGCATCCGCAGACAGGTGGCCATGTCCCCGCGACGGCAGTTGGCGCACTGTCCGCAGGGCCGGCCCGCGGCGACGACCACCCGGTCACCCTCGGACCACCCGGTCACGTCGGGCCCGATCTTGGCGATCGTCCCGGATGCCTCGTGTCCCTGGATCACGACCGGACGCTGGGCAGGGAAGGTGCCGTTGATCAGGCTGAGGTCGGAATGGCAGATGCCGCAGAACGCCACTTTGACCAGAACTTCACCCTCACCTGGTTCGGGGATCGGGACATCTTCCAGCGCAACGGTTTTCGTGTCGGCGTAGAAGCGTTCCGCCCGCATGGTGCCCATGGTGTCCTCCTGAGGTCGAAAGACAAACGTACGCCCGGTGTCGCCCGGATCAGGCCTAGAGTGGGGAATATGTCGCCCAAGATCGCCACCGCCGACTCCGTGGACCTCGACACGCTGCTCGAGTTCGTCCGGCCCCGCCATCGCATGGTGCTGACCACCTTCCGCGCCGACGGCTCGCTGCAGAGTTCCCCGGTGACCGGCGGCGTGGACGAGCAGGGCCGCCTGGTGATCGCCAGCTATCCACGTCGCGCCAAGTCGGTGAACATCCGCCGCACCGGGCGCGCGAGTGTGGTGGTGCTCTCCGACGAGTTCAATGACGCCTACGTGCAGATCGACGGGCCCGCCGAGGTGATCGACCTGCCCGACGCTGTGGAACCGCTGGTCGACTACTTCCGCGCGGTCGCTGGTGAGCACTCGGATTGGGACGAGTATCGGGCGGCGATGGTCAAGCAGGGCAAGTGCCTGATCCGGGTCACTCCGCAGCGCTGGGGTCCGGTGGCGACGGGCGGCTTCCCGCCGTCGTGAGCGAGGCCAGTGTGTAGACCCGAACCCGGCCGGGCACGGTGGCGTGGCATTGCGACAGCAGTGGCTCCGAGAGCTCCTCGTTGAGCACCACCTCGACCGGGGCGGGGTCGGCGTCGAGCACCACCCGGATGGTGCCGTCACCCGGCTCGGCACTCAGCGGCGGGAAGGCGGCGATGCGGTCGTCGCCGAACTCCTCGCGGGCGAAATGTTGTGCGGCCTGCACAGCGTGGGGAAGCGACGTCCGACCCCGCAGGAACCGGTTGTCCAGCCGACCATCGAGGTAGCGGCTCACCAGCCCGGCCGCGTCGGCCTGGTCCACCCGCCCGTAACACAATCCGGCGGGCAGCACGAGCATGGTCGCCGCGAACCGATCACCGCCCAGATGGGAGCATTCCCAGGCGAATTCGGGATACGCGGCCGAGATCGCCGCGGCAGCTGACCGGCCGCGCACGGCGCAGCACATGTCGTGGCGGCCGTGGGCACAGACCGCGACGAGCGGGTCGGTCGAGGCGGTGCCGTCGGATCCATCCAGCGCGATGTCGAGGTACTCGCGCGGGTCGGTGACCTCGCCGCCGTGCAGCGCTTCGCCTCCGACGGCGCACTGCGCGACGAACCAGCGCCACCGGGGTGTGGCCGCCCGGCGGCCGTGCTTGCGGATCGCCGCGATCCGCATGCCCGCGGCTTCCGCGCGCCGCACGACGGCCAACCCCAGCTTCGGGTCGATGCAGGCCGGTGAGTCCAGGAAGGCCGATCGTCCCCAGCCGCCTGACAATTCGAGCAACAGCCACGAGGAACCGGCCGACGCCGTCCCGTACATCGGATCGTTGCGAGCCAGCGACTGGTCGCTGCAGCCCTGTCCGGCTCTACTCATCGCGCAGCAGCGGGGACGACGACCGCTTCCTTGAGCAGGCGCCGAATCAGAACCGCACCGTCCGCGGGGTCCAGCCCCGGCAGGGCGGCGGCCCGCGCCACCTCACCGCGGTGCAGCGCGTACAGCGCCTCGGCGCAGGATGCGGGGAACGTGATGGTCCGGTCGGGAAGCCGGAGCACAACCCGCCCGTCGGATCTGTCCAGGCCGGCCACCAGCCCACGGCGCCAGCACACGTCGACCTCGGCGTCGGCGGCGGCGCTCAGCGTGGCCAGCGGCCGAACCGCAACGGGACGGGTCAGCCCGGCGTGCCGGTCGGACAGCCGTACGGCCGCGCCGGTACCCAGTGTTGCCGCGTTGTCCCGCAGCGCCGTCACCACCTCGGCCATCACCTTGGTGACCGTGGCGAGAGCCTCGTCCTGATCAGCGGCAGCAAAACCCATTGGCAGGGATCGGCGAAAGGCCTCGACAGTGGACAGCTCGTCGAGCACAGTGCGCGCTACGTCGAGAGCTGTGGTGGCCGAGATACCGATGGTTAGGTGAATCGACGTGGTGTCGAGCGCCTGCGCCGCGTGCAGCCAGCCTCTGGGCAGGTACAGCGCGTCGCCGGCGTTCAAGACAGTGTCGATCACCGGCTCGGTCTGGACCCGTTCGTCGATTGCCGCTCGGTGCTGGGTCCACGGCTGGGACGGCAGCGGATGGGTGTGCACCGGTTCGTGCACCACCCAGCGTTTCTGTCCGGATACCTGCAGCACGAAGACGTCGTGCACGTCGTAGTGCGGGTCGAAACCACGGCTGCCCGGCGGCGTGATGTAGGCATTCGCCTGTGCGGGATGTCCGAGATCGTCGACGGCGTCGCGGACGAAGTCGATCAGCGGCGGCCACAACCGGTGCAGACCTTGCAGAACAACCGTTGCGCCAGCGGCCAATTCGGCAAGGACCTTGGCCGAGTCGACCTGATCGCCGATCTCCGCGCCGAACCCGGCCGGGCCGAGGTAGCAGTCTTTGGTCAGGATCTCGCCGTCGCGAGCCAACCTGATGAACGGCGCGCGGATGCCGCGCTCGGCAATCAACTCGTCGACCGCCCCGGGAGACAGCAGATCGCTGAAATCCCGGGGCAGGTCGACGGCTGAGCTCAGGAGCGGCCTGCGGCCCCAGTACTGGTCGGCGAACGTCTGCGCGTCGACCACACTGCAGCGGCTCAGCATGAAACGGGGGTCAGGCTGAGCCGTCGGCGCCGCCGTCGTGGCCCTCGGGGTTCGAGCCGCCGTCGGCGGGACCCTCACCGCCACCGCCGGCTGTGCCGTCAGCGCCGCCGTCGTGGCCTTCGGGATTGGAGCCACCGTCGGCGGTGCCCTCGCCGCCCGGGGTGGAGGTCGTGATGTCGTCGTCGTCGAGCGCCATGAAAGATCCTTTCTCGAACCGCAAAAGCGCGGCACAGTGTGCAGGGATAGGTGCGAGCGGAGTTGCCGCGCCGAAACCGAATGAAACCGTCGGAAGCGAGTGGATGTGTCCGGGTGGCCCCGCCAGCGTGACGGCGTCAGCTGCGGGCCGAGCGTGGCCGTGATGGCGGGTGCACTGCTCGACGCCGAGTACGGCGCCCCGTTGCACACCGGACAGCCGCAGCGGTGGTTCGACGCCGAGCAGGCGCGGGTGCACCGCGCGATCAACGCGGTGTGGCCGCACGCCCTGGGCGCCACCCCGGCCGGTGTGGCGCGGGCCATGACCGAGCACAGCATCTCCCGCGGCGTGCGCTACCGCTGGCGACCGGCCCGGTGCGACGACCGGCTGGCCGATGTTTGCGATGCGGTGGCCGCGGGCTGGCCGGTGGCGATGCTGATCGGTGCGGTGCTGCCGCGGCATTGGGTGCTGCTGGTCGAGATCGAGGGCGCCACCCTGCGTTGTTACGAGCCGTCCTCCGGCGCACTGCTGGACATCGCCATCGACGACATCCGTCGCAGTCGGTTGGCGCGGCTGGGTTTTGCACGGCCGTTCGCGTTCGTCACTCCGCGCTGTGTTTGAGGACGTACCGAACGGGCATGCGGGCACCTGAACCCAAGTGGAGGAGGATCCCATGCGCGCAGTGACCTGGCACGGCCGCCGCAACGTCTCGGTCGACACCGTCCCCGATCCGCAGATCAAGGAGCCCACCGACGCGATCATCCGCGTCACCAGCACCAACATCTGCGGCTCCGACCTGCACCTCTACGAGGTGCTCGGGGCCTTCATGTCGCCGGGGGACATCCTCGGCCACGAGGCCATGGGTGTGGTCGAAGAGGTTGGCGATCAGGTCTCCGAACTCAAAGTCGGTGACCGCGTGGTGATTCCGTTCAACATCTCCTGCGGCCACTGCTTCATGTGCGGGCAGGGCCTGCAAAGCCAATGTGAGACAACGCAAAACCGGGACCAGGGCACCGGTGCGGCGTTGTTCGGCTACTCCAAGCTGTACGGGGAAGTGGCCGGCGGCCAGGCCGAGTATCTGCGGGTGCCCCAGGCCAATTACACCCACATCAAGGTCCCGGTCGGCGGCTCCGACGACCGCTACGTGTATCTGTCCGACGTATTGCCCACCGCCTGGCAAGGTTTGGAGTACGCGGACGTGCCGGACGGCGGCACCCTGGTAGTACTCGGACTGGGACCGATCGGATCGATGGCGTGCCGGATGGCCGCCCATCGCAACCGGCACCGGGTTATCGGCATCGACCTGGTGCCCGATCGGCTGGAGCGGGCCCGTCCCTACTGCGAGGAGGTCATCGACCTTCGCGAGGGTGATGTGGTGGAACGCGTGCTGGATCTGACCGACGGCCGCGGCGCGGACTCCGTGATCGACGCCGTCGGGATGGAGGCGCACGGGTCGCCTGTCGCCGAATTCGCCCAGACCGCAGCGGGATACCTGCCGTCACCGGTTGGGCGGGCGGTCATGCGTAACGCCGGAGTGGACCGGTTGGCGGCGCTGCACACCGCGATCGCGGTGGTTCGCCGAGGCGGGACGGTGTCGCTGTCGGGCGTCTACGGCGGCGCCGCGGATCCGATCAACCTGATGGTGATGTTCGACAAGCAGATTCAGCTCCGAATGGGGCAGGCCAACGTGAAGCGCTGGATCCCCGACATCATGCCGCTGCTCACCGATGATGATCCGCTGGGCGTGGACACCTTCGCCACCCATCGGCTTCCGCTATCGGACGCGCCGAAAGCCTACGAGACCTTCCAGAAGAAGGCCGACGGCATGTTCAAAGTGGTTCTCAAACCTTAGGTTTGGGCCGGTTTGGGACCGAGCAGCGCCAGCGACACGGACAGCGCGGGCTCGATGATGTCGCTGGCCGGATCGCCGTCCTCCATGGTTTGCGCGGTGAGTTCGCGCAGGCCGCCCACCAGGATGACGGCCACGGCATGGGAGATCGGCGGCAGGCCGGCGGCCCGGAATCCGTCGTTGCCGGATAGGTCGACGATCATCGTCGCGAGCCGGGCGAACCCGCGGCGCAGGGTCGGCCGGGCGTACTCACCCAGGGCGGGAAGCTCCCGGATCCAACTCAGCGTGATGGCCCGCCGCTCGTCGATGTGCTCGACGTAGGTGACGACGGCTTGGCGGATCTGCTCGTGCCAGGGGGCGCTCGGGTCGACGGCAGCGCTGATGGTTTCGACGAGTTCGTCGTTGTTGGCTGTGAGCAGCTCGGCGAAACAGTCTTCCTTGGTGGCGAATTCGCTGTAGAAGGTGCGCTTGGACGTGCGGGCGTACCGGACGATGTCGGCGACGGTGGAGTCGCGGTAGCCGCGTTCTTCGATAGACGCGGCGAGGCCGTCGAGCAGTCGCCGCCGGAAGTCGTCGTTGCGGCCGACGGCAGGAGCGTCGGGAACGGCTGCCGTGGTCACCCGACCTCCTTTCGCGCTCTGGTCTTGTCAGGGCTGGTACCGAAGGGTACCGTACCTCACAAGCCAGTGGTACAACGCAGTACCACGCTATGTCTGGGAGGGCCTCACCGATGAGCCAAGCGTCAACCGTGGCCGCGCCGGTCCGCGCCGAACCGAAGTTGCCGCCATCGCCGGGAGTGCCGAACGCGCTGGTCAGCCTCGCGTTCATGGTGGCCCGCCGGCCCACCACCGAGTGGCTGACCCGACGCTACGGCCGTTGTGTCACGGTGCGGATCCCGGTCTTCGGGAACACCGTCGCCGTCTCGGATCCCGCGCTCACCAAGCAGATCTTCACCACCAGTCCGGACATCCTCTACAACATCCAGCCAAACCTGAGCAGGCTGCTGGGCCCGGGCTCGGTATTCGCTCTGGACGGGGCCGAGCATCGCGCGCGGCGCAAGCTGCTCACCCCGCCGTTTCACGGCAAGAGCATCCGGGCCTACGAGCAGATCGTGGTGGAGGAAACCCTGCGCGAGATCGAATCATGGCCGCAGGGAACCGAATTCGCGACGCTCGAGCCGATGATGCACATCACCCTCAACATCATCCTGCGCGCGATCTTCGGCGCCGACGGTGTCGAACTGCAGCGCCTGCGTGAGCTCATCCCGAAGTGGGTGACCCTGGGATCACGCCTGGCCGTGCTGCCTTCGCCGAAACGCGAAAGGCCCTGGACGCCATGGGGAAGGCTGGTCCGATACCGTCGGGAGTACGAGGGCCTGGTGGACACCCTGATCAGCCGGGCGCAGAGCGACCCCAATCTCGAGGACCGCACCGACGTGCTGTCGCTGTTCCTGCGGAGCACCTATGACGACGGCTCGCCGATGACGCGCGGCGAAATCGGCGACGAACTGCTGACACTGCTGGCCGCGGGGCACGAGACCACCGCGTCCACGCTGGCATGGGCGTTCGAGCGGATCTCGCGCCACCCCGAGGTGCTGAGCCGCCTGGTTGCCGAGGCCGACACCGAGGACAATTCCTACCGGCAGGCCACGATCCTGGAGGTTCAGCGCAATCGGACGGTGATCGACTTCTCCGGTCGTCATGTCCAGGTGCCGAGCTACGAACTCGGTGAATGGGTGGTGCCGCAAGGATATTCAGTGATGGTCAGCCTGTGTCAGCTGCATGAGAACCCGGAGATGTTCCCCGATCCGGAGCGCTTCGACCCGCTGCGGTTTCTCGACACCAGGCCCAACACCTTCGCCTGGGTGCCGTTCGGTGGCGGAACCCGGCGTTGCATCGGCGCGGCCTTCGCCAACATGGAGATGGACGTCGTCCTGCGTACGGTGTTGCGGCACTTCACCATTGCCACCACCAGCGCGCCGGGGGAGAAGTGGCACTCCCGGGGCGTGGCATTCACGCCGAAAAAGGGTGGACGCGTCGTCGTGCACCGACGGGCCCAACAGCGCGCCGAGCGTGCGTCCTGATACGCGAACAACGGTGTGTCACGTACGAATCCGCACACTCGGCGCGAGGGCTCGAAAGCGAAGGCTAGACCTGAGCCCGCTTCGGTAGCTTCCACCCCGCCCGCGGGAAGTGGCAGGTGTAGCCGTTCGGGTAGTGCAGCAGGTAGTCCTGATGCTCGGGCTCGGCATCCCAGAAGTCACTGGCCGGCGTCACCTCGGTGACCACCTTGCCCGGCCACAGCCCGGAGGCGTCGACGTCGGCGATGGTGTCCAGCGCGATCTGCTTCTGCTCGTCGTCGAGGTAGAAGATCGCCGACCGGTAGCTGGTCCCGACGTCATTGCCCTGCCGGTTCTTCGTGCTCGGATCGTGGATCTGGAAGAAGAACTCCAGCAGCGCGCGGAAGTCGGTCTGCGCCGGGTCGTACTCGATCTCGATCGCCTCGGCATGGCCGGGATGGTTGCGGTAGGTGGGGTGGTCGTTCTGGCCGCCGGTGTAGCCCACCCGGGTGGACACCACGCCGGGCTGCTTGCGGATCAGATCCTGCATGCCCCAGAAGCAACCGCCTGCCAGGATCGCCCTCTTGGTGTTGCTCACGCGTCCTCCTTGGAAGTCTCGAACAGATGCCTGTACTCGCCGTAGCCCTGCGCCTCGAGGTCGTCGAGCCCGATGAATCTCAGCGAAGCGGAGTTGATGCAGTAGCGCAACCCTCCCTGCGCGCGAGGGCCGTCTTTGAATACGTGCCCCAGATGGCTGTCGCCGGCCGCCGAGCGAACCTCGGTACGGACCATCAGGTGGCTGAAGTCCCGTTTCGTGACGACGTTGACTTTTCCGGGGGACGTCTCGATCGGCTTGGTGAAACTGGGCCAGCCGGATCCACTCTCGAACTTGTCGGTCGAGGCGAACAACGGTTCGCCCGAGACGACGTCGACGTAGATGCCCGGTTCGTGGTTGTCCCAATACTCGCCGGTGAAGGGCCGCTCGGTCCCGTTCTCCTGGGTTACCCGATATTGCTCCGGGGACAGCGCGGAAACGGCGGCGGGATTGCGGTGATAGTCATGCGCCATGTCGGTTTAACCTCAATGGTTGTTCAGATAGTTCCCATGTCAGAGATCCGTCAGGACTGGCGCGCGCTGCGGCGCGTGCGTCGCGGTGTCACAATTGTCGGTCGGCACTGGCGCCGGTTCTGAGCAGGAAAGTTTGACTCGATGCGGCTTCGCCTGATTTGCACCCCCATGCACAGGGGTGGGACCTCGTGTATCGGGTGAAGATGCTCGCGCTCTCCGGCAGCGACTTCCACGGTGCCCAGCAGATCCGGTTGCTGCGCATCTATTTGAGCCTCACGACGTTCCTCTACGTCTACGGCGTGGTGTTCACGATCTGGCCGCTGCATCCGGAATTGATCTACGCGAATCCGCTCGGAGGCGTGCTGGCCATCGTGCTCGGCGTCGCGGCGCTGGCCTGGCTGGCCGTCAAGCCTGACAAGCCGGCGCCGGCCACCCTGGCCGCGATCATCGCCACCCCGGTGGTGATGGCGTTCCACATCGCGATCGCAGCGGAGATCATCTGCCTGGTCGCGCCGATGTTTCTGGCGATGTATCTGCGGGCGTTCTATCCACCCCGGCGGGCGGCGGTGCTCATCGGCTTGCTCACGGTGGCAGCAGTGCTGGCGCTGGCCATCTCGCCGGCGCCCAAGCTGGGGATCGACTACCTGATCTGGGTCATCGCGATCGTCGGCGCGGGGGAGTCGTTCGGGCTGGTGATGCGCGCGTTGGTCACGAGTGCGTGCACGGATCCGCTGACCGGTCTGCTGAACCGCGCCGGCTGGGAGATCGCCACCGGAGAGCTCCTGGCGCGCGGGCGCTCAGCGAAGCCCATCATCACAGTCGTCGTCATGGACCTCGACGGTTTCAAGCAGCTCAACGACACTCGCGGGCATCTGGCGGGTGATGAGCACCTGGCCGAACACGCGCGCCGGTGGCGCGACCTGTTGCCGCGCGACGCCGTGCTGGCGCGGCTGGGCGGTGACGAGTTCGCCGCATGCATAGCCGACCGTGATGCGTCGTCGGCGCAACGGTTCGTCGCCGACGTCGGGCTGCACACTCCAGACACCAGCGTCGGGGAGGCGTCGCAGCCCGGCGACACCGCCGACATCGCGGCGCTCTACGCCGCCGCAGACGCGGAGTTGTATGCCGCCAAGGGCCGCAACCGCCGCAAGACCGACCGCTGAGTCGCGACCGCGTGGGCGGTGGCGGCGGCGAAGTGCCGTCGAGGGGCGTGAAACCGGCGAGAGCGGGTAGGGCACAAACATGATTACTCGGTGGATCGTTCTGTTTGTCGGCGTGACTGCATTGATCGTAGGCATCGCCGGACTCGCCACTCCCGTCCATGCGGGGCCCGGAAATCGAGGTCCCGCCGTAGCGGAACCTCTGAACGTCGACTGTGGCAGCGCGATCGCTCCAGACCTGTCTGCCGCGCGGGCGGCGACGGCGCAGGGCGGAAAGAACATGCCCAGCCCGGCTGGTGTCCCGGAGACGCCGGGCATGGCCGAACCGCATGACGACATCATCGTCAACACCGACTACGTGGAGTTGTGCCACAAGGAGCTGACCGATCGGCGGATCTGGACGATCGTCCTGTCTGCGGTGGGGGCCGCTGCGATCCTCGGCATCGGCCTGACAGCCGTTTTGTCCCGGAGATCACGCAGTCGCGCCGCCGGGTCGTGATACCGGCAAGCCCTCGACAAAGGTCGATAGAACGTGTTCTAGTTTGAAGCTGTGGCGCGATTTTCCCGTGAAGAACTGACCGACGCTTTCGCGACTTTCGAGAACACCGTCGCCGAGGCCGCCAGAACCCAGGACTGGGACGCCTGGGTGAGTCACTACACCCCCGACGTCGACTACATCGAGCACGCGATGGGCACGATGAAGGGCCGCGACGAAGTACGCGCCTGGATCACCAAGACCATGGGCAGCTTCCCCGGCAGCTACATGACCGAGTTCCCGTCGCTGTGGGCCGTGTTCGACGAGGAGACCGGGCGGGTCATCTGCGAGCTGGACAACCCAATGCGCGACCCTGGTGACGGCACGATCATCAGCGCCACCAACATCTCGATCGTCACCTACGCCGGCGACGGCCTCTGGTCGCGCCAGGAGGACATCTACAACCCGCTGAAATTCCTGCAGGCCAGCATGAGGTGGTGCAAGAAGGCCGAGAAGCTCGGCACCCTCGACGAGGAGGCGGCCGCCTGGATGAAAGCCAACGGGGGCATGAAGTGACCCAGCCGAAACTCGTCATCGGGGCCAACGGGTTCCTCGGCTCGCACGTCACCCGGCAGCTGGTCGCCGACGGGCATCAGGTGCGAGTCATGGTGCGGCCGAACGCTTCCACGATCTCGATCGACGACCTCGACGTGCAGCGCTTCGTCGGCGACATCTGGGACAACGACGTGCTGCGTGAGGCGATGGCCGGCGTCGACGACGTCTACTACTGCGTGGTCGACGCTCGCGGCTGGCTCAGCGATCCGGCACCGCTTTTCCACACCAACGTCGGGGGCACCCGCAATGTCCTGGATGTGGCCAGAACCGCCGGCCTGCACCGCTTCATCTTCACCAGCAGCTACGTCACCGTCGGGCGCCGTCGCGGCCGGACGGTCACCGAAACCGACATCATCACCGACCGCGGACTCACCCCGTACGTCCGGTCCCGGGTGCAGGCCGAAGAACTGGTGCTGCGCTACGCCCGCGACCACGGCCTGCCCGCGATCGCCATGTGCGTGTCCACGACCTACGGCGGCGGTGACTGGGGGCGAACCCCGCACGGCGCCATCATCGCCGGGGCCGCTTTCGGCAAGCTGCCGTTCGTGATGGGCGGTATCGAACTCGAAGCCGTCGGCGTCGACGACGCAGCCCGCGCGATGATCCTGGCCGCCGAGCGCGGCCGGGTCGGGGAGCGCTACCTGATCTCGGAGAAGATGATCAGCAACGCCGAAGTGGCCCGCATCGCGGCCCTGGAGGCGAACATGCCGCCGCCGACGAAGACGATCCCGCTGCCGCTCGCCTACGCGCTGGCCGCGCTGGGCACCGCCAAAGCCCGGCTGAAGAAGACCGACGAGAAGTTGTCGCTGGGCTCGCTGCGGCTGATGCGCGCCGAGGGACCGCTGGACTGCAGCAAGGCCGTCCAGGAACTGGGCTGGCAGCCGCGCCCCGTCGAGGAATCCATCCGCGAGGCCGCACGCTTCTGGGTCGGGTTGCGGGAGGCGAAACGGCAGGCGAAGGCAAGCCGGTCGGAGTGATCGGGCTCGGAACGATCGGGCACTGAACCCGTCCGCAGGCGAATACGTGTCCCGCGTATGACGCCTCGCATCTTTGCCTTGTCCGTCGCCATCGCCATCGCCGCAGTACTTCTGGTGGCGGCGTGCTCGGCGGGAACCACAGCCTCACCGTCCTCCGCGCCGCCCGCGGCCGGCCCGACGATCAGCATCGCCGACATGACATTCGGCTCGCCCGGCCCGGTTCCGCCCGGAGCCACCGTCAGCGTCACCAATTCCGACGGCGTCGAGCACACCGTCACCGCCGACTCCGGCTCCGCGTTCAACGTCGAGGTCGGCGAGAAGGGTACGGCCACCTTCACCGCGCCGAGCAAGCCGGGAACGTACCCGTACCACTGCACCTATCACCCGGCGATGCACGGACAACTCGTCGTCCAGTGAGGGCGATCAACGTCCATGGCGTGCCGCTAGATTCTTGCCATGGCCACAATCAACGGCGCCGTGTCGCACTGGTTCACCGAGCTTCCCCAACCGCGTCCCGCGCTGCCCGGTGACCGCGACGCCGACGTCTGCATCGTCGGCGCGGGCTACACCGGACTGTGGACCGCCTACTACCTGAAGAAGGCCGACCCGTCGTTGCGGATCGTCATTGTGGAGGCCCGGTTCGCCGGGTTCGGCGCATCTGGCCGCAACGGCGGCTGGCTGTCCGGCCTGGCACCCGGCCACCGCGGGCTGCTGGCCAAGACGTACGGCCGCGCCAACGTCGTCGCCTGGCAGCAGACCCTCAACGCCGCCGTCGACGAGGTGATCGACGTGGCCGCGCAGGAAGGCATCGACGCCGACATCGTCAAGGGCGGCAACCTCGAGGTGGCCCGCAACCCCTCGCAGGCCCGCCGGCTGCGCGCCGAGGCCGACGAAGACCGCGAGTGGGGCACCGACGGCATCGAACTGCTGACCGCCGCGGAAGCGGCCGAGCGGATCCGGGTGGACAGCCTGGTGCTCGGGATGTTCAACCCGCACTGCGCCCGTATCCAGCCGGCCAAGCTGGCCCGCGGCCTCGCCGACGTCGTGGAGCGCCTCGGCGTCACGATCTACGAACAGACCCCGGTGACCACGATCAGCCCCGGCCGCGCGGAGACCCCGCGGGGAGTGGTGCGCGCGCCGATCGTGCTGCGGGCCACCGAGGGCTTCACCGCCCGGATGCGCGGATTGCGGCGGCGCTGGCTGCCGATGAACAGCGCGATGATTGCGACCGAGCCGATGTCCGACGACGTCTGGGCGACCATCGGCTGGGCGGGCCGGGAAACGCTGGGCGATCTGGCGCACGGGTTCTTCTACGCCCAGCGCACCGCCGACAACCGGATCGCGATCGGCGGCCGGGCGGTGCCCTACCGCTACGCCTCCCGCATCGACAACGACGGCGCGGTCGGCGCGGACACCATCGCCTACCTCACCGGGGTGCTCAACACCGCGCTGCCGCAGACCCGGGGGGTGCCGATCGCCCACGGCTGGTGCGGCGTGCTGGGCGTCCCCCGGGACTGGTCGGCCGGTGTCAGCCTCGATCCGGCCACCGGACTCGGGGAGGCGGGCGGCTACGTCGGCCACGGTGTGACGGCGACCAACCTGGCCGGCCGGACCCTGACCGACCTGGTGCTCAAACGGTCCACCCCGCTCACCGCGCTGCCCTGGGTCGGTCACCACTCGGCCACCTGGGAGCCCGAGCCGCTGCGCTGGCTCGGGGTACGTGGCATGTACACCGCATACAAGCTGGCCGACCGGCACGAAGACGGCGGGCGGGCGTCGACCTCGCCGATCGCGGTGATCGCGGACGCGATCGCCCGGCGCCCCTGACGCCGCGCGATCTACCGTGGGAATCGTGAGGGCAGGGCGGTGTTGCACCACCTACGCCGACTCCGGAGGAGACACCGATGAGCACACGTGAAATCAAGCAGCCGACCGCCGATCACCCGATCACGATCACCCCGACCACCGGCCGGGTGCAGGTCCGGGTCAACGGGCAACTCGTCGCCGACACCCGCGCCGCGCTCGGCCTGGCCGAATCCACCTATCCCGTGGTGCAGTACATCCCACTCGGCGACGTCGACCCGGCGGTGCTGGCCTGCACCGACACCCGCACGTACTGCCCGTACAAGGGTGAGGCCAGCTACTACAGCGTCACCGCGGGGGACGCGACGGTCGAGGACGCGATCTGGACCTACGAGGAGCCCTACCCGGCGGTCGCCGCGATCGCCGGACACGTCGCGTTCTATCCGAACAAGGCCGATATCAGCGTCGCACCGGACTGACCAGGTGCCTGTCGAGCGTGTCCTGACTTTTCCCGGGCCCGCCAGCCCGGGGCTGACGTTGGCGCCGCAACGCCGCGGACCCGGCGACCCGTGCTACCAACTCGACGACGAGCGCGCGATCTGGCGCACGAGCCTGCAAGCCAGCGGGCCGGTGACAGCCCGGATCTACCGCACCGCTCCCGACGCCGTCGGGTGCCAGGCGTGGGGTGACGGCGCCGACGAGTTCATCGAGGCGCTGCCCGCGCTGCTGGGCGTCGACGACGACCCCGGCGGCTACCGCCCGCAGCACCCGGTCATCCATGCCGCATCCAAGCGGGTGCCCCATCTGCGCCTCGGCCGCACCGCACGGGTGCTCGAGGCGTTGATCCCCGCGGTGATCGAGCAACGCGTGCCGGGCGCCGACGCGTTTCGCGCCTGGCGGCTGCTGGTCACCAGGTTCGGCAGCCCGGCGCCCGGCCCCGCGCCCGCACGGATGCGGGTGCCACCGGCCGCTGACGTCTGGCGGCGCATCCCGTCGTGGGAGTTCCACCGCGCCAACGTCGATCCCGGCCGCGCCCGCACGATCATCGGATGCGCACAGCGCGCGGACGCGCTGGAACGGTTGTCCGGCCGGTCCACGACCGCGGCGCGCGACGCCCTCACCACGCTGCCGGGCGTGGGGGTCTGGACGGCGGCCGAGACCGCGCAGCGGGCCTTCGGTGACACCGATGCGCTGTCGATCGGGGACTACCACATTTCGAAGATGGTCGGCTGGACGCTGATCGGCACTCCCGTCGACGACGCAGGCATGGTGGAGTTGCTGGAGCCGGAACGTCCGCATCGGTACCGAGCGATCCGATTGCTCGAAGCCAGCCGGCTTGCGTACAAGCCGCGTTTCGGCGCGCGGCTGCCGGTGCAGCACATCAGCAATTTGTGACGCAGCTCTTACATCCGGTTACCAGCACGGCAACCCGGGTATGTGGCGGACGAGAAGCCAGCGCGCGAAAGGAGCTATTGATGCGTGCCAAGTTCACCGTCCCCGGAATGACCGAAGCTAAGGCTCGTAAGGTGACCGATCTCCTGCAGAAGCAGTTGAGCACCTACAACGACCTGCACCTCACGTTGAAGCATGTGCACTGGAATGTGGTCGGCCCCAACTTCATCGGCGTCCACGAGATGATCGATCCGCAGGTCGACCTGGTCCGCGGCTACGCCGACGAAGTCGCCGAACGGATCGCGACTCTGGGCGCGTCGCCGCAGGGCACCCCGGGTGCGATCCTCAAGGACCGCACGTGGGACGACTACAGCGTCGGGCGCGACACCGTGCAGGCCCACCTCGCCGCAGTCGATTTGGTGTACGACGGTGTCATCGAGGACCTGCGCAACAACATCGAAGCGACCGAGGAACTCGACCCGGTGACCCAGGACATCCTCATCGGTCACGCCGCCGAGCTGGAAAAGTTCCAGTGGTTCGTGCGTGCCCACCTCGAAAACGCCGGTGGGACTTTGTCACACGAGGGCAAGTCGACGGAGAAGGGCGCAGCCAAGGCTGCGAAGGCGAAGAGCTAGTCCTTCGACTCCAGCGCGTCGTCGCGGACCGGACGGTCCGCGAGCTCCTCGGCGCGGCCGAACAGCAGCGGGTAGAGAGCACCCGCCACGGCCGCGCCGGCGAGCGGGGCAAGCCAGAACACCCAGAGTTGGGCGGGTGCACCGTCGCCGTTGAAGAACGCGACACCCATCGAGCGGGCCGGGTTCACCGACGTGTTCGAGATCGGGATCGAGATCAGGTGTATGAGCGTCAGCGTCAAGCCGATTGCCAAGCCCGCGAAGCCTTTTGGCGCGCGGTCGTCGGTGGCGCCCAAGATCACCAGCAAGAACAGGAAGGTCAGGAGCGCCTCGGCGATCACCACCGCGGCCAGCGAGTAGTGGAACGGTGAGTGCTCACCGAATCCGTTGGCGGCCATGTGACCCGTCGGCGTGAAACCGGCTCTGCCGTTGGCGATCCAATAGATCACCGCCCCGGCGGCCAGGCCGCCGATGACCTGCACCACCCAATACGCCGGAAGCGCCTTCCATTCGACGCGCCGTGCCAGGGCCGCACCGAAAGTGACCGCCGGGTTGAAGTGGCCACCCGAGATCGTTCCGAACGCGTAGACGCCGGCCAGCACGGTGAGACCGAAAGCCAGCGCAACGCCGAGGAATCCGATACCGACGGAATTGTCCTCAGCTGGGTTGGCGGCGAATACCGCTGCGCCGCAACCACCCAAAACCAACAGGAATGTGCCGATGAATTCTGCGGCCAGCCGATGCGCCATCGTTGGAGCTCTCACTGGTTAAACCCTTCTCGTCGGTCGGGTCCATCTCCCTGATGATCGCAGGACGGTCCCCTCAAAGAACCGAACTTTGCTGAATCGTGTTGAGACGGTGACCTGTTAGCCGGCGAAGTCGTCGCGCGGCCGGGGCACCTCGTGCGCCGAGTCGGCCACCCGTTGGGCGCCGGCGCTGTCTCGATTGAGTCGCTGTGCCTTGTAGATCGATACCGGCGTGCGTGAGATCAGCAGGTAGGCGATCCCGACTGCGACCAGGGCGCACGGTATGACCGAGAAGGAACCGGTCATTTCCGCAACCATGATCATCACGGCAAGTGGTGCGTGAGCGACGCTGCCGAAGCACGCCATCATGCCGACCACCACGAAGAGACCGGGGCCGGCGGGTAGACCCGGCAGCCCGATGTCGTGCCCGAGCCGCCAGATCGCTGCGCCGACGAATGCGCCGATGACGACACCGGGGCCGAAGATGCCTCCGGAACCGCCCGTGCCGATCGACAACGACGTTGCGATGATTTTGGCGAGCGGAAGCAACAGCACGATCCACAGCGGGATGGACAGCAGAGTGCTTGTGTCGGAGGCTTTTTGCGCCCATCCGTAACCGCTGGCGAGCACCTGCGGGATGGCGAGTGCGAGCAGACCCACGAGGAGACCGCCCAGTGCCGGCTTGATGACCTTGTTGCCCGGTAGCTTGGCGGTCACGGAGACGGTGCCGTAGAAGATTCGCGCGTACAGATATCCGAACGCCGCGGCGACGATGCCCAATACGACGAACCAGATGAGGATCGCCGGTTGATGGAATCGGAAGTCGGAGGCCACGTAGCCGAACAGCGGCTCGAATCCCAGGATCGATCCGAACACGGAGAACGCGGTGGCCGAGGTGATGAATCCCGGAACCAGCACCTTGTAGTCGAAGTCCTCGCGATAGACGATCGAGGCCGCGAGCACCGCCCCTCCGAGTGGCGCCCCGAAGATCGCGCCGATTCCCGATCCGATCCCGAGCGATACTGCGATCCGTCCGTCTTCATCGCTGAGGTTGAGCCAACGCGTCATCAACGAGCCGAAGCCGGCCGAGATCTGTGCGGCGGGTCCTTCCCGACCGCCCGAACCTCCAGAACCGATCGTCAGCGCACTGGCGATCGTCTTCACCACGATCGTGCGGCCCCTGATCGTCCGAGGGTCGGTGTGGACCGCCTCGATGGCAGAATCTGTTCCGTGGCCCTCGGCTTCGGGGGCGAATTTGGCCACGATCCACGCCGAAACCAGCGCGCCGCCGAAAGTCACCAGCGGTATGGCCCACGGCCGGACGAACCCCGGTGACCCCGGCTGTCCGCCGTCGCCGACCGGCTTGGGGATCTGATAGCCGCCGACGTAACCGAGCAAAAATTGGCCGGTGTAGTCGAGCGCGAGATAGAAGGTGACGGCCCCCAGCCCGGCGATGATGCCGATGGAAATGCCGAGGATCAACCATTTCCGCAGATAGCCGGACCTGCGAATGAAAGCGCCCACCGGACCGCCTGGTTCGACGACGTCATCATTCTGTCGCGGCCGCGGCATGGTGTGAGGCTAGCAGCATTGCTGGGCCACTGACGCGAATCCAGCCGCGAGCTCACGAATCATATTGCAGACCAACGGATATCGAGCACGCAACGTCGTTGGTGGGGGTACCACTGCGCCGGGCCGACCCCGTTCTGGGCCGGCCGGCCATCGAGGCGCCGGCGACTGCTCGATTAGGAAGCAGTGTGCAACTATTCCATACTGCAGGAGTGCCAGATGGACTCGGAATGCCGCGAAGAATCCCGATGGCCAGTCGCAACGTGGTCGTCGGCTGGTTGCGCGACAGTCCGTCGGCGCTGGTGGCCCTCGCGGTCGCCGTCGGCGCGGTAACAGGTCTGGGCGCGGTTGGCTTCAGATACCTGATCACCTTTTTCACCAGGCTATTCACCGGTTACGACGACTATTCCGGGCTGGGGCGGATACCGAGCGCGCATTGGCCGGCTCTGGGGATCTGGTTCCTGCTGCTGGCCCCGGTGATCGCGGGGGCGATATACGGCCCCATCGTGCACAAGTTCGCACCGGAGGCGCGTGGGCACGGGGTGCCTGAAGTGATGTATGCCGTCAGCCACAAGGGCGGCCGCATTGCACCGCAAGTCACCCTGGTCAAGGCGCTGGCCTCGGCGTTGTGCATCGGCGGCGGCGGGTCGGTCGGACGGGAAGGGCCGATCGTGCAGATCGGCTCGGCGGCCGGCTCCACGATCGCCCAGATCCTTCGGCTCGACACCCCACGGGTCCGGCTTCTGGTCGCTTGCGGCGCCGCGGCCGGAATCTCGGCGACCTTCAATGCGCCGCTGGCCGGGCCGTTCTTCGCCATGGAACTCATCCTTCGGGACTTCGCCGCCCAGTCGTTCGGCGCGGTCGTGCTGTCGAGTGTCACCGCTGACGTGGTGGGCCGGGCCATGCTCGGCAACCAGCCGTTTCTCTCGCTGCCGTCGTTCGCCGTGCGCAGTGTGTCCGAATACTTCCTCTACGCCGCGCTCGGCGTAGCGGTGGGCGTGGTCGGAGTGGCGTTCTCGAAGATCCTCTACCGCGTGGAGGACCTGTGCGACTGGTTGTGGCGCGGGCCGGAATGGGCCCGACCCGCGGTCGGTGGACTGCTCCTCGGCGGCGTCCTGCTGGCCCTGCCTCAGATGTATGGCGTCGGTTATCCAGTCCTGGAGAACGCGGTCGAAGGCCGGTACGTCATCGGCATGTTGCTGCTTCTCATGGTGGGCAAGATGTTCGCGACCAGCCTCACCATCGGGATCGGCGGCTCCGGCGGAGTTTTCGCGCCGACGCTCTTCGTCGGCGCCATGGCGGGTACGGCGTTCGGGACAGTGGCCCATAGCCTGTTTCCGACGCTCACCGAGAGCGCCGGGGCATATGGGTTGATCGGGATGGGCGCAGCCCTGGCCGGCGCGACACGAGCGCCGATCACCGCGGTCGTGATCCTGTTCGAACTCACCGGCGAGTACTCGATCATCCTGCCGCTGATGGCAGCGGTGGTAATGGCTGCCGGCACTGCGCACCTGCTGTCCAAAGACACCATCTACACGGCCAAGCTGTGGCGTCGGGGCGTCGACCTCGACAAGCCGCCGGCCGAACTGCCCGACCTGCGTGCGGCGGATCTCGCTGTTCCTGCGCCCGAGCCGCTGGTGGTGGACAGTTCGATGACCGCCGCCGCCAAGGCGCTGTCACAGACGACGTTCGGCATGTTGCCGGTGGTGACCAACGACGGGCAGTACGCCGGATGCGTCACCGCCCAGGACGTGGCCGAGGCGCTTGATGAAGCGGATGCCCCCTCGACGGTGTCGGACTTGGTCAAGCCGGTGGCCGCCATCGCCTCTGACGCCGACGTCCGCCGTATCCTCGATGCGCTCAAGGGCCGGGGAGGCAGTGGTCTGCCCGTGTTGAACCCGGACCGGACCTGCCTTGTCGGATGGGTCACCTATGAGGCGGTGCTCGCCAGGCTGCACCCGTAAACCGGCGGCCGATCTACGTCCACGCATCTCACGAGTCCGATCGTGCCCGCGGTGTGACGTAGCGCTCTTGCATATACCAGTAGGGGTATATACCGTGGATATCGGGATACCCCCCCTGGTATAACTCGGAAGGCCGGTGAGTGCGATGTTGGCGTTGACGGTGGCGCTGGCGGTTGTGGTCGGCATCTCGTTGGGGCTGCTCGGAGGCGGCGGTTCGATCCTCACGGTGCCGCTACTGGCCTATGTGGCCGGCATGGACGCCAAGCACGCCATCGCGACGTCACTGCTGGTGGTCGGCGTGACCAGTGCCGTGGGGGCGGTTTCACATGCCCGCGCCGGGCGGGTCCAGTGGCGGACCGCCCTGCTGTTCGGCTCGACGTCCATGGTGGGCGCATACAGCGGCGGACAGCTGACCCGATTCATCTCCGGCGACGCGCTGCTCGTGGCGTTCGCGGTGATCATGGTGGTGACTGCGATCGCGATGTTGCGCGGTCGCAGAACGCCGACCGTCACTGCGCAAACCGGCGCAGCGCTGCTCGCCAAGACCGCCGCGCTGGGCCTCGGACTGGGCCTGGTCACAGGAACCGTCGGTGCCGGGGGCGGATTCCTGGTGGTTCCGGCGCTCGTGCTGCTCGGCGGGCTGGCGATGCCCGCCGCCGTGGGAACGTCGCTCGCGGTCATCGCGATGAACTCATTCGCCGGCCTGGCCGGCTACCTGTCGGTCGTGCAGATCGACTGGGCCACGGCACTCATGGTGACCGCTGCTGCCGTCGTCGGCGCACTGATCGGTTCGAGGTTCGCCACCAAGGTCAACCCCGAGGTACTGCGCAAGTCATTCGGCTGGTTCGTCCTGATCATGGCCTCCGTCATCCTCGGACAACAACTCGATCCGATCGTCGGCTACGTCGGCATCGCACTCACCGGTCTTGTGCCCGCATTCATGTTCGCGTGCAACCACATTGCCGCGTGCCCCCTGCACGGCCTGCTGGCCAGAACCACGGCTGCGGCCGGCACAAGCTGATCGTCCCGGAGAAAGGAACCGAAATGAAATTCATTCAGTACTACCTGGACTGCCTGTCACACGCGTCTTACCTGATCGGCGACGAATCCACGGGCCGCGCCGTGGTCGTCGATCCACAGCGGGATGTGTCCGAATACCTCTCCGACGCCGAAGAACTCGGCATGCGAATCGAACTCGTCATCGAGACGCACTTCCATGCCGACTTCCTGTCCGGCCACCTGGAATTGGCCAAGGCCACCGGTGCCAAGATCGTCTACTCCTCGGTCGCGGAAGCGGAATTCGACTTCATGGGCGTCGCCGACGGCGAGCGCTACTCCCTGGGCGAGGTTCAGTTGGAGTTCCGGCACACCCCGGGGCACACCCCCGAGTCGTTGAGCATCGTGCTCTACGAGCATTCCGATGACACCGAACCGTACGGCGTGCTGACCGGCGACACCCTGTTCATCGGCGATGTCGGTCGTCCCGACCTGCTGGCGTCCATCGGATTCACCCGTGAGGAGCTGGCCGACAAGCTGTACGACTCACTGCACGACAAGTTGATGACGCTGCCCGATGCCACCCGGGTCTATCCGGCTCACGGGGCGGGATCGGCCTGCGGCAAGAATCTTTCGACCGATCTCTGGTCGACCATGGGTGAGCAGCGGATGACGAACTACGCGCTGCGGGCGCCCGACAAGGCGACCTTCATGGACCTCGTCACCGCGAACCAACCACCCGCTCCGGGCTACTTCGTCTACGACGCCATCCTCAACCGCAAGCATCGCGACCTGCTGGACGAGACGAAGCCGCCCCGTTCGATGACGTACGCCGAGGTGCGTGCGGCGGTGGCGGGCGGAGCGGCTCTGGTCGACGGACGCGCGCCCGAGGAGTTCGCGCTGGGTCACCTGCGCGGCGCCATCAACATCGGATTGGGCGGCCGTTACGCCGAATTCGCCGGCTCGGTGGTCAAACCCGACAACGACATCGTGTTGATGACGGAGCCCGGTCAGGAGCTGGAAGGGAAAAACCGCTTGGCCCGAATCGGTTTCGACCGGGTCATCGGCTACCTCGCCGAGCCGTACGAGGTGATGTTCACCCATCGCGACGACGTCGAGGTGGCCTCCCGGCTGACCGCCAGTGGCCTCGGCGATCGCATCGCCGAGGTGCCGGAGCTGCAACTGGTCGACGTCCGCAATCCGGGCGAAGCGGCCGCCGGCATGGTGAGTGGCGCCGTCAACATCCCGGTGGGCCAGCTGCCCGACCGGGTGGACGAGCTCGACCCGCACAGGCCCACCGTCGTGTACTGCGCCGGCGGCTATCGGTCCTCGGTCGCGGCGAGCCTGCTCCGCAACCGCGGATTCGATGACGTCAGCGATCTGCTCGGCGGCTACGCCGCGTGGGACGACGTAGTTCAGAAGGCCTGACGTTCAGCAGGCCTGACGTCATCAAAGGCCGTGCCTGACAGCAGCCGGATCAGGCGTCGAGATCTTGCTGCACCAGCTCGGCGATCGCCTTGCAGGCGGCCTCGTCCTCGGAGGCGACGGTCACCTGCGCGCCGTTTCCCGCGCCCAGGGTCATGATCATCAGTGCCGAACCGGCGTCCACCGGCTCGCCGCCGTCCACCGCCAACGTCACCGGAACCCCGGCGTTGACAGCGGCTTCCGAGATGATCGCGGCGGGGCGGGCGTGCAATCCGATCGCCGAGCCGACGATGACGGTCTTGGTGTGCATGAGACTCCTTTGTTTCGTTTCTCGAACTTCGGTGACTAGGCGATCGCCGGAGCGGCGGCCGTCGTACGGATGAACTGCTTGGCGGCGATGACGGCGAACCCGCCGACAGCGGTGCCCGCGGCCAACGCCACCAGGAACCACACCAGGTTGCCGATCGCGAAGAACACGAAGATACCGCCGTGAGGTGCCTTCAGGGTCACGTCGAAGGCCATGATCAGCGCGCCGGTGACCGCGCCGCCGGCCATCATCGACGGGATGACCCGCAGTGGATCGGCTGCGGCGAATGGGATGGCGCCCTCGGAGATGAACGAGGCGCCCAACAGCCAAGCGGCACGGCCATTCTCGCGCTCGGGCTCACTGAACAGACCCGGCCGGATGGTGGTGGCCAGCGCCATCGCCAGCGGCGGCACCATACCGGCGGCCATCACCGCGGCCATGATGCGCAGCGACGCCGGATCGGCGACGTTGAGCCCGGCGGTGGCGAAGGCATATGCCGCCTTGTTGACCGGGCCGCCGAGATCGAAGCACATCATCAGCCCGAGGATCACCCCCAGCAGAATCACCGAGGCCCCGGTGAGGCCGTTGAGCCAGTTGGTCAGCCCCGAGGTGATCGCGGCCAGCGGGCGGCCCAGCAGCAGGAACATCAGCAGGCCGACCACCAACGACGCGCCCAGCGGGATGATCACCACCGGCATCAGTCCGCGTGCCCACTGCGGCACGTTCACCTTGCTGATCCACAGTGCCGCGAAGCCGGCGATCAGGCCGCCGACGATGCCGCCGATGAAGCCGCCGCCGACGAACACCGCGACCGCACCCGCGGTGAATCCCGGTGCGATACCGGGCCGGTCGGCGATGGCGAACGAGATATACCCGGCCAGGGCGGGGACCAGGAAGCTGAACGCCAGCCCGCCGAGGGTGAACAACACCGCGCCGAGGTACTGGGTGAAGCCACCGCTGGGCAGGTTGGTCAGCGAGTTGGTGGTGGCGATCAGGTTGCCCAGCGACTTGGTGGCGCCGTCCGGAGTGTTGGCGATGTCGTAGCCGGCGAACAGGAAGCCCAGCGCGATCAGCAGACCGCCGGCGGCGACGAACGGGATCATGTAGCTGACGCCGGTCAGCAGGATCTGCCGGATCCGGGTGCCCCAGCCGACCCCGCCGGCGGGTGCATCGCCGGCCGCGGCGGCGGCGCTGCCCTCGACTCGGGCGGCCTGCGGGTTATCCGCGGCGGCAACGGCTTCCGCGATCATGGTGTCGGGTTCGTTGATGGCCCGCTTGACGCCGGAGGCGATCACCGGCTTGCCGGCGAACCGCTGCCGGTCCTTGACGCCGACGTCGGTGGCGAAGATGACGGCGTCGGCGGCACTGATGGTCTGCGCACTCACCGGGGTGCTGCCCGAGGAGCCCTGGGTCTCCACGGTGAGGTTCACCCCCGCGCGTTCGGCAGCCAGCTTCAGCGCATCGGCGGCCATGTAGGTGTGGGCGATTCCGGTCGGGCATGCGGTGATCGCGATGATCGACTTCGCTTGCGCAGCAGGGGCTGTGGCGGCGGGTGCGGCGGCCGGCTTGGCGCCGTCGGGGTTGACCACACCGTCGACCAGGCCCACCACGTCGTCGGCTGACTTCGCGTCCCGCAGCGACTGCACGAAGTCGGGGCGAACCAGCGCACGTGCCAGGCTGGACAGCAGCTTCATGTGCTCGGCGCCGGCGCCGTCCGGCGCGGCGATCAGGAACACCAGATCCGCGGGGCCGTCGGGCGCACCGAAGTCGACTTTCGGTGCCAGCCTGGCGAACCCGATAGACGGTGAGGTCACCGCGGCGGACCGGCAGTGCGGGATCGCGATACCGCCGGGAAGGCCGGTGGCCGACTGCGCCTCGCGCGCCATGGCCGCGGCCTGCAGTGCCGCGCCGTCGTTGACGCGGCCGGTTTCGGCAAGCCGGGTCGCGAGCCGGCCGATCACCGACTCCTTGTCCGGGCCGGCGTCGACGTCGAGCAGCACCAACTCGGTGCTGATGATCGTGGAGTTCGTCATGGTGGCCTTTCGGTGTCTAGGGGCGCGCGGGGTAGGGCGATATCGAGGTGACCGACACCTCGTCGAGGTCGATCTGGGCCGGCGACGGCAATGCTGAACCGGGGAGTGCCGCAGCGGCGCTGCCGTAGGCGACGGCCATCTGCAGCCGGCCCGGCGCCTCGGCGCCACCGACGTCGGCGCGGACGTAACCGGCGAGGGAAGAGTCACCGGCGCCGACGGTGCTCCGGGGTGTGATCGGCGGTGGGGTGGCCAGCCAGCTTCCGGTGTCGTTCACCAGCAGTGCACCCGCGGCGCCCAGCGTGGCGAGCACGGTCTTGGCGCCGCGGTCGATCAACTGCGTCGCGGCGGCCACCACGGGGTCCGGGTCACCTTGGGCCAGAGCATCTTCCAGAGTCCGGGCGTCGGCACCGGTCAGGCTGGCCAGCTCTTCGGAGTTCGGTTTGATCACGTCGGGGGCGGCGGTACCGAGCGCGGCGGCCAGCGCGGCCAGCGGCGCGTCGGAGGTGTCCACCGCCACCTTGCAGTCGTAGGGCTGCAATTGAGCCACCACGTCGGCGTACCAGTCGTCGGGAACCCCGGGCGGCAGTGATCCCGACAGCACCACCCACCGTGCTCGGGCGGCGTGATCGAGAATCGCCTGAGTCAGCGCCGCGAGCGTGATCTCGTCGATCACCGCACCGGGCTCGTTGATTTTGGTTGTGGTGCCGTCTGATTCGGTGATCGCGAGGTTGGTGCGGACCGCACCGTCGATGGGCACCGCGTAGAACGGCACAGCGCACGACAGCAGCGCTGTGATGATGGGGTCGTGCCGTGCGGCGGGCAGCACGGCGAGGGTGTCGAGCCCGGCCAGTGTCAGTGCCCGCGCGACATTGACGCCCTTACCGCCGGGTTCCATGGTCACCGATTGCACGCGGTGCACGGCCCCACGGACGAGGGTCGTCGGCAGCGTCACCGTCCGGTCGATGCTCGGGTTGGGCGTGACGGTGACAATCATGATTCCCCTCCTGCCAGGACGACTTCGACGCCCTGCTCGGTCAGTGCGGCCCGGTCGGCGGCGCTGATCTCCGGATCGGTGATCAGCGCGTCGACGTGGTCGATCGAGGCAAAGCTGACGAACTCCTCCCGGCCGATCTTCGACGAATCGGCCAGTACCACGACGTAATTGGCGCAGCGCACCATCGCACGTTTGACCGCGGCTTCCTCGCTGTCGGGGGTGGACAGGCCGTGCCGCACGGTGACCCCGTTCGCTCCGATGAACGCGATGTCCACCCGGAGCGTGTCGAGTGCGCGCAGAACCGGTTCGCCGACGGCGGCCTGGGTCAGACCCCGGACCCGCCCGCCGAGCAGCTGCAGGTTCACCGACGGCATGCCGGCCAGCCGCGCGGCGATCGGTACGGAATTGGTCACCACCACCAGCTCCCGGTCGGACGGCAGCATCGCGGCGACCCGGGCGGTGGTGGTGCCCGCGTCGAACAGCACGGTGGCGCCCGACAGCGGCAGGAAATCGGCGGCTGCCCTGGCGATGGCTTCCTTGTGGTCGGCGCGGGTGGTCTCCCGCTCGTCGACCCCGGGCTCCACCACGTGCAGTGCCCGCACCGGGACCGCGCCGCCATGCACGCGTCGCAGCACACCGGCCCGGTCGAGCGCGGCCAGATCCCGGCGGACGGTCTCGGTGGTGACGTCGTAGGCCTGGGCGAGCTCTGCCACCGACACCCGTCCCTGGGACAGCACTCGGTCCGCGATCGCCTGCTGACGTTCCTCCGGGTACACGATTCTCCGTTTGTGTGGGCTATGCGCCATATTGGATGTTGATATGTGTTGTTTTACTCCCGATCGTGTTGACTTGTCAATGGATTGTTGTAACCTAGTTCACATGACCGTCTCCTCCACGCCTACCTCACTCGGTGCCGGACAGGTGCTGCGCGGCGTTCCAGTTGTCCCCGGTGTTCGCTATGCACCGGTCATCCGGCCTGGCCGGCCGCCTGCCATCGAGGAACTCGACTCCGGCGAACAGATCGGTGAAGAACAGCGAGATTCCGAGGCCGCTCGGTTCACTGCCGCGGCGTCCGCCGTCGCCGACCGATTGCGCGAACGCGCCGCACTGGCGACGGGGGCTGCCTCGGAGGTGCTGGCGGCCACCGCGATGCTCGCCCAAGACCGGGCCTGGCTGGGCGCGGCGGAAAAACGCATCAAAGAGGGCACGCCCGCGGTGCGCGCCACCGCCGAGGCCGTGGCCCAATTCGTCGACCTGTTCACCAAGATGGGCGGGCTGATGGCCGAGCGCGTCACCGACCTCCGCGACATCCGCGACCGGGTGATCGCCGAATTGAGTGGCCTGCCCGAACCCGGGGTGCCGGTGCCGGACCACCCTGCCATCCTCTGCGCGGAAGATCTCGCCCCCGCCGACACCGCGGGACTCGATCCCGCGCTCGTCGTCGGTCTGGCCACCACGCTGGGCGGGCCGACCAGCCACACCGCGATCATCGCCCGCCAGCTCGGCATCCCGTGCGTGGTCGCCGTGCACGGCCTCGACGAGCTGGCTGCGGGAACCGACGTCCTCATCGACGGGACCAGCGGCACCATCGCCGTCTCACCCGACCCCTCCGAGGCGGCCGCAGCCGTCGAGGCAGCCGACGCCGCGAACGCCGCGATGGCCGGCTGGACCGGTCCCGGTGCCACCGCCGACGGCCATCCGGTGGCGATCCTGGCCAACGTGCAGGACGGTTCGGCCGCGCGCGCCGCCCGCGAAACCCCGGCGGAGGGCATCGGCCTGTTCCGCACCGAACTGTGCTTCCTCAACCGCGACACCGAGCCGACCGTCGATGAGCAGGCCGCCATCTACGGCGAGGTGCTCGACGCGTTCGCCGGCCACAAGGTCGTCATCCGCACTCTGGACGCCGGGTCGGACAAGCCGCTGAAGTTCGTCGGCCATCCCGACGAGGCCAACCCGGCGCTGGGCGTTCGGGGTATCCGGATCGAGGCCATCCAGCCCGACATCCTCGAGCGCCAGCTCGACGCGATCGCGCTGGCCGCCGAGCAGACCGGTAACGCCCCGTGGGTGATGGCGCCGATGATCGCGACCCCGGAGGAGGCTAAGCGGTTCGCCGACCGGGCCCGCCGGCGGGGCTTGGTGCCCGGCGTGATGATCGAGGTGCCGGCCGCCGCGCTGCTGGCCGAGCACATCCTCGACCACGTCGAGTTCCTGTCGATCGGCACCAATGACCTGGCCCAGTACACGATGGCGGCCGATCGGATGTCGGCCGAACTGGCCACCCTGACCGATCCGTGGCAGCCGGGGGTGCTGGCGCTGGTCGCCCAGACCGCCCGCGCCGGGGCCAACCGCGGCAAGCCGGTCGGGGTCTGCGGTGAAGCCGCCGCCGATCCGCTGCTGGCGTGCGTGCTGGCCGGGCTCGGCATCACCTCGCTGTCCGCGGCGGCCGCGGCGGTGACCGGTGTCGGCGCCAAGCTCGCCTCGGTCACGCTGCAGCAATGCCGTGACGCCGCCGCCGCGGTATTGACCACGGCAAGTGCGGCCGACGCGCGCGCGGCGGCGCTGCGCGTCTTATGAGGAATTAATCGGACTGCGGTCCGGTTATGTCGATCATGCCAGCAGTCACCGCAGATACGTTGTCGCTACCGCGCCTGAGCGCGGCCACTCCGTCCGACACCGAACGACCCGTCCGGTCCATCACCACCGGGCCGCGCGGGTACGAAGGCGAGGGCTTTCCCGTCGTGCGAGCGTTCGCCGGCGTCAGCGCCGCCGACCTCGACCCGTTCATTCACATGGACCAGATGGGTGAGGTCGAATACTCACCCGGCGAGCCCAAAGGCACCGACTGGCACCCGCACCGCGGCTTCGAGACGGTCACCTACATGATCGACGGCCGGTTCGCCCACCAGGACTCGCACGGTGGCGGTGGCCTGATCGCCGACGGCGCCACCCAATGGATGACCGCGGGTGCCGGCATCCTGCACATCGAGACACCCCCGGCCGAACTCGTCGAGAGCGGCGGGCTGTTCCACGGTCTGCAGCTGTGGGTCAATCTCCCACGCGCCGACAAGTTCGCCGAGCCGCGTTACCAGTCGATCGAGGGACAGGCCGTCCGCCTGCTGTCGTCCGGCGACGGCGGGGCACTGGTGCGCGTCATCGCCGGTGAGGTCGACGGCTGGGCCGGTCCGGGGATGACGCACACCCCGATCACGTTGGCCCACACCACTATCGAAGCGGGCGCGCAGCTCAATCTGCCCTGGCCGCGCAACTACAACGCACTCGTCTACGTGCTCTCCGGCCGCGGCACCGTCGGTCCGATCGGCCACCCCGTCGAGCAGGGCCAGCTCGCGGTGCTCGGCCCGGGCGACCGCATCACGGTCGCTGCCGCGGCGACCCAGGACTCCAACCGGCCGGCGATGGAGGTTCTCCTGTTGGGCGGCAAGCCGATTCGCGAGCCGGTGTTCCACTACGGGCCGTTCGTGATGAACTCCAAGTCGGAGGTCATCCAGGCGCTCGAGGACTTCAACGCTGGCCGGTTCGGCACGGTGCCGCCCGGCGCGCTGATGCCGCACCGAGCCGGCTAGGGCATACGAGATCGACCTGAAGGTCGTCAATCGCCGAAAGATGCAGCCCTCAGGTCGATCTCGACGCCACCTTCGCCAGCTCCGGCGGATAGGTCAGCTCCAGCTCGCCGAGATTGGCGGCGACGGTCACCAGCGGCAGAGCCGCCGAGACGGCCAACCCGTCGCTGCCGGCCTCGGCGCGCAACGCGGGCACCAGATCGTCGCTGATCGGCGCGGCCAAACCCGTGCCGCCGCTGCCGTCGAAGCGGGAGCAGATCGCCGCGGCATGCGCCTCGAGCACCGCCCGTGCCCGCGGGTAGACCGCCAGCGGTGGCGGCACGATGTCGGCGATCAGGTCGGCGGCCGCACGTAACCGAACCGCGCGGCTGGACGCCCGGACGACCGGGGCCCGGGAATCCGTTGGACCGCCGTTCTCCGAAAGATATTGACGCACAGCATCATCCAGCGTCCGAGACACCGTCAGCGCCTCGTGGCTGAGCGCGTTGACCTGGTTCTCGGCCTGCTCGAAGGCGCCGCGGGTGACCCGCAGGACCGCTGCCCGCAGATAGCGGGAACCCACCTCGCGGGCCGCGTCGATGGCGTGCTGCACGGCGGTCTTGATGCCGCGCGGCCACAGCAGCAGCGACACCACGACCCCCACCGACGCGCCGACGACGACGTCCTCGATCCGGATCAGGCCCACGGCCCAGCCGCTCGGCACGATCAGGTTGAACACGATCAGCACCATCATCGTGAACGCGGCCTGGGTGGCGGTGAACGAGCCGATCTCGGGCACATACGCCGACCCGAAGGCGACCATCGGCAACAGCACCCACAGCACGATCGGATCCACGCCGAGCAGTTCGATGACGACGGCGCCGATGAGGAACCCGATCACCGTCCCGATCACCGCGCGCACGACCGTGGTGCCGGTGGTCAGCGCGCTGCTGCGCAACACCGACAACGCACCGAGCACCACCCAGAAACCGTGCTGGACCGGGAACACGAACGTGACGAGCACAGCCAGCGCCAGGCCGAGCCCGGTGCGCAGGCTGTTGCGGGCGGTCACCGACCGGGTGGCCAGGTGCCCACCGGTCAGGGCGGTGACCGCCTCGGTCTCGGAGTACACCCGGTCGGCGATTCCTGTCTCAGGCAGCCGACGGCCCAAGACGCGCGCCCACACCGGCCGCGCATCGGCGGCCGCGGCGCTGGCGATGAGCCGCCCGGTCACGCCGGTGGCCGCGCCGACGGTTCGCCGGTTGAGCAGGGTGCGACCCAGCGCGATGGCAGCCTCGTCGTCGGGTTCGGCGAGGATGTCGACGATGTCCTGGCGGTAGGTCCCGACCGCGATGGTCCGCAGGTCGATCAACGCGGCGGCCAGCAGCGCGCGTTCGTCGGCCCGCGCCGCCGCCCGGGTGATCAGCAGAACCTGCGCGCAGTCGCGCAGCACCCGCACCACCGGCTCGCCGATCGGGCCGAGCAGCTCACCGGTGTCGCCGGTGACGCGGTCGCACAACCACTGCAGGTCGTCGACAACCCGGACCAACGCTCGGCTGCCCGCGGTCAGGGCCACCGGCCGGTAGGCGGCGCCGAGGAAGTTGGAGCGCAACGCGTCCATCGCGGCGGTGACGTCGGCGGCCGACGCGGTCCCCTCGATGCGGTCGGCCAGCACCGCGCAGACAGCAGCGGCGTGGCGGCGCAACTCGCCGTGATGGCGCGGGGGAAAGAGGAACAGTGCGGCCGGGACGCAGATCGCCAGCGCGATCAGCCAGCCGAGCAGCCGCTCACCGAGCGGACCGACCGGCGTGCACACCGGCAGCACGAAGGTCAGCAGGGTGGCCCGCTGGCCGGCCGCGACGATCTCGCTGAGCACCCCGGAGAACGTGACGGCCACCCCGATGAGGAACGTCAGCATGATCGCCAGCCACGGGATCGGCGCCGCCAGCGTGCCCAGAGTGATCAGCACCGCGCCGTTGAAGCCCAACCCGCCATAGGCCAGCGCCCGGGAGTTCATGTTGCCCGGGAAGTCGACCACGATCAGCAGCGCGATCGACCCGAAGATGGTGAACAGCGGCGTCTGAGACCCGCCGCCGACCGCGAAGCTGACCGCGGCGGCGATCGGGATGACGATGGCGGCTCGTGCCGCGCGTCGTGCGCCGTCGTTCTCGGGGTCGCGCGTCCGGATCCGATCGGCCGCCCGACGCCACAGCACGCCCGGCGTCAACACCCTGTCACTGGGGCACGCTGGGTCACTGGGGCACGCTGGCGAAACTGCCCGAATCCAGCGCGTCCAGCATGTATCGGGCGATCCAGCCGAACGTCCCCGGATCGCGAGGCAGGATCGCCTGTTCGTAGCCGATGAAGACGTAGACCGCCCAGGCGGCGTACACCTCGGCCTGCCGTGCATCGCCGACGATTTCGATCGCCGAGTCGTAGAGGATCTTGTAGCGCGCCCGGTCGACCTCGCTCTGGACGGCCAGTACGTGGGGGTCGACGGAACTCCATGACCGGATCGCGGCCTCGGCGCGGTGCGGCAGGGACAACCCGACCTGGATGATCGCCTCGATGCGGCTGCGCGGGTCGGAAACCTCGCGGATGGCCTCGATCAGCCGGACGGTCCGGTCCTGCACCCAGTAGGAGACCAGGTCGCGGGTGAAGGCCGGCCAGCTGGCGAAATAGTGATAGAACGAGCCGGTCGTGACGCCGAGCCGGTTGCACACCTCGGCCAGTTTGAGTCCGCCGTAACCGACGTCGGCCAGTACTTCGAGACCGGTCTCGAAGTACGCCTCTCGGTTGGCGACGGTTGCCATGGGTCAAACGATAATGCGCGGGCCCCGACAAGACAGAGCTGACGGCCGGGATCGTGACCAAGTTGGGCAGGCGGCTTGTGACCGCGGGTCGATATTGGGGCAAGCTGGAATCACGCGATCGAATCGAGGAGTTGGCATGACCGTTCAGATCACCAGTGACCACGCGACCGAAGGCGGCGCCGCCGGCGTGCTGGCCGATGTGCGCCGGGTATTCAACAGCGGCCGCACCCGCTCCTTGTCGTGGCGGTCCGAGCAGTTGCACGCGGTGGAGCGGATGTGCGACGAACGGGAGCCCGAGATCGCCGAGGCGCTGGCCCGCGATCTGGGCCGATCCTCGTTCGAAGCCTGGCTCGCCGATATCGGCTCGACCAAGGCGGAGGCCGCGTTCGCCCGCAAGCAGCTGAAGAAGTGGGTCAAGCCGCACAAGTCCAGGCTTCCCCTGGCTCAGCAGCCCGGCCGGGCCTGGGTGCAGTACGACCCGCTCGGCGTGATCCTGGTGATCGGCCCGTGGAACTACCCCTTCTATCTGTGCATGGCGCCGCTGGTCGCCGCGATCGCCGCCGGTAACGGCGTGGTGATCAAGCCGTCGGAGCTGGCGCCGGCCACCTCGGCGCTCATCGCGCGGCTGGTCCCGGAGTACCTCGACTCCGACGCCATCCGCGTGGTGGAGGGCGACGCGGCGGTCACCCAGGATCTGCTGGCGCAGGGCTTCGACCACGCACTGTTCACCGGTGGCACCGAGATCGGTCGCAAGATCATGGCGGCCGCCGCACCGACCCTGACGCCGGTGACCCTCGAACTGGGTGGCAAGAGCCCGGTGGTGGTGCTCCCCGACGCCGACCTGGACGTGGCAGCCCGTCGAATCGCCTGGATCAAGCTGATGAATTCGGGCCAGACCTGCATCGCGCCGGACTACGTGCTGGCCGACCGCGCGATCGTCGGGAAACTGACCGACAAGATCGTGGCGACGATCGCGGAGTTCCGCGCCGAAGAGCAGGACCCGTCGCTGCGCATCGTCAACGAGCGGCAGTTCGACCGCCTGGCGTCCCTCATCAGCGCGACCAGCGGCACCGTCGTCACCGGTGGCAGGTCGGACCGCGCGGCCCTGCGGATCGAGCCGACAGTGATCGTCGACCCGCCCGCCGACGACCCGGTGATGTCGGATGAGATCTTCGGCCCGATCCTGCCGATCCTCTCGGTCGATTCGGCGGATGCCGCCGTCGCTTTCGTCAATGCCCGGCCCAAGCCGCTGGCGCTGTACGTCTTCACCGAGTCGCAGTCAGCGGCGCGGGACCTCGTCGACCGGATGCCGTCCGGCGGTGCGGTGATCAACCACGTGGCGGTGCACTGCCTGGTTCCGCAACTGCCGTTCGGCGGGGTCGGTGCCAGCGGTATGGGTGCGTACCACGGCAAGTGGGGCTTCGAGACGCTCAGTCATCGACGCGCCGTGCTCGCCAAACCGACGAAATTTGACCTGAAACTGATGTACCCGCCCTATACTGATCGTGCGATCAGGCTAATGCGCAGGGTTCTTTGATGCCCTGAAAACGGCCCTAGCAAAGTCCGTGCAAAAGCTCAGCAATCTCTTTAAGGCGAACTTCTGCGCGTTCGTACGGATCGAGCGAATATTCGTGCGAATTCCTTCGTCGGAAATTATGACGCATCTGTCATTGTCCGATAACCGAACCGGAAACCGCATGTCAGGCGCGGATCAGAAGTCCAACGCCTGATGTGGCAACGGATTCCGAAGGTGAAGCAAAACATGAACATATTTCTAATGTTGTTGACCTGAGCAAATGTCGTTCGCCGTCAAAAATATGCGCAAAGTTGTGGCACAATTTTGACTGTGCCGCATACAGCCAGTCGGGGCCCGGGTCGCCCCCCAGCAGCTAAGGCAGCGGAAACGCGCGAGCGCATCATGCGCGCTGCCCGTGAGGTGTTCAGCGAATTGGGGTATGACGCTGCCACCTTCCAGGCAATCGCCATCCGGGCCGACTTGACCCGACCTGCGATTAATCATTACTTCGCCAGCAAACGGCTGCTCTATCAAGAGGTCGTCGATCAGACGAACGCCTCGGTGATCGAGTCCGCCGTGCACCAGTCGCAACGGGAGAACACCCTGGCGGGGCGGATCCGCGTCTTCATCGAGGCGGCCGTTCACGCTCAGGGCCAGGACCGCTCAGTGGCGGCCTTCCTGGTTACCTCGGTGCTGGAGTCCGAGCGACATCCGGAGTTGGCCGAGTCCAACCACGATTCGCGGGAGTTCACCCGCGGGTACGTGAAGGCGGCCATCAAGGATGCCGTCGAATCGGGCGAGGTTCGCGCGGACATCGACATCGAGGCGGCTGCCGAGATGCTGATGGCCGTGATGTGGGGACTGGGCTTCTATGCCGGGTTCGTCGGCGATCAGGATCGTCTGACCGCGATCACCGACCAGTTCCTGCAGCTCCTCGGCGGTCAGGCCTGGCGCACCGTCTCCTGAGCCGGTGACCTCCGCCACAGTCGCATAGTCTGGCTAAGTTTCTCGGTACCCTTGACGTATCAATCTGGCTGACCTGGGTTGATATCCGGTCCTCAACGGGGCCTTCACCCAGTGTGCAGCAGTCAAGCGACACCGAATGGGATACCGCTGCCGATGAGCACTACGCGCACTGATGACGACACCTGGGACATCGCGACAAGCGTGGGATCGACCGCTGTACTGGTGGCCGCCGCGCGGGCCCGCGAGACCGAGCAGCCCGACCCCCTGATCCAGGATCCGTACGCGCGGATCCTGGTCGAGGGCGCCGGGACCGGGATGTGGGAGCACTTCCTCGACGACTCGTTGGCCGACAAGCTGGCCGGCGCCGAACCCGAGGCGGCCGCGATGTTCGGTCACATGCTGAACTATCAGGCGGTCCGGACCCATTTCTTCGATGCTTTCTTCGCCGAGGCGGTGGCCGACGGCGTTCGTCAGATCGTGATCCTGGCGTCGGGCCTGGATTCCCGGGCCTACCGCCTGGACTGGCCGGCAGGCACCCGGGTCTACGAGATCGACCAGCCGCTGGTTCTCGAATACAAAGCCGACAAGCTGGCCGCCCACCACGTGCAGCCCGTCGCCGATCGCCGCGAGGTTCCCGTCGACCTGCGCCAGGATTGGCCGGCCGCGCTGAAGACGCAGGGCTTCGATCCGTCGCAGCCGACCGCGTGGCTGGCCGAGGGACTGCTGATGTATCTGCCCGCCGACGCTCAGGACCGGTTGTTCGAACTGGTCACGGAGTTGAGCGCGCCCGGCAGCCGGGTGTCCGCCGAAGCGGTCGGACACCACTCCGAGGAGCGTCGCGAAGAGATGCGGGAACGCTTCGAGAAGTTCGCCGACCAGCTGGGCATCGAGCGCACCATCGACATGCAGAACCTGACCTACAACGACCCGGACCGTGCCGACCTCACCGAGTGGTTGAACGCACACGGCTGGCTGGCCACCGGACAGCACGCCGTCGACGAGATGCGCAGGCTCGGCCGCTGGATCGACATCCCGATGGCCGACGATCCGGATGCGTTCGCGACGTTCGTCGTCGCCCGGAAGGTCTGACGCCAACCCGGGTGCCCTCAGCTCCGGCGGCCCACGTATACAAGAGTTACGTTCCGTCAGTCGCAGGAGAGGAAGGCCCATGCCCGGAGTTGTTGATCGAGTCATCGTCGTCACCGGAGCCGGTGGCGGTCTGGGTCGCGAGTACGCGCTGACACTGGCACGCGAGGGCGCCAGCGTCGTGGTGAACGACCTCGGCGGCGCGCGTGACGGAACCGGCGCCGGCCACAACATGGCCGACCAGGTGGTCCAGGAGATCAAGGACGCCGGCGGTCGCGCGGTCGCCAACTACGACTCTGTCGCCGAGCCCGAGGGCGGCGAGAACATCGTCAAGACCGCGATCGAGGAGTTCGGCAAGATCGACGGCATCGTCAGCAACGCGGGCATCCTGCGCGACGGCACCTTCCACAAGATGCCGTTCGAGAACTGGGATTCGGTGCTCAAGGTCCACCTGTACGGCGGCTACAACGTGATCCGCGCCGCCTGGCCGCACTTCCGCGAGCAGAGCTACGGCCGGATCGTCGTCGCCACCTCCACCAGCGGCCTGTTCGGCAACTTCGGCCAGGCCAACTACAGCGCCGCCAAGCTCGGCCTCGTCGGCCTGATCAACACGCTGGCCCAGGAAGGCGCCAAGTACAACATCAAGGCCAACGCGCTGGCGCCCATCGCCGCGACCCGCATGACCGAGGACATCCTGCCGCCCGAGGTGTTCAAGAAGCTCACCCCGGAGTACGTCGCACCTGTGGTCGGCTACCTGTGCACCGAAGAGGTTCCGGACTCCGCCTCAGTGTTCATCGTCGGCGGTGGAAAGGTGCAGCGCGCGGCGCTGTTCCAGAACGAGGGCGTCACCTTCGACCATGTCCCGACCGTCGACGACGTGGCCGCACAGTGGTCGACGATCGACGACCTCTCAGCCGCCGAGCACGCCTCCTTCAAGCTCGGCTGAACGTGATCGCGTCGTCGGCCGGCACGCAGGTGCATCCATGATCCGCGTGCTGGCCTTCGACGTGTTCGGCACGGTCGTCGACTGGCGTTCCAGCATCATCGGCGAACTCGAACAGTTCGGTGAATCTCAAGGTCTGCAACGGGATTGGGCCAAGTTCGCCGACCGCTGGCGGGCCGGCTACGTTCCCGCGATGGATCTGGTTCGCCGTGGCGAGCTGCCGTGGACCCGATTGGACGATCTGCACCGCAGGATCCTCGACGAGTTGCTCCGCGACGACGACATCCAGGCCGACGAGGAAGACATCGACCACCTCAACCGCGCGTGGCATCGGTTGGCTCCGTGGCCGGACGCCGTGGAAGGCCTACACCGGCTCAAGGAACGCTTCATCATCACCACGCTGTCGAACGGCAACGTCTCGCTACTGACCGACATGGCCAAACATGCTGGCCTGCCGTGGGATTGCGTGCTGTCGGCCGAAATCTTCGGTCACTACAAGCCTGACCGCGAGGCCTACCTGGGCTGCGCGCAGATCCTGGATGCGGCGCCCGAGGAGGCCATGCTGGTGGCCGCCCATCCCAGTGACCTGCGCGCCGCCCGCGATGCCGGACTGCGGACCGCCTACGTCGACCGGCCGCTGGAATGGGGACAACCGGGGCGCTATCGGGTTCCGTTCGAGCCCGACGAATTCGATGTCACCGCAACGGACCTCGTAGACCTGGCCGGCAAGCTCTAGGTTCGACGCCCGGAATTACAGCGCGGCATTGATGTCGTCGACCCTGTCGCGCGCATCGCCGAACAGCATCTGGGTGTTCTCGCGGAAGAACAGCGGATTCTGCACACCGGCGTACCCGGAGGCCATGGACCGTTTGAACACGATGACGTGCTCGGCGTTCCAGACCGTCAGCACCGGCATACCGGCGATCGGGCTGCTCGGATCTTCCGACGCCGCCGGGTTCACGGTGTCGTTGGCACCGATCACCAACACCACCGAGGTGCCCTCGAAATCGTCGTTGATCTCGTCCATTTCGAGCACGATGTCGTAGGGCACCTTGGCCTCTGCCAGCAGCACGTTCATGTGTCCGGGCAGGCGGCCCGCGACGGGGTGAATACCGAATCGCACGGTGACACCACGCTCGCGTAGCTTGCGAGTCAGTTCGGCTACGCCGTACTGGGCCTGGGCCACCGCCATCCCGTAGCCCGGGGTGATGATCACCGAACTGGCCGACGACAAGAGTTCGGCGGCTCCCTCGGCGGTGATCTCGCGGTGTTCGCCGTAGTCCTTGTCCTCGGCCGGCCCTGCTTCGATACCGAATCCTCCAGCGATGACCGAGATGAACGAGCGGTTCATGGCTTTGCACATGATGTAGGACAGGTAGGCACCCGAAGATCCGACCAGCGCGCCGGTGACGATCAACAGGTCGTTGGACAGCAGGAAGCCCGAAGCTGCTGCAGCCCAACCGGAATAGCTGTTGAGCATCGACACCACGACGGGCATGTCGCCGCCGCCGATCGAGGCGACCAGGTGCCAGCCCAGCAGCAGCGCCAACACCGTGACGACGACGAGCAGCCACAGCTGCGGCTCGATGACGAACCAGACGGTGAAGGCAAAGAACAGCACCAGGGCACCGACATTGAGAAAGTTCTTGCCGGGCAACATCAGTGGCGCTGATTTGATTCGCGCCGACAGTTTCAGGTTGGCGACGATCGATCCGGTGAAGGTCACGGCGCCGATGAACACGCCGATGAACACCTCGGCGGAGTGAATGCCGAGCATGCCCTCGTTGCTCAGCACTGCGGCCTCGGCGCCGGCCAGATCGTGTTCGACGTGCAGGTAGCCGTTCCAGCCGACCAACACCGCCGCCAGGCCGACGAAGCTGTGCAGCAGGGCGATCAGCTCGGGCATACCGGTCATCTCGACGACGCGGGCACGCCACAACCCGATCGCGGCACCGATGGCCATGGCTGCGATCAGCAGGCCCAGTCCCAACGGCTCGATATGGCGGGCCAGCGCCAGCGCGATGGTGGCGACCAGCGCGACAACCATGCCGGCCATGCCGAATGTGTTTCCGGCCCGCGATGTTTCGTGCTTGGACAGCCCGGCCAGCGCCAGGATGAACAGCAGGGCAGCGACGATGTAGGCCGCCGTGGCGGCCGTTTCCAATGTGAACAACTCTAGCTCCTCGAGAACATCGCGAGCATGCGACGCGTCACCGCGAAGCCACCGAAGATGTTGATACTGGCAAGCAGGATGGCGACGGCGGCCAATGTGGTGACGATGATGTCACCGTGGCCGATCTGGAGCAGCGCGCCGACGACGATGATGCCCGAGATGGCGTTTGTCACGGACATCAACGGGGTGTGTAGGGCGTGGTGCACGTGACCGATGACGTAGTAGCCGATCACGATCGCCAATGCGAAGACCGTCAGGTGGACCTGCAGTGCGGCCGGGGACAACGCGATCAGTAGGAACAGCACGGCGGCGGCGCCGAAGGTGATGCCGAGCCGCCGGCCCATCGTCATCGGTTGTTTGGTCTGCTGCACGGCCGGGGCGGCTGTCGCGGCAGGCGCCGGGGCGGCAGATACCTGTACCGGTGGCGGTGGCCACGTCGTTTCGCCGTCGCGGACCACGGTGACCGACCGTTGCACGACGTCGTCGAAATCGAGGACGAGCGTGCCGTCTTTGTCCGGGGTCAGCAGTTTGAGGAGGTTGACCAGGTTGGTGCCGTAGAGCTGCGATGCCTGGGTGGGCAACCGGCCGGCCAGGTCGGTGTAGCCGATGATGGTCACGCCGTTGTCGGTCAGGACGGCCTGGTCCTTGACGGTGCCCTCGACGTTGCCGCCGTTGGCTGCGGCCATATCGACGATCACACTGCCCGATTTCATCGAGGCGACCATGTCGGCGGTGATGATGCGCGGTGCGGGCCGCCCGGGAATCAGCGCCGTCGTGATGATGATGTCGACATCCTCGGACTGCTCGGCGTAGAGCTGCGCCTCGCGGGCCTTGTAATCGTCACCCATCTCCTTGGCGTACCCGGTGGCCGATACCTCGGCCTCGGGGGATTCGATTGAAAGGTATTCTCCACCAAGGGATTTGACCTGATCGGCGACCTCGGGGCGCGGGTCGGTGGCGCGCACAATGGCGCCGAGGCTGCCCGCGGCGCCGATCGCTGCCAGGCCGGCCACACCCGCGCCGACGACCAACACCTTGGCCGGCGGGACCTTGCCCGCCGCGGTCACCTGGCCGGTGAAGAATCGGCCAAACGAATGTGCTGCCTCGACGACGGCGCGGTAGCCCGCGATATTGGCCATCGACGACAGGACGTCCAGAGATTGGGCTCGCGAGATCCGCGGCACGGCGTCCATCGCCAGCACTGTGATGGGACGGCGGGACAGTTCCTCGACGAGCTCGGGTTTCAGCGCGGGGGAGATCAGGCTGATCAGCGTGGCGCCGTCGCGCAGTGCGGCGATCTCTGCACTGGTGGGCGCATTGACCTTGAGGACGATCTCGGTGGCCAGCGCTTCCGCGGCCGTCCCGATACTCGCACCGGCCTCGACGAATGCCTCGTCGGAGAAGCTCGCCGCGACACCCGCACCGGACTCCACCAGTACCTCGTACCCGAGCTTGATGAGTTGTCCGACCGTCTGTGGTGTGGCGGCGACACGTGTTTCCCCAGGCAGAGACTCACGTGGAATCCCGATGATCATCAGTGCGATCCGATCTGTTGGTCATGCGGAGGCGGGGTGGAAGATGCCAGTGTATGGAATGGCAGGGTTCACCCGCGAACTCCGTACCCCGAGCGCGGGTGGCGGTGCCCGGAGATCCCGAATCGGAATTTCGAGGGGGTTCGCTCATCAGGTAATGGACACCTGTCTATTTTACTTCGGCGAATGCAGATTTCTGCCGGTAGGACCGATGAACTGCAACGTTGGGGTATGCCTGAGCGGCAATGGTCCAGCGTGACTCTCCCGCCGCGAGGATCAGCCCAGTGACTGGCAGACCTGTAATAGACAGGTGTCCAGTTGAATCCCGAGATGGTGTCCTAGGCTCGGGCGGGTGAGCACCGGCGGCGTCGTTCTGGTGGCGTTGGCCATCGCCATCGGGCTGGTCGGCGTCATCGTGCCGCTGCTGCCGGGCACCCTGCTGGTCTACGCGGCTATCGCGGTGTGGGCCACCGTCGAGCACAGTCTGGTGTCCTGGCTGGTGCTCGGGGTGGTCACCGTGGTGCTCGGCGCGAGCCTGTTGATCAAGTACCTGTGGCCCGCCCGGCGGATGCGTGCCGGCGAGGTCGGCAGATGGACGCTGGCCGCCGGTGCGGTACTGGGCGTCATCGGCTTCTTCGTGGTGCCGGTGATCGGCCTGCTGTTCGGGTTCGTGCTCGGTGTGTACCTCGCCGAACTGGCAGCCAGGCGCGATCAGCGGCGTGCCTGGGCGGCAACGGTCCTTGCGCTGAAGGCCGCTGCGCTCTCGGTCGGTGTCGAGCTGACCGGCGGGCTGATCGCCACCGCGGTGTGGGTGGCCGGTCTGCTGCTAACCCAGTAGTTCTTTGCGCGTGCGCGCGACGTCCTCTTCGGACACCCCGGCAGTGCGCAGGAAGCCATCCAGGCCGCCGTAGTTCTCGGCGATCACCTGATGCGCGGTGGCCAGGTAGCCCTCCCGCACACCGAGCACCCCGTTGGTCAGCCGCGCCTCGGCGAACGTGGTGATCTCCGGTGTCTCGCCGGCCCGGTCGACGATCGACTCCATGATCCGCTCACGCAGCGACTCGACGGCGTCGTTGCTGCGCAGGAAGTCGGCGAGCACCGCGTCGCGCGGCACGCCGATGGACTCCAACACGACTGCGACGGTGAAGCCGGTGCGGTCCTTGCCCGCGAAGCAGTGCGTGATGACCGGGCGTCCCGCACTCAACAACGAAAACACTTGGCGCACTGCGCGTTGCGCACCGGCAAGGACTGGGAACTTCTCGTATTCGCCGGTCATGAAGCGTTCGGCGGCGTCTTCGACGTTCTCGTCGTCGACCTTCTCGGTCATCATCTTCTGCCAGCTGGTCTCGTGCGGCGCCTCGGCTGTCGTGTTGGACAGGTCCGGGAACGGCAGCAGATGGATGGCGACGCCGTCGGGCACCGCACCGGAGCCGCGGCGCTCCAACTCCTGCGGTGAGCGCAGGTCGGCGACATCGGTGATACCCAGGCGGCGGAAGGCCTCCCGGCCGTCGTCGTCGAGCCGGCTGAGCTCACTGGACCGGAAGAACTTGCCCGGCCGGATTCCTGTGGTGTCGGCGATATCGCGAAAGTTCCACGCACCCGACAGTGCAGTATGGCTCACGCGCCGGTCACCGCCGCCGCGAAAGCACTTGGCTCGGCGCCGATCTCGGCGCGGGCGATGCTGCGCATGTGAACCTCGTCGGGTCCGTCGAAGATCCGCATGGCCCGCTGCCAGCCGTACATCCGGGCCAGCGGGAAGTCATCGCTGACCCCGCCGCCACCGTGCACCTGAATGGCGCGGTCGATGACGTTGCAGGCCATCTGCGGCGCGACGGCCTTGATCTGGGCGACCAGATTGCGGGCCTCTTTGTTGCCGTGCTGGTCGATGGTCCAGGCGGCCTTCTGGCAGAGCAGCCGGGCCTGGTCGATCTCGTTGCGGGACAAGGCGATCTGCTGCTGCACCACACCCTGATCGGCCAGCGGCTTGCCGAACGCGATGCGGGTCCGGGCGCGATGGGTCATCAGCGCGAGCGCACGCTCGGCGACGCCGATCGCACGCATGCAGTGATGGATCCGGCCCGGGCCCAACCGCGCCTGCGCGATCGCGAAGCCCATGCCCTCCTCGGCCAGCAGATTCGATGCCGGCACCCGCACGTTGTCGTAGATCACCTCGGCGTGGCCGTGCTGGTCCTGCCAGCCGAACACCGACGTCGAGCGCAGGATCTGCACGCCGGGGGTATCGGTGGGCACCAGGATCATCGACTGCTGCTGATGCGAGGCGGCGTCCGGGTTGGTGCGGCCCATCACGATCAGCACCTTGCAGCGCGGGTCATTGGCGCCTGAGGTCCACCACTTGCGGCCGTTGATGATGTAGTCGTCCCCGTCGCGGACCATCTGGGTCTGGATGTTTCGGGCATCGCTGGATGCCACCGCGGGTTCGGTCATCGAGAAGGCGCTGCGGATCTCGCCGGCCAGCAGCGGCTCCAGCCACGTCTTGCGCTGCTCTTCGGTGGCGAACAGGTGCAGCGTCTCCATGTTGCCGGTGTCGGGCGCCGCGCAGTTGATCGCCTCGGGCGCGATCTCGGTGCTCCAGCCGGTCAACTCGGCCAGCGGCGCGTACTCCAGGTTGGTCAGCCCCGACTCGGGCGGCAGGAACAGGTTCCACAACCCCTGCTTGCGGGCCAGTACCTTCAGTTCCTCGACCACCGGCGGCACGGTGAAGTCACCGGGGCCCGCGGCCTCGCGGTACTCGTCGTAGACCTTCTCGGCCGGGAAGACATGTTCGACCATGAACTCGGTGAGGCGTTTGTGGTAGTCAGCACCCTTGGCAGACATGGCGAAATCCATGACCGTCACGATATGACACCCGTCTAAACAACAACGAGGCCCTCCCTTATGACCATAGGGAGGGCCTCGTTGTCATGTGGAGTAAGAGGGTTAGCGACCAATAAACCTCCGGTATCTCGCGGACGGGTGACGGGAAGTGCCCAACTGACCTCCTCGCTTTCGCGCAGTTTCGCGGCTGCTGAGTGGAGTTAGAGGTGGATGTCGACCAGTCCGGCCGAGGAGGCCGAGGCGAGGCTCAGGCCCATGGTGTCGGTCGCTGCGGGGGTGTCGACGATCAAGGTGCCGGCCAGAACGCCCACCGCGAGCGTGGGACCCGCCAGGGCGGTGGTGAAGCGACGAGTGAATGTGCGGTCCATGTCCGTCTCCTTGCTTCTGCGGCCGATGGTTTTCGGCGATGAATCGACTATCCCGCGCAGGTCGGGAGCTGTCTGTCCGCTGATAGGCCCCTGCGAGGGATGAAGTGTTTGTCCCCCGATCGGTGGACCCCTGTGGGAAGCTCCTGGCATGCCCGATAACCGAAAGGTGCGCGTCGTCGTCGGCGATGACCACCCGCTGTTCCGTGACGGACTGGTTCGGGCGTTGTCGGGCAGCGGTGAGGTCGAGGTGGTCGCCGAGGCCGAGGACGGCTCGTCGGCGCTGGCGGCGATCAAGGAACACCAGCCCGACGTGGCGCTGCTCGACTACCGGATGCCCGGAATGGACGGCGCCGAGGTGGCGGCCGCCGTGCGCCGCGACGAACTGCCGACCCGGGTGCTGCTGGTCTCCGCACACGACGACGCCGAAATCGTTTATCACGCGCTGCAACAGGGGGCGGCCGGCTACCTGCCGAAGGACTCCAGCCGATCCGAGATCGTCAACGCGGTGCTGGACTGCGCGAAGGGTCGCGACGTTCTGGCGCCCCGGCTGGCATCTGGTCTGGCCGTCGAGATCCGGCGCCGTGCCGAGCCGTCCGGGCCGTCGCTGAGCTCGCGGGAACGCGAGGTGCTGGGCATGATCGCCGGCGGACGCAGTATCCCGGCGATCGCCGAGGAGTTGTTCCTGGCGCCGTCGACGGTGAAGACCCATGTGCAGCGGCTGTACGAGAAGTTGGGTGTGGGGGACCGGGCGGCGGCGGTCGCCGAGGCGATGCGGCGGGGGCTGCTTGAGTAATCTGCCGGCCCCGCTGAGCCGCGCGGCCGATTTCCTGGGTACCGAGCCGGTCCGGGTCGCGGCTGTCCTACGACTGCCGCTGATCGTGCTGATCGGGCTGTTGGTGTGGATCGAAGGCGTCGACCACTGGCTGCCCGCCGTGTACTGGTCGGTGCTGATCGTCTACACCGGCACCGCCGCGGTATGGCTGACCGTCGTGCTCCGCAGGCCGTTGCAGTGGTGGTTCGGCTGGGCGTCGACGGCCATCGACGTGGTCGCGGTGCTGGCCATGTGCGTCGCCTCCGGGGGCGCGACGAGCTGGCTGCTGCCGATCTTCTTCCTGATCCCGATCACCGTCGCGTTCCTGGACCGCCCGGAGATCACCGCGCTGATCGGTGCCGGCACGGCGGTCGGGTACCTGGTGGCCTGGATCATCTACTCCAAGCGCGACGACACCATGGGTCTGCCCAACGTCGTCTACGTCCAGGTCGGTTGCCTGGCCTGGCTGGCGCTGGCCACCACCGCGCTGTGCCTGGTGCTGGCCCGCCGCCGGGCCCGGGTGCGTTCGCTTCTCGAGGTGCGGCGCCGGCTGGTCTCGGAGTCGATGCAGGCCGACGAGCGCAACAACCGGCAACTGTCCGAACAACTCCACGACGGGCCGCTGCAGAACCTGCTCGCCGCTCGGCTGGATCTGGAGGACCTGCGCGAGCAACCCTCCGCCATCGGGTTCGAGCGGGTCGACACCGCGCTGCAGGACGCCATCAACATGCTGCGCAGCGCGGTCTCGACGCTGCATCCCCAGGTGCTGGCCCAGGTCGGACTGGGCGCGGCGCTGCGCGAGCTGGTCGGCCAGTACGAGCGGCGCTGGAACGTCACCATCGACTGCGCGGTGGAAGAAGTGGGCAAGCCGGCGGCCCAAGCCCTGCTCTACCGTGCCGCGCGCGAGCTATTAGCTAACGCGCACAAGCACTCTCGGGCGACCCGGCTGCGGGTGGAGCTGGATCACGAGGCCGGTTCGCTGGTGCTGCGCGTGGTCGACAATGGCGTCGGCTTCGACCCGGCTGTTCTGAACGAGAAGGTCGCCGAGGGGCACATCGGACTGTCGTCGCTGGTGGTCGGTGTCGAAGCGATGGGCGGATCGGTGCAGCTGATCGAGACTCCCGGAGGGGGTACGACGGTCATCGTGACGGTGCCCGACGGCGATGTTCCTGCTGCGCGAGAGTGACAGTCGTTGAAGGCTCAGCTGACGAGGCCTACGCCTGCGGCGATTTGAGCCGCACGGTTTCCAGCGCCGCCAGCGCGTCGTCGGGAATCGGAACCGGTCCGTCGTCGCCGAGCAGCACCAGCACGGTGTCACACACCCCGACACAACGGCCGTCGACGAACAATCCGGTCGACGCCACGAACGAGGTGCGCCCGACCCGCCCGACCCCAGCGCCGGTCTCGATGGTGCCCGGCCAGTGCGCCTCGGCGAGGAAGTGCACCGCGTTCTGTGAGGTGACCAGGCGCAGCCGCCGGGTGGTCACGTCGTAGATGTCGGGAAACAGGCTGCGGTTCATGGTCGCCCGGGCGTTCTCGTGCATCGCTTCCAGAGCCAGGTTGTTGAGGTGGGCGTTGGAATCCATGTCGCCGTAGCGCGCCTCGACGGTGCCGGTCACGGGGTAGGAGTCCAGCCGCAGCCGCATCTCGTGCGGACGGGCCGCGGTCGTTGTCCAGTCGCTCACAAGTGCGCAAGCTTATCGGCCGCGTGCCGCCAGCTGACCAGCGCCGCCGCCGCGACCATGATCAGGGCCGCGGCGATCGTGGGCTCGGGCAGCAGCGCCGCGGCCAGCATCGCGGCGGTCAGCAGCACGACGCCGACGGACTGGACGACGTCGCGGCGTCCTGCGTCGAGCACCAGCCACGTCGTCAGCAGGAACACCGCCAGCGGGACTGTCAACGTCAGCCCGGCGACCGTGTGTGGCAAGTGGCCTTCGCCGAGATGTTCGGCGACGATGACCTCCACCCCGGCCGAGAAGGCCGCTGCCGAGGCGAAGATGAAGTAGTGCAGGTAGCCCCAGTAGAACGAGCGGCGCCTGGTCAGGGTCTGGTGGTGCTGCGGACGGTCGAAATATATCCACCACATCGAGGCCACGATCGCCAGTGAGCAGACCGCGACCCCGATCAGTCCGACGCGGGCGTCGTCGTTCGACAGTCCGCCGATAATCGAATTGGCCGCCGCCAGAATCGATTCGCCGAGAACGATCAGCGTGAACAGGCCGTACCGCTCGGCGATGTGATGGTGGTGGTAGGCCGTCGCCCGGTACCGCTCGGCGATCAGCGCCACCGACAGGTCGGCCACCGCCAGCAGCGGGAACAACCAGACCGGGCCGTGCAGGAACCACCAGGACACCCACAGCACTTGCGCGACGACGATGCCGATCGCGTACCGCACGCAGGTGCCGCGGTAGTGCGGATCGCTGATCGCCGCCCGGATCCATTGCGCTGCGCTGGCCACCCGCATGATCACGTACCCGGCGACGATGGCGCCGAAGTCGTTGGACAGCATCGCGCTCTGCGCGCCTGCGGCGATCACCAGGGCGCCGGCCATCTGTACGAAGACGGTCAGCCGGTAGAGCCAGTCGTCGGTGTCGTAGGCACTGGCGAACCAGGTGAAGTTCATCCAGGCGTTGAAGATCGCGAAGAACACCATCGCATAGGCCGCTACACCTGAGGCGAAGTGCTGTTCCTCCCAAAGATGGTGCAGCGCACCGGAAGACTGAGATACGGCGACCACGAAAACGAGGTCGAAGAGAAGCTCCAGGGAGCTGGCCGCGCGGTGCGGTTCATCGGGGTCGCGGGCGAGCATCGCCCGCAGGCCGGCCGGCAAAGGTACGGTTCAGCGGCGATTAAACCGGCGGATAGGCGGGCGGCGGGTAGACGCCGCGCAGCGCCCAGGGCAGCCAGCTGAAGAAGTACTCGACCTCGTCGCTCGCGTCATAGTCCGGATTCGGATCCATCCCTCGCACCTCCTGAGCGTCACCGCAATAGAACCGGAGTCTAGTCCGCGGGCCCCAACCGCGACACCGGTCATTAAACTATCCAACCAGTTGATAGAGAGCCGGCGTTGTCGGCGGACAAAATGACACCGTGCCGGCCGGCACAGGACAAGCGAGGACATCATGGCATCCGAGAACGGGATGACCCGGCGCGAAGAGCTGCTGGCCGTCGCCACCAAGCTCTTCGCCGCCCGCGGCTATCACGGAACCAGGATGGATGACGTCGCCGATGTCGTCGGCCTGAACAAGGCGACGGTCTACCACTATTACGCCAGTAAGTCGCTGATCCTGTTCGACATCTACCGCCGTGCTGCCGAGAACACCTTGCAAGCCGTGCACGACGATCCGTCCTGGACCGCCCGCGAAGCGCTCTACCAATACACCGTGCGGCTGTTGACGAACATCGCCGAGAACCCCGAGGGCGCGGCGGTGTATTTCCAGGAGGCGCCCTACATCGCCGAGTGGTTCACCGAGGAGCAGGTCGCCGAGGTGCGGGAGAAGGAAACCCAGGTCTACGAGCACGTGCACGGCCTGATCGACCGCGGGATCGCCAGCGGTGAGTTCTTCGAGTGCGATACGCACGTGGTGGCGCTCGGCTACATCGGCATGACGCTGGGCGCCTACCGGTGGCTGCGACCGGACGGCCGGCGAACCGCCAAGGAGATCGCCGCCGAATTCAGTACCGCGTTGCTGCGCGGGCTGATTCGGGACGAAACGGTGCGGGTGGAATCCCCGCTGGGCATGCCCGATGTGGCCGGCGCGGCCAAGAAGGCACCCGCCTGAGGCCGATATGATCGGCCGATGCCGCTCGTCAGCAAGACCGTTGAAGTCAACGCCGATGCCGACACGATCCTCCGGATAGTCGCCGACTTCGAGACCTATCCGGAATGGAACCCCGAGGCCAAGGCCGTGTATGTCCTGGCCCGCTATGACGATGGCCGGCCCAGCCAGCTGCGGCTCGACATGGAGATCCAGGGCCAGTCGGGCACCTTCATCCAGGCGGTGTACTACCCGGGCGAAGGCCAGATCCAGACCGTGCTGCAGCAGGGCGAGGTGTTCACCAAGCAGGATCAGCTGTTCTCGGTGGTCGCGATGGGGCCGTCGAGCCTGCTGACCGTCGACCTCGAGGTCGAGGTGTCCCTGCCGGTGCCTGCCGTGATGGTCAAGAAGCTGATCAACGACGTGCTCGAGCACCTGGCCGACAACCTCAAGACCCGCGCCGAGCAGCTGTCCGCGAGCTCGTAGCCAGTCGATCGGCTAACGCCACATCCCGTTGCGCTCGAGCTGTTCCAGCAGCCGGTGCACGCCGTCGTTGAACTCCGTCGCGGACAGCTCTTCGAGGGTGGCCTTGTCGCGTCGCCGTAGCGCGTCGATCAGCCGGCGGTGGGTGTCCACCGCGGCCGCTCCCCAGGTCGGGTCGGTGACGTAGATCTGTGGCGGCATGTACCGCGCGGCGTGCAGCAGGAACCAGGCCAGTTTGATCCGGCCCGCCCCGCGGTTGAGCAGTCGGTGGAAGGCGAACTCGGCAGCACCCACGGTGGCCGGGTCGCCCTCGGCCACCGCTGCCTCCAACGCCTCGTTGGCGCGTTCGAGCTCGTCGATCTGCTCATCGGTCAGCCGGTCGGCGGCGCTGCTCACCAGTTCCTTGGCGATGGTGGCCTGCAACCAGTAGATGTCGGCGATGTCCTGGCGGCTCAGCGGCTGCACCACGTAGCCGCGCCGTGGCTCGAGTGCGACCATGCCCTCGCCGCGCAGCGTCAGCAGCGCCTCCCGCACCGGGGTGATGCTGACCTCGAGCCGAGCGGCGGTCTCGTCGAGCCGGATGAACGTCCCGGGCCGCAGGACGCCGGTCATGATCGCCTCGCGAAGGTGCGCGGCAACCTCGTCGGACAGTTGTGATCGACGGCTTCCGCGGCGGTTGCCGGCCCGTGTGGAAGCCGGTGCGTTCACGTGACCTCCGGGGACTTGTGTGGCGAGCGGCCAAGCAATAGTGTGACCCAAGCAACAACAGATTTGATCAAATATAACGATTTCTGCGTTCTCCAGCCACCGGGTTCACGCATCCTTTACGACATAGGGAACTGTCGCCATTCGGAACTGTTGAGAGGGCAACGAAGACCAGTGACCAGCCAGCTGACCACGACGACCGAGCAGCCGTATCTGGCGCGCCGGCAGAACTGGACCAACCAGCTGGCGCGTCATGCGCTCATGCAACCCGACGCCACCGCGTTGCGGTTCATGGGCCGCACGACGACCTGGGCCGAGTTCGACCACCGGGTCACCAAGCTGGCCGACGCGTTGAGCCGCCGCGGTGTCGGCTTCGGCGATCGGGTGATGATCCTGATGCTGAACCGCCCGGAGTTCGTCGAGGCGACGCTCGCCGCCACTCAGCTCGGGGCGATCGCTGTGCCGGTCAACTTCCGGCTGACACCGCCGGAGCTGGCGTTCCTGGTCCAGGACTGCGAAGCGGCCGTGCTGGTCACCGAAACGGTGCTCGCCGACGTCGCCAAGGCCGTGCGCGACCTTGCACCGGGGCTGTCCGCCGTGATCGTCGCCGGCGGCGCGACCGAGGACGGGGTGCTCGGTTACGAGGATCTGATCGTCGAAGAGGGCGAGCAGCACCAGCCGGTGGACATCCCCAACGACAGTCCGGCGCTGATCATGTACACCTCGGGCACCACCGGGCGGCCCAAGGGCGCGGTGCTGACCCACACCAATCTGGCCGGTCAGGCGATGACCGGCATGTACACCACCGGCCCCGACATCAACAGCGACGTCGGGTTCATCGGGGTTCCGCTGTTCCACATCGCCGGTATCGGCAACACCCTCGGCGGCCTGATGCTCGGCACGCCGACGGTCATCCACCCGCTGGGCGGATTCGACCCGGGCCAGCTGCTCGACGTGCTCGAGGCCGAGCGGGTCACCGGCATCTTCCTGGTGCCCGCCCAATGGCAGGCGGTCTGCGCGGCGCAGAAGGCCAAGCCGCGCGACATCCGGTTGCGGGCGCTGTCCTGGGGTGCGGCCCCGGCGTCGGACACCCTGCTGCGCGAGATGTCCGAGACGTTCCCGGACAGCAAGATTCTCGCCGCGTTCGGCCAGACCGAGATGTCTCCGGTGACGTGCATGCTCCTCGGCGACGACGCGATCCGGAAGCGCGGGTCGGTGGGCAAGGTCATCCCGACCGTCGCTGCGCGCATCGTCGACGAAGACATGAACGACGTCCCGGTGGGGGAGGTCGGCGAAATCGTCTATCGCGCACCAACTCTCATGGCCGGTTACTGGAACAACCCGCAGGCCACCGCCGAGGCGTTCGCGGGTGGCTGGTTCCACTCCGGCGACCTGGTCCGCGCCGACGCCGATGGCTACATCTGGGTGGTCGACCGCAAGAAGGACATGATCATCTCCGGCGGCGAGAACATCTACTGCGCCGAGGTCGAGAACGTACTGGCCGCCCACCCGGCGATCGTCGAGGTGGCGGTCATCGGCCGGGCCCACCCCAAATGGGGTGAGGTGCCGGTGGCGGTCGCCGCGATCAACGCCGCCGCGCTGCGGCTGGAAGAACTTGACGAATTTCTGACCGAACGCCTGGCACGCTACAAACACCCCAAGGGGCTTGAGATCGTCGACGCGTTGCCCCGCAACCCCGCGGGCAAGGTGCTGAAGACGGAATTGCGGATTCGGTTCAGCGCCAGTGCCGCAACGGATCCCGTCGATGAAACCGGTTCGGAGGCAGCCAATCCCGGCTGATGACCGAATGGCTAACGGATGCGACAAAAATCGAGTAGTGGGGATGGAGGGTCAATAGTGCAGATGCGGTGCACGGCCCGTGAGGCATCGGGTACATTCCTGTGGTCCGCCTTACTACTGAGTAGTAGGGAGACGACACTCACTCACCACGGGTCGGGGCAAGGAGGGTACGTGCCAGTCGGACTGCCGCCACGCGACGACCGACATGGTCCCGTCATGTGGGTGAACCGGTGACCGCCGCGACCACTGGCGTCGGCGGCTACCTCCAGGACAAGGCCCGTCCGGCCCTCACCGCCATCGGCGGCTTCTTCCGCATGTGCGTCCTCACCGCCAAGGCGACCACCAAATGGCCGTTCGAGTGGCGCGAGTTCATTCTTCAGGGCTGGTTCCAGTTCCGGGTGACCTTCCTGCCGACCATCGCCGTCGCGGTCCCCAACACCATCCTCATCATCTTCACGATCAACATCCTGCTGGTGGAGTTCGGCGCAGCCGACGTCTCCGGAGCCGGTGCGGCCCTGGCCGCGGTGACCCAGCTCGGCCCGATCGTGACCGTGCTGGTCGTCGCCGGCGCCGGGTCCACGGCCATCTGCGCCGACCTGGGCGCGCGCACCATTCGCGAAGAGATCGACGCCCTCGAGGTTCTCGGCATCGACCCGATCCACCGCCTCGTGCTGCCCCGGGTGGTTGCCGCGACGTTCGTCGCCGTGCTCCTCAACGGCGCGGTCATCACCGTCGGCCTGGTCGGCGGCTTCATCTTCGGCGTCTACATGCAGAACATCTCCGCAGGCGCCTACGTCTCCACGCTCACCCTGATCACCGGATTGCCGGAGGTCATCATCTCGATCGTCAAGGCGCTCACCTTCGGGCTCATCGCCGGCCTGGTCGGCTGCTACCGCGGCCTGACCGTCTCCGGCGGCGCCAAGGGCCTCGGCACCGCGGTGAACGAAACGCTCGTGCTCTCCGTGGTCGCTTTGTTCGCTGTGAACGTCGTCCTGACAACTATCGGTGTCAAGTTCGGAACGGGGCACTGAGATGAGTACTGCAGCAGTCCTTCGGTCCCGCTACCCCCGCGCGTACACCAGCGCCACCAAATGGGCATCGGCCCCCGGTCGCTTCATCGACCGGGTGGGCGACGTGGCCTGGTTCACCGTCACCGCCGTCGGCCAGATCCCGCACGCGCTGCGCTACTACCGCCGCGCCACCTTGCGGTTGATCGCCGAGATCGGGATGGGCACCGGCGCGATGGCCGTGATCGGCGGCACCATCGCGATCGTCGGTTTCGTGACGCTGTCCGGCGGCTCGCTGATCGCGATCCAGGGCTATGCGTCCCTGGGCAATATCGGTGTCGAGGCGTTCACCGGCTTCGTTGCGGCACTGGTGAACGTCCGTGTCGTCGCTCCGCTGGTCTCCGGGCACGCACTGGCCGCGACGGTCGGCGCCGGCGCCACCGCCGAGCTGGGCGCCATGCGCATCGCCGAGGAGATCGACGCTCTCGAAGTGATGGGCATCAAGTCCATCAGCTACCTGGTGTCGACGCGCATCCTCGCCGGCATGGTCGTGATCATTCCGCTGTATGCGATGGCGCTGCTGCTGTCGTTCCTGGCCGCGCAGCTCACGACGACGGTGTTCTACGGCCAGTCGACGGGCACCTACGACCACTACTTCCGGACGTTCCTGCGGCCCGACGACGTGTTCTGGTCGTTTGTCGTCGCCATCATCATCGCGATGTTCGTGATGATCAATCACTGCTACTTCGGCTACAACGCCAGCGGCGGTCCGGTCGGCGTCGGCGAGGCGGTCGGCATCTCGATGCGCGCATCGCTGGTCGCCGTCGCGACGGTGGTTCTCCTCGCCTCGTTGGCGCTCTACGGCACCAACCCGAACTTCAACCTCACGGTGTAGCGGATGACGACGCCGCTCAACTCATCCCGGCGCCCGCCGCTCAAGCTCGCGGGTGTGGTGTTCCTGCTGCTGGCCCTCGTGCTGGCCACGCTGGTGTACCTGCAATTCCGGGGCGACCTGACCCGCAAGACCACCCTGACGATGGTGTCCGATCGCGCCGGTCTGGTGATGGACCCGGGCTCGAAGGTCACCTACAACGGGGTCGAGATCGGCCGCGTCACCAAAGTCGCCTCGGTGAACCGCGACGGCAAGTCGGTGGCCGAGCTGACGCTCGAGGTTGTCCCGCACTACATCTCGCTGATCCCGGCCAACGTCGATGCCCAGATCAAAGCCAGCACCGTCTTCGGCAACAAGTACGTGTCGTTCACCAGCCCGAAAGATCCGGTGAAGGCCCGGATTTCGAGCAGCGACGTCATCAAGACCTCGGGGGTCACCACCGAGTTCAACACCTTGTTCGAGACGGTCACCTCGATTTCGGAGAAGGTGGATCCGGTCAAGCTGAACTTGACGCTCAGCGCGGCCGCCGAGGCGCTCAACGGCCTGGGCACCAAGTTCGGCCAGTCGATCGTCAACGGCAACGCGGTGCTCGACGACGTCAACCCGC